>JBCDFC010000344.1:0-2071 GCA_039178805.1 Pseudomonadota bacterium | reverse complement strand
TTTGACGCCGATCTCGCGCTGGTGTTCGAGCCGCCGCGGCGGGCGGAGTCCCTCACGCTCCTATCGGTGGCCCAGCCGATCCATGTGTTGCTTGCCGCCGATCACCCGCTTGCGGGCGCTGAGCGCCTGTCGTTCCTCGACTGTCTGGCGTATCCGCTGGCACTGCCGACCCATGCCTATTCGATGCGTCGCATCCTCGACCGCTATGCCGACCGGCTCTCGGTCCGCCTGACCCCCTCGATCGAGGCCGACAGCTATGTGCTGCTGCGCAATTTCGTCTCCCAGACGCAAGCGATCGCCTTTGAGCTCAGGATCGGTGTGCCGCCGGAGCTGATGAGCGCGGGCATCGCGAGCATCCCCCTTGTCACCCCCCGCCTGCCAGACGGGTCCCTGCACGTCGCTCAACTGAAGGGCCGCACCTTGTCCGTAGCCGCCGCCCGCTTTGGCCAACAACTGGCCGAAGCCCTTATTGGTGAGTCGTCCAAGTGAAGACCACGATCCGTCGATGCGCATTCGAACGCTGAAAGAGGTCAGCATAGCTTACTGTCGAGTCTGGATTTCAATATTGAAAGAAGCTTTGGTTCCTCTACTCGGACGGCCCTTTATCCCATCCGAGATGACGATCTAAGTCCTGATTTCAGATGCCGTTCCCAGCAGTGTCGCCACGCATTTCTCAGACCAAGCTCTCGGATCTTCGTACGGCCGGTCGGTGAGGGCCAGTTGTGCCTGCACGTAGCGGAGTGACTCCCACATGCCGATGAGTTGTTCGGCCAGCTCGTCGCTGTTGAGCGTTGATCGCAGGTAGCCTCTGGCAAGCCCTTCCTCGATGAACGCTGCGATCCTCAAATGGGTTCGGCCGTAGGCGGCATCGTAGAAGGTCCGCGCCACATCGGGATGGGTGCGCGCCTCTTCACGCATGACGCGCGCGAACTGGATGATCTCAGCCTCATTCAGGAACCCAAGCAGCTTCTCGCCATACTGCACCAACGTCTCGCGCAGGCTTTCGGGGCTATCGACTGTGGTTGGGACACCTGTCTCGAAGCGTTCCGCCTCACCCTCCACGACAGCCCGCAAAACGTCGGCCATGTCAGGGAAGTACTTGTAGAGCGTCGTCTTCGAGACCGAGGCCTCGCGCGCCAGCAGATCGGTGGAGACGGTGCTGACCGGCTGCGAGAAGTAGAGGCGGCGCGCTGCCTTCACGATCCGATCCGGTGGGCTGCCTGGCTTGCGTATCTGCTCGGTCATCGCCGCTCCTTTTGATCCCCAGCCCCATGATACGGGATCGTCCATTTTTTTGACTAGCCCCTCTTGCTGCATCGATTGCCTCTAGGATATGGACGGTACCGTACTGTTCATTTCTGGGAGGGATGACATGACCGGGGCAGGACGATGGGAGCATGTCGGACGTGCGGTGGCAGCGATCTCTATCCGGTTCAGATGGCTTGTCGTGCCGCTGTCGATCGCGGTCTGCCTCGGCCTTGGCTATGGGGTGTCGACGCTGCAATTCGCCGGCGACTACCGGGTGCTCTTCGGCGACGACAACCCAGATTTCATCGCCAACGAAAAGGCGCAGGCAACCTTTGGTCGCCCGGATAACACGGTCTTTGTCGTCATTCCCAAGGACGGCGCGGTGTTTACGAAGGACACGCTCAGCGCGGTTCATGCGCTGACGGAGGCGGCCTGGGTGAACCTGCCCTACGTGAGCCGCGTCGACAGCCTGACAAACTTTCAGAACACCCGCGGCGACGGCGACGATTTGATCGTCGAAGACCTCGTGTTCGACCCCAGCGCGCTCGACGCAGCCACAATCGAGGGGCTTCGTGAGACGGCGATGGCGGAGCCGCTGCTCAACGGCTTCGTTGTCTCGCGCGACGCCGATGCGACGCTGATCAGCGCGACCGTCCAGCTGCCTGGCGACATCCCCAACATCGCCTCCGAGGTGAAGCGGATCGCGCGCGAGATCCGCGATCAGGTCGAGGCCGATTTCCCCGGCCATACGATCCATATCTCAGGCGTCGCCTCGCTTAGTGCCGCCTTCGAAGAGGCCGGTCTACAAGACAGCGCAACCCTC
>JBCDFC010000343.1:0-2453 GCA_039178805.1 Pseudomonadota bacterium | reverse complement strand
CCTTGTCGGCCGAGCGGAAGCGTTCGTTGAGCTTCGAGCCGTTGCGCAGGTTCTTCATCTCCACCTGCGCAAAGGCCCCGCCCTTGCCCGGCTTCACATGGTCGGTCTTGACCGCGACCCAGAGACCCCCGTTGTGTTCGAGGACATTCCCGACCCGGATCTCGTTCCCATTGATCTTCGGCATAAAGGCCCTCCCGCCCAACGACGCCGCGCCTATACCCCCCCAACCAAAGACCGGCAAGCCCGAGCGCCGGCCGCCACGCCTCCAGCAACCCAGCACCCCGGTCATCGCCGGGCCCCGACCCGGCGATCCAGAACAGCGAGACCAGCGAAACTGGATTACCAGGTCAAGCCGGGCAATGACGCGAGGACCGCCGGCCGTCAAAGTTCTGGCAGGTTGCCAAGCAACTCCTCGACCATCTCCACCGCCTGCTGCAAGGCACCGGGGAGCAGTGTTTCGACACCCGCTAGCCCGCCGATAACGGTCGGTGCTTCCTGGAGCACGCGGAGCTTCAACCTCACAACGCCGATCAGCGCGGGCTTTGCGTGCTCCCAGAAGCGCGCACGCTGCTCCTGTTCCGCGCCTGCATCGCTTGACCGCTGCGCCCGCTCCAACCGGCGGAGAGTACTGCGGAGCGCCCGGATCTGATCCTCCGTTACAGCGGCAACTTCGTCATCAGCACGGATCTCATCGAGGGTGAGCTGCTCAATCCCATCGACCGCCAATTCGAGTGCCTCGATAGCTCGAACCGGTTCCGCATCGTCTGCGACCGTGATGCGGCTCGCATACCGCAATCGCGCCAACTCGCTCGCGAAGTAGGCCTGCATCAAACCAGTGTGCTTATCGACCACGCGCTCGAGCTTCGAGAAATGCCGCTTGTTCAGCCCAAACTCGACGTCCTCGTCTTCGACGAAATCATTGAGTGAAAGACCGAGGTCCCACAATCGACCTGCACGGACTGGCTGACTTCGCGCCTTCGCTTCGAGAGCATAGCGCTCCAACTCGATCACCAGCTCCTTTTCGACATTCGATCTGCTCCGTAGATCCGCGATTAGGTCGGTGATCAGCTCGGCGATCTCCGCAAGCATCGTCTCACGTTCCTGCGCTGCCGCAGTGTCCTCCGTGGCCGCACTCTCGTTCGTGAAAGGTCTGACGCGTATCAGCTTGGCCAGCTTGTCGAGCGTGTAATCGACTAACGCAACGCGCAGCTGCGGCGATCTGAGCAGCGCTTCGAGCTCTTCTGCTGTACTTCGCTCGTCGGTTGGATCGTCGCGGGCTGGCGACGTGATGCGAGAATGCCGTTCGATGATCTCCTTGATCTTGGCGTTGACGGTGGCGGGGCCGGCGTCCCAGTCGATCTCGGGGCTGGTGACGCGTTCGTATTCGAGATTGGGATTGCCGGGGTCCCCGCGGAGGCGCGCCTCGTACCACTCGGTCCACACCTCCCAGTGCTCGCCCTCCCGCGCCAGCAGTCGGGCTTTCAGCGCGCTCCAGGCCTCGGCCAAGGCATCCGGCATCTCCCCATCCGCCCAGAGCGAGCGACGCATGAGCGCTGCCGCACCGTATCCCTCGCGCAGAGCGGCAGCATCGACGTTTTCGGGGACGGCAGTGTATCCAGTGGAGTAGGCGGCAACGCATGCGTCGGCGGCTGCGGGGACGGCGAGGCCGTCAGACGTGTCGGCGCTGAAGGCAGCAAACGCGGCCGCGTCGGTGGCAGCGGCGGCGGCGGCCACGGCGGCGGCATCGTGATCGGCGGCGTATGCAGCGCGGGCAGCGGCGTCAGCGGCAGCGGAGATATTTGCATGCTTACTCGGCCATGTGCCCGCGAGCCAGGGCGCAGCGATAGCACGGAGCGAGGGCAGAATGAGGACAGAGGGCGCCTCACCGACATCGTCGGAAGCGAGCAACGGCGCCACCCGAAGCGCTGCGCGCGCGGCACACACCACAGCGATGTCTGGATCATGCGAGTCGAACCAGCGCTCAACAGCCTCACGATCATTAAAGTTCTTTGGTGGAGGTGGGCCGAGCACACTGTCGAAAGCGCGGTCGATGTACTCTCGCCGCGATTCAAGCTCGTTCTGGTCCAGCAGCGCCTGCCGCAGGTCGAGCAGGCTCCCCTGCGCGTCGAAAGCTTCCAGTGCCTTTAGGTAACGCAGGCGCTCGGGCAGGGTTTCGGGGGCGATATCGGCGAGGTTCCGGCCGAGCCCGAGTTTCAGCACCATCTCGAAGTCGCCCACATTGCGGTAGAGCGACAGCAGCAGGTCGTGCAGCGGCGCAAGGTCCAGCTTGCGGCGTTCGGGTGGGGTCTCGACGCGGGGCGGGTCGCTGGGGGGCATGGGGTAATCCGATCAACGCGAATGCGGGATCATCGCCCGGGGCGGCCCCTGCGTCGAGCCCGAGGGCCTCAGAAACTGTCCTTGCGCCGGCGGATTTCGCTGAAGACCGCGCCCGG
>JBCDFC010000342.1:0-2505 GCA_039178805.1 Pseudomonadota bacterium | reverse complement strand
TAGAACAGATCATCATCGTAGTAGCCAAGGTCGATGAGCAGCGCCTCGCCGAACTGATAGCCGACAAAACCGAGGCTGTTCATGGACTGATAGGACATCGCGTCCCACTCTGTGTCCGTAAGATCACCCCAGCTGGAGTAAGAGGGGAAATAGTCCGTGACGGACCCTCCAGCCCACTGATCGAGCTGCCAATCCTGAATTACACCGCTCTCGTACCGGTCGCGATCCCATCCGGACTCGAAGGTGCGAAGTGCATCCCGAAACTCTTCATAGGTCCCGTTGCTCATCCAAACATTTCCTCATTCTCGATTGCTACTGAACGAGCGCCGGCCGTGAGAACTGACGACACGAAGGCTCTGAGACATCGGCGCTCATTGAGGATCTGGGGGTGGACCGCTCCGACCATCCTTCGAGAACGGGCCAAGGTTCTGCGCAAAGGCGCCAACGATGCTCCGTGATGTGCAGGGGCGCCGATGGCGGGGCGCGCGAGAAGTCGCCGACTAACCGACAATACAGTCCCGTCGAGCGTGATCCATGGAGCGCTGAGATGACGCTCGGCCACTCGCAGCCGCAATTTCTCGGTCAATCGCCGATAGCTGCATCCCTCAGAAGTCGCTTCTGCGGTCAGGCTCTCTGAGCCTCTGCCCAAATTCGGAAGCGATCTCCTCCGCCGACCACATCTCCTGATGGAGCCAGCCACGGCGCGCGCGCTCCGCGCCACGCCGCAGGGCGTGCCTGGTTCTTTCTAGTTCCTCGAGCTGAACTGATGCGGCGGATGCTCCCACGCAACGGCATCTCGCATGCCATGACAGATCCAGAGGCACCAAGCAGAGGGCGCATCGATGACCGAGATCAGCGTGTTAGCAGTCGACCTCGCGAAGGGCCGTTTTCAGTTCTGCGGCGTCCGGACGGACGGGTTGGTCCTGTTCAACCGCGCGTTGTCGCGAACGCGCCTGGCGACCATACTGGCCGAGCAGCCAGCCTGCGTCGTGGCGATGGAGGCCTGCGCGACATCGCATCACTGGAGCCGGGTTGCTCTGTCGCATTGTCATGAGGTCCGGCTAACACCGGCCGCCTACGGGAAGCCGTTCGTGAAAAGGCCATTGATGGCGAACCCACGAATGTCCGCTCCCATCATTTTACAGTCCCCGCGGCGCAGACGCAGCGAAAGACGGCAATCCGCCCGACGTGTGCCACGCTTTCCCTGTTGCCTGATGCAGTCCGGGGATGCACTCTTCGTCCCCAGACGCATAGTGCGTCGCCTCTGACGAGGGATTGAGCCGAGATTGAACGGTCGTAAAGCCGCTTGAAGTCAGGATCTTGAGCCGCCGGTAGGCGGATCGCATGTCGCGTAGCGATGTGCGTTAGGTGTGCCCCAAAACCTGAGGGGACCTGGCCTCGCAGAGGACGGGCTTCGTCGTCTTCTCTGCCGGTCGGGCTCGATGACGAATCGGGAGGTCGCGGCCGACCCGGAACGGCAAGCACATGGCCGACCCGTCTCTGGATGATTACCGCCGCGTTGCCCGAGTGCGCGAGTGCTGCTCTGAGACGATCTCAGAGGTGGCCAAGCCGCAGTGTTGCGCCTGCGGGAAGATCTGAAGCGATGACGATGTAGCGGATTGATACGCCGAGCGAGCACCGTATCTGGACAGAGGGAGCAGCCTCCGGCGCGCGCTCCCGGCCCCTCCTTCCGAGCGCGGAGAGTCAGTCTTGTCCAACCCCCCGATCGAGCTCTGGAGGCGAAACCGTGCTGTGCAGACCGCCCGGCGGCGCCCGGCGTTGACGCTCGCGACCGCGGCGGCCCTCGCAGCGCTCGCCACATGTGGCCGCTTCGGTCTCGAGGCCGGCGAGCCTGTCGCCGTGCCGACGCGCGCCGGGTTCGACTTCGCCGACTTTGCCGATGCCGCGCCGGAGGGGGTCACGATCGCCGGGCGGCTGATCCTGCCGACAGAGGGCGCCTTGCGAGGCGCCGCCATCCTGAGCCACGGTGCCGGCGGCACCGGCGCGCGGCAGGATCGGGCTGCCGAGCTTCTGGCTGATGCCGGCATAGCCGCACTTGTCCTCGACCACTTCTCGAACCGCGGAGTGCGCTCTGTGGCGGCCGATCAGTTGCGTGTTGGCGAGCAGCAGATGGCAGCGGATCTCTTTGCTGCACGCAGCGTGTTGGCGGAGCGCCTCGATCTCGCGCCCGACCGGATCGGCGCCATTGGCTGGTCGAAGGGAGCCACCGCCGTGATGCTCGCCGCGGTCGGTCGGCTCGGCGAGGCTCTCGACCCTGACGATGAGCCGCTGGCCTTCGCTGCCGCGTTCTATCCCTTCTGCGGCTTCGATCTTGACGAGGAGGCCCTGGCAAGCCCGCTCTTGCTGCTCCTCGGCGGGCGGGACGACTGGACGCCTTCGGCACCCTGTCTGCGTCAGGCCGAGGCCTGGGCCGAACGCGGTCAACCGGTAGACTGGGCGTTATGGCCGGACGCGGCCCACGGTTTCGACAGCCGCTCGGGCAGC
>JBCDFC010000341.1:0-2651 GCA_039178805.1 Pseudomonadota bacterium | reverse complement strand
GTGGCGACATGGGTGTAGCGCGCCGTCGTGCTGAGCTTTGCATGCCCGAGCAGCACCTGGATCACGCGCACATCGGTCCCGGCCTCGAGCAGGTGCGTCGCGAAGCTGTGGCGCAGCGTATGCTGCGTGCTGCCCGGCTTCTTGATACCGGCGAGATACTTCGCCGAGCTGAAGGCCCGGTGGAGCTGGCGAGAGGAGAACGGGGGTGATCCGGGGCTTGCCGGGAAACAGCCAGGCGTCCGGCCGGGCCTCGCGCCAGTAGTCGCGCAGGAGCTGGAGCAGTCCGGGCGAGAGCATGACCTTACGGGCCTGACGACATGAAAGTGGTCGGACTGTCCGGCTCACAGTAACAATCTGGGACCTCATGCGGTGAGGCATGAGCTTGCGCGGCGCAGAGGGCGCAGCTCAGCGGGCTCTGGGTGCCTGTCTGCGGGCCAAATGTAGTCACCGGTCAGGCCAATGTGGTCCGAGACGCGGGGCGCGACGTGCCGGATCAGCGTGGTCGAGGCCGAGGAGTCTTCTGCGGCGAGGCTGCCAAAGGCCGCCTGTAGGTAGCGCGTGTTCCAAAGGATGATCGCCGCGATCAGGAGGTTGAGACCGGAGGCGCGGTGGACTTGGCTCTGGAAGCTACGGTCTCGAAGCTTGCCTAAGCCGTGGAAGAGTGCGGGGGCGAACGGCGCGGGCCAGCGCGTTGCGTGCCTCGCCCCTGTCTAGCAAGGTATTTGCGCGCCGGCGCAGGTCTGGCTCGCGGAGGCAGGCGAGCTTCTAGAGGACGTGCTAGGTCGAGACGTGCCCGGCGCCGATCCACACGGTCAACCGCCTCGGGATCTCAGCCTTAGGCCCGATGCATGGGGCGCTCGCGGGGCGGCCTGACGACCAAGATCCACGCGATGGTCGATGGTGAACCATCGGAGGCGCCATCGGTTCGAGCGAGATGGTAAACGGCCGGCCGATCCGCTGTGCCACTGCTCAGGACGATTGGCGAGGGCGATATCCTGCTCACCGACCGCGCCTACGACGTCGCTTGGCTCCGCGACCCGCGGAGAATGGGCGAACATCGAGCCGATGCCGATGCGCAATCGCACCCCAAGCTTCAGCCCATTCCTCTACCGGTACCGCAACCGCGCAAAGCACTTCTTCAACATGATCAGGCACTAACTCGCGCTCGTCAAACTTGCTGCGGTCCAAATCTGGCCTCGCAGCTATCATTTGGCGGCCTCGATGAGATCGACCCGCTAGCCCTGGTCAAAGCCGTCGCCTGCTTCCCTAAGCGGCCCTTAGTGCCTTCGTCGCCGCTGCGTCCACCTCGAGGCTGTCGTCTTCGAGCGACCCTGTCAGGACCACGGCGTAGACGTCCCGGGCCCGCTCAAGCGTCTCATAATGTTCAAGCACATCTTCGAGCACCTTCTGCGGATCGCGGCTTTTGGGATCGCCGTACCCGCCCCCCGCGGACTGATTGCCCGTCAGATGTTCGCCGTAGAGCAGCACTTCCTCGACAACCGTCTCAAGCACGGTTTCCTCGCCATTGCGGCTTATCTTGACGTGATGGCACCGCGTTCCGGGCTGCCCGCCATGCACCCCGGCTGGCGCGAAAACTGTGCCGTCACAGGGCCAGAGGATGTTCACGGGGTGCTTCTTCGGCGTATAGGCGCACTCGATGGCGGGCGCGCCGCGCTGACGCCCGGCCCCGCCAGAACCGGGCATCACTGCGAGCTTGGTGAACTCGATCGGGTGCTTTAGCTCGTCGATCTCCACCGAATCCTTGAACATCAGCCCCGCGGCCACTGGCAAGGCATGGGTCAGCCAACCATCGGTCGTGGGGCTGGCCGGGCCACCATTGCTTGAAACGTAGAGCTGGTTGACGTACGCCGCATCGCCGTAGCGGTGATCCTTGCCGGAGACGTTGGCAAACCCGCCCCCCATGCCCATTCCGCCCTCGGCGAGCCCATAGCCGTCGCCGAGCTTCGCGAACCCCGACTGCACCATGTTCAGCAGTCGGTCGGCAACGTTTGTCGTGGCGACGGAGCAGGAATGCGGGAACTGGGGGATGCCGATCACCGCACCCTCCCGCAGCTTGTGCCGCACGCGGCGGAACGAGCCGGCGTTTCGCGGGATCGTCGGATCGAGCGAGTTGAAGACGCCCGCGATCGAGGAAGAGGTCGAGCACGCGATGGACTCGTTGAACCCGGTATTCGTGTTGTCGATGTTCTCGGTGAGGTCGAGCTCGATGATCGCCTCGTCGGGGTCGATGTTGATCGTCACGGTGATGGGGATGCCCTCGGGCAGGATCTCGCCGAAGGGATCGTGTGCCCCGGTGTTGGTCACCGTCGACTTCGGCAGTTTCTTGATCTCCTGCACCATGCGCTCCTCGGAGTAGTCGAGCCAGTGGCGCATGAAGGTCTTGATCGTGTCCTTGCCGTACTTTTCGCACAGCTCTTTCAGGCGACGCTCGCCGATCCGCGCCGCCCCGATCCCGGCCAGATAGTCGCCATACCACTGATCGGGTACGCGGATGCGCGAGCGGCACATCCGCACCACGTCGTCCAGCATCTTGTAGTCGCGCTGAATGCGCACGGCCGGGAAGATCAGCGAGCCCTCGGCATACTGGTCGATGGCGCCCGCCATGTAGGTGGTCGGGAGCGCGTTACCGG
>JBCDFC010000340.1:0-2771 GCA_039178805.1 Pseudomonadota bacterium | reverse complement strand
TCGCCCGCGAGGGTGTGATCGAGCCTGGCCAGCGCCCCCGGATGCCTGCACCCGTCGTCGAAGAAGTCGAGACCGAGGTGGTCACGGATGAGGACTACCGAGCAAATCTGGACGGTGATTCCGTATTTACTGTCGGCGATACGAACAGCAACGCGACCTTAGAGATCGTTCGAGACCTGACATCCGATCCCGAGGGCGCGCGGTCACGCTTCGGCATGGAGATGGACGTTGTCACCATGTCGCCCGAGGAATACATCCAGCGCGCGACCGAGCTTCGAGCTCAGTCCGATCAGACAACCGCAGAGTTTGAGCGGACGAAGCGCGAAAGCCGTACGGACAAGATCGACGACATTGCCCAGAAAATGCGCGACGGAGAAACCTTCGCGGCACCGTCTCTGGATATGGCAGGTGAAGGCTTTGTTCAGGATGGGCTGCATAGAGCGATGGCCGCCCAGCAGCTCGGCATCCCTCGCATCCCCGTCTCTATCGTCCGCGATGCCGTACCAGATACTCCGGCTGCGGAGGCTCACCAGGCAGAGGGCGCGGATGCTCTCGCCGAATCCACTCCCGAAGAGACCGCCCCTCCAGCGCCGGAAGTCGCGGCCGAGGAAGCTCCGGAGCAAGCTACTCCTGAGCCCGAAGCGGTTGTAGAGCCAGAGACCGCCGAGGTGCGCCCGGAGGCGGAGGAAGCGCCTGCAGAGACCCAACAGTCGGAAGATCCGGGCACGCCCGCTCGGGGGCCTGAGGAGGTAGGAGCGACCGCAGAGCCCGCGACAGCCAGCCGTGGCTCTCTGCAGGATGTCGGAGAGAAGATCGGCGCCGCCCGCAAGGACACGAGCACTCAGACCGGGCGCGCCAAGAGGGCGCAGCCAAAGTCCGATCAGCCCGCGTGGCGCCGTCGCTTTTCCGTAAGCGAGATCGTCGCCGGAAGCGATAAGGGTAAGTTCGCCATCAACGACTCCCGCCAGCGCAAAAACCTCTTTCGTCGCGGAGGACCCGTGTTCGAGACTCAAGAGGACGCTGAAGCGGCTATCCCGCTGTTCGCCGTCGCGCAGAAGCACCGTGTGCGCTCGGTACAGGGCAGCGATGGGCGCGTCTTCGAGATCTGGCGCACGATCAATAACCGCAAGATGGTCAAGGTGGTCGATCAGCAGTTCGATGGCCGTGAGGCGGCCAATCTCTACATGGCGAAAAACGCCGAACAGATCATCGAGACCAACACCACCTTCGGCGAGGCGGATCTTCCCAAGCCCGATGACCTGAACCGTGAAGGTCCAGAGCGCCGCACCGGAGACGTGGACGGCGAAAAGGTCATGGAGACCTTCGGCCTACGCGCGGTCGAATTCGGCAACTGGAACAATCAAGATGAACGCCAGGAGGCGGTGAACGCGGCCTACGACGGGCTCGCGGATCTCGCCGACATCCTTGGAATCCCCGCGAAGGCGATTGGGCTGAACGGAGATCTCGCCCTGGCCTTCGGCGCCCGTGGCCATGGCTTGTCTGGAGCGAAGGCGCATTACGAGCCACAACGGGCGGTCATCAACCTTACGAAGATGCGCGGTGCTGGATCGCTGGCGTACGAATGGTTCCATGCCCTCGATCACTACTTTGACCGCATCGACAAGAAGAACCGGCCCCAATGGCAGACCGAAGAAGACGGAACGCGCACGCTTGCGGATCGCGGGTTCGCTACCGAGGGACTGAACCCCTCCGGGAATGTGCGCCCAGAGATCCGCGAGGCGCTTATCAATATCGTTCAGACGATGAAAACCAAGGCGGTCGAGTACGTTGAAGAGACGCAGAACGTGGATCACTTCGTGGGTCGAGCCCGAGAGGACTTGGCCGGCCAGCTTCAGCGCCTCCGTAATCATCTGGCGGATGAGCTTCGCTACAGGAAAAGAAACAGTAAACCGGCATCGGCTGAGCAGCTCGCGGAATTCGACCGCATTGCTGACACGCTGCTCGCCGGGGAATCGCTAACCACTGAGATAAGGTCCGTTGAGGACGGCAGCCGGCGACGCGGTGTCATGGCCGGTATGCGACTGACCAACGACGCGCTCGATGGACTGAGCGCGATCCTGAAGAAGGTCCGGGGCACTACCGGGTTCCGTGCAGACGGTGTTGGGCTACTGGACTCGCTTCGGTCGCCGATGACCCGATACAACCAGCGTCTCAAGCAGATGGCGGACGCGCAGGCTGGCGAGACGAAGATAAAGAGAGTCCCCACGGATTTCTCGATGAACGCTCGCGAGCTTGATCAGGGGCGAGGTGAAAACTACTGGACCACCACCATCGAAATGGCTGCCAGGGCGTTTCAGGGCTATGTCGAGGATCGAGTAGCCGATCAGGGCGGCAGGAGCCCATTCCTGAACTTCGGGCCCGAAAATGCGGCCATCATCACGCCATGGGGCTTCAAGCGCCCGTTCCCTGCAGGTGAGGAGCGCCAGGCTATCAATGAGGCGTTCGATGCATTCGTCGAAAAGCTCAAGACCCGCGAGACGGAGACCGGCGTCGCGCTTTTTAGGTCGAAGGACGCCCCGGGCCAGGGCAGCACCGTGGGGCAAGTCTCGCAGTACATCGACGGGATGCCCGAGCAGCTTCTTGACCGTGTTCGCGTCGTGCAGAGCATCGAGGATGTTCCTGATAGCGCTCGCGATGAGATGCGGCGCCAGGGTGCCACAGCGATCTCGGGATTCTTTGAGCGAGACTCGCAGAGCGTGTGGCTCGTGGCGGACGGTATTCGCAACAAGCGAAGTGCCCAGGCCACGCTT
>JBCDFC010000339.1:0-2831 GCA_039178805.1 Pseudomonadota bacterium | reverse complement strand
GTTGGTGATCTGCATGCGTCCCGTTCTCTCGTTCTCGTTCGAACCGGGACTAGCACCACGATCCGGCCGGAGCAGCCCGTTTCCTGCGCCGCCGTCACCTTGCCCGGCACGCGCGGTCGCGCCATAGACTGCCACGGGATCAGGTGGGAGAAGCGCGATGAGCGAGACGCTGGAGAAGCAGGCCGAGGCGCTAGCCTACAAGGAGCCCGAGCCCAAGCGCTATGAGGGTGGGACGGGACAGTGGGAAGTCGTGATCGGCATGGAGGTGCATGCCCAGGTCGCGAGCGCCTCGAAGCTTTTCTCCGGCGCCTCCACCGCCTTCGGTGCCGAGCCCAATACCAATGTCGCCCTCGTCGACGCGGCCATGCCCGGCATGCTGCCCGTCATCAACGCTTTCTGCATCGAGCAGGCGATCCGAACTGGGCTGGGTCTCAAGGCCGCGATCAACCGCCGCTCGATCTTCGACCGCAAGCAGTACTTCTACCCCGACCTGCCGCAGGGCTATCAGATTAGCCAGTTCAAGCACCCCATCGTGGGCGAGGGCGAGGTGCTGGTCGATATCGAACCCGGGATCGCGCGCCGCGTGCGGATCGAGCGCATCCATCTCGAACAGGATGCGGGCAAATCCGTGCACGACATGGACCCCGCCCTCTCCTTCGTCGATCTCAACCGAACGGGCACGGCGCTGATGGAGATTGTCAGCCGCCCGGACATCCGCGGGCCGGAGGAGGCGGCGGAGTATGTCCGCAAGCTCCGCCAGATCATGCGCTATCTCGGCACCTGCGACGGCAACATGCAGGAGGGCAGTCTCCGCGCCGATGTGAACGTCTCGGTCTGCCGACCGGGCGACTATGAGCGCTATCGCGAGACCGGGGATTTCGGCCATCTCGGCACGCGCTGCGAGATCAAGAACATGAACTCCATGCGCTTTATCATGGCGGCGATCGATTACGAGGCGCGCCGCCAGATCGACCTCGTCGAGGATGGTGGCACGGTCGATCAGGAGACGCGTCTCTACGATCCGGGCAAGGGTGAGACCCGGTCCATGCGATCCAAGGAGGAGGCGCATGACTACCGCTATTTCCCCGATCCGGACCTTCTGCCGCTCGAGCTTGGCGAAGCAGAGATTGAAGCCGTCGCCGCCACCCTCCCTGAGCTGCCGGACGCCAAGAAAGCGCGCCTCGTCAATACCTACGGGATCACGGAATACGATGCATCGGTCCTCGTCGCCGAACGCGCGAATGCCGATTTCTTCGAGGCGGTGGCGGCCGAGGCGGATGGCAAGCAGGCCGCGAATTGGGTGATCAACGAGCTCTTCGGGCGCCTCAACAAAGAGGGCCACACGATCGAGGAGAGCCCGATGTCCGCGGCCCAGCTCGGCGGTATCCTCGCCCTCATCAAGAAGGGCGACATCTCGGGCAAGATCGCTAAGGACCTCTTCGAGATCGTGTACGCGGAAGGTGGCGACCCTGCGGAGATCGTCGAGGCGCGTGGCATGAAGCAGGTGACGGACACCGGCGCCATCGAGGCCGCTGTCGACGCGGTGATCGCCGCCAACACGGACAAGGTCGAGCAGGCGAAGGCCAAGCCGAGCCTCGCGGGTTGGTTCGTGGGCCAAGTCATGAAAGCCACGGGCGGGAAGGCTAACCCTCAAGCGGTGCAGGGCATCGTAAAGGCGAAACTCGGTCTCGAATGACCGGGGCCTGCGCCCACCCAATGCGCTGCAACCGCCAAGGCCGATTGATCAAGCGCAAAGCGCGACCTGCCGCGACGGGCTTCTCTCGCCCCCACACAGAACGGGAGAAGACGATGAGCCACGTGCCCCACGAACTGCCAGAAATGCTCGAGGTCGATGCTGCAGTGATCAGCGCCCGCACGGCTTCGGACGCGCATTTCGCGCGCGAGGCGGAGGAGTACCACACCCTGAACCGCGCCATTCACCGCGCCGAGACCGATGTTGAGCCGACCTCCGACGATCATCTGCACGAGATGAAGCGTCGCCGTCTGGCCCTCCTCGACACGATGAAAGCAGCGCTCGCCACCGCATGAGCACCACCGTCACGCGCCGAGCCGACGCCCGCGAACGCAACGAGCATCGCGGCGCCGCCGCGATTCCGCTTACGAGGCCTTGGAGGGCCTCGAAGCTTCTGATCGGCTCTATCGGTCGTCGATGGGGCCGCCGGTGCCGGTCGGGCGCATCTGGACCTGTTCGGCTTCGATCACATCGAGATTGGCCCGGGTCGCGGCGCCGATCGCCTGCCGATCTTCGGGCGTCAACTCGTCGGCCTTTTTGCCGTCGAGATCGGGGATGCGGACCGTCACCTCGCGATGGGCGAACTTGATGCCCTCGCGATCGAAAAGCTCCCGGATATCCGCATAGACGCGCTTGCGCACGACCCACTGGTCGCCGGGCTTCGTCATGAACTTCACGCGCACGATCATGGCCGAGTCTTCCATCTGGATGACCCCCTGCGACTTCAGGGGCTGCAGGAACAGATGGCCGACGGTCGGGTCCTCCAAGAGACTGATGCCGAGCTTCTTCACGAGCTTGCGCACTTTCTCGACATCCGTGTCGTAGGTCAGCCGCAGCGGCAGCTTCATCATCACCCAGTCGCGCGAGAAGTTGGTGAGAAACTGCACCTCGCCAAAGGGGATCGTGTGGAGCATGCCGAGATGGTGGCGGAGCTGAAACGAGCGGAGCGAGATCTTTTCGACCGTGCCCTTCACGCTCCCCACATCAATGTATTCGCCCTTGCGGAACGCGTCATCGAGCAGGAAGAACGCGCCCGAGATGATGTCGCGCACCAGCGTCTGCGCGCCGAAGCCGATGG
>JBCDFC010000338.1:0-3122 GCA_039178805.1 Pseudomonadota bacterium | reverse complement strand
GGGCGGAGCTGGCCTCGATATGGGCTTCGTCGTCGCGCGCGGGCATCTCAGGCCTTGTCTTGCGCGGTCTGCACGGCCTGCGCGGGTTCGACGGGGTCTGGGGCCGCTGCAACCGCCTGCGCAGGTTCGGGCTTCGGTTCGGCTTGCGCTTCGGGCTGGGCGGGAGCTGGATCGGTCGCAGCCGCGCCCGCCTTCGCCGCCGACGCCTCGGTGCTATCGCCAGACGACTTGTCCCCCGAAGACTTGCCTCCCGACATCAGGCTGTCCTGCGCGCGCTTCGCCTGCTCGCTGAAATCGACGCGCGACATTTTATCGAACTCGCGCTTGGCGTCGCGGATCTGGTTCAGCGCACCGCCGTCCACGTCGCGCGCCGCATCTTCCATCGAACGCTGGAACTCCCGCGCCACCGAACGCGCCTTGCCGACATACTGACCCACCGTCCGGAACAGGCCCGGCAGCTCCTTCGGCCCCACCACAAGCAGGGCAAGGACGCCGATCACCATAAGTTCGGACCAGCCGATATCGAGCATTCAGCCCCCCGCCAGAACTACCATGCGCCCGGCAGGCGTCAGGCGCTGTCTTTCTTGGTCACCGCATCGGGCGTCACATCCACGGCCTCTTCGGCTGCCTCGGCAACCTTCTTCGGCTCGTCCGGATCCTCGGCCATGCCCTTCTTGAAGCTCTTGATGCCCTTAGCCATGTCACCCATCAGCTCGGAGATCTTTCCCCGGCCGAAGAGCAGCACGAGCAGGAGCACCACGATCAAGATCTGCCAGACGCTTAGGCCCATCGCCTTCCATCTCCCCGTCACTCGGCGTCAGCGGACGCCCAGGAATGCCGGCTCAGCCGGCGCGCTTAGCGGGAGACATATTGGGTTACGTCGGCAGGGGAAAGAGGCTGGGATGCAAAATGCGCCCTAACCTCCCGGCCTGCAGGGGACTATTCCGCTGCGAGCCTGTCCATTGCGGTCTCGGACCCCGTGCGCGCAAAGACATGACAGTGCTCGCGCCGCAGCCCGAGCCGCAGCACGGTGCCGGGCGACGGCAGCCAAGCCTGCGGCACGATGGCGCGCCATAGATCGAGACCGTGGTCGAGCCGCAACTCGATCAAGCTGTGCGTGCCGACGAAGCGGGACCGCACCACACGCGCCTGAACCCGCAGCGCGTCTGTCGGCAGAGACGAAGTCGGCGCTGCCTCGACGCCCTCGATCTCCAGATGTTGCGGGCGCGTGACAACCTCCACCGCCACGCCGTCCGCCATCCCGACCCCATCGATCCGCCCGATCGGCGTCTCGACGGCGCCGCCACGCACGACGCCTTCCAACACATTGATATCCGAGAAGAATGCCGCTGCCTTCCGGTCGACCGGGTGGCGGTAGAGATCGAATGGCGCCCCGATCTGCACCACCCGCCCTGCCCGCATCAGCGCGATCCGGTCGGCCATACGCATCGCCTCGTCCGGCTCATGCGTCACCATCAGAACGCCAGCACCCGCCGCGCGCAGCGCGCTCAGCGTCTCCTCCCGCACCTCATCGCGAAGCCGGGTGTCGAGGCCCGAGAACGGCTCGTCCATCAACATGATCTGCGGCTGCGGCGCCAAGGCCCGCGCCAGCGCGACCCGCTGCTGCTCTCCACCCGAAAGCTGATGGGGATAGCGCGATGCCATACCGTCGAGGCCGACCGCCCCCAACCGCTGCTCGACCACGGCACGTCGCTCCTTCGCCCGATGGCTCGCGCGAAGCCCGAAAGCGACATTGTCAGCGACCGTGAGATGCGGGAATAGCGCGAAGTCCTGGAACATGAGGCCGATCGACCGGGCCTCGGGCGGTTGGTGCACGCGATCGTCGGAAACGGCGCGGCCATCGATCAAGACCCGGCCGCGATCCTGCCGCTCGACGCCCGCCGCGATGCGCAGGGTCGTCGATTTGCCACAGCCTGAGGGACCCAACACACACAGGATTTCACGAGCACCGATGGCGAGCGACACGTCGTGGATCGCGGCAACGCCGCCGAAGGAAAGGCTGAGCTCCTCAAGCGAAAGCCGCGCGGTTGAGTGCCCATCATGCGCGCCGATTGGGCGACCGCTTCCCGCTTCCACTTCCATCGCGTCGCCCGAACACCCGGTTTTCCTTGTGATCTGAGGCAGATAGCAATGGTCGGCTGCAATGACAAGGATCTCGCCCCAGCACGATCACGCGAGGCGCTGCGGTTCGAGCCATGCGTCCGCCGCATGGCGGCGTTTCCAAAATTGCGATTGGTCCGACTCATAGAGCTGACGCATACGTCAACAATCATTTTTGACCGAATGGAAAAGGGCTGCCATGCAAGGTGACGAGGAAGCCGCCGCGGGGTGTTCGCCCGCAAGTCGTCTCGTGCAGCGCAAGCTCCATGAGGCCGTCGCTGAGTTGCGCGCGCTTCCCGCCCCGGACCGTTTGGCGCTTACCAACGGGCTCGCGCGCCGCATGTGCCTCGACTTGATGGATGGCAGTTTCGAGGCTGCGACGGCCCGCGCGAGGCTTCTCGAGATCAGCGCCCTTTGCCAAATCTCCTCGATCTCGCTCGACCGGCACCCAACGGCTCGCCAAGCCTGAAACACCCGTCTCGCCCTGCCCTTCCCCGCGGCCGCGCGCAGCGCTATACGCCGCTCCATGCCCGAGGATGCGACCGCCACGAACCAGCTCCTGCCGCCCGAGATCGCGCGGCGGCGCACCTTTGCGATCATCTCGCACCCGGATGCTGGCAAGACGACGCTGACCGAAAAGCTGCTGCTTTACGGCGGCGCGATTCAGATGGCTGGCCAAGTCCGCGCCAAGGGCGAGGCGCGGCGCACCCGCTCGGATTTCATGAAGATGGAGCAGGAGCGCGGCATCTCGGTCTCGGCCTCGGCGATGTCGTTCCCATACGGCGAGAACTGGTTCAACCTGGTCGACACGCCGGGCCACGAGGACTTCTCCGAGGACACCTACCGCACACTAACTGCGGTCGATGCGGCGATCATGGTGATCGACGGGGCCAAGGGCGTGGAGAGCCAGACCCGCAAGCTCTTCGAGGTTTGCCGGCTCCGCGATCTGCCGATCCTGACCTTCTGCAACAAGATGGACCGTGAGAGCCGGGAAACCTTCG
>JBCDFC010000337.1:0-3156 GCA_039178805.1 Pseudomonadota bacterium | reverse complement strand
GTTCTCAGACGCGAACTTCGCCGCCGAGCTTTCGACCAGCCCACGAATGAAGGTCGGGTCCGGCGGGCCCATCCAGTCGGTGACCAGATCGAACTTCTCGCCGTTCCACTGCATCATCCGGAACTTGCCAGCGCCGTCATGCTTGCTGCAGGAGAGCTTGAAGGGCGCAACCATGCCGGAGATGCCGATCTCCTCGAGCTTCGCAGGCGTCATGTCGAGCGCCTCATAGCCGTCGCGGAACTCGGCGCCGGTCACGGCCTTGCCGACCTTGCCCGACATCTCCTGAGCGTTCTTGAGCGCCTCGATCCACATCACCGCCGCACCGACGCCGCGGTTGTAGTAGACCTGACCGACCCGGTCGGGGTTGGTCATGTTGCCCTCGTCGGAGTCCTCGTAGAGCGTCTTGTACATGTCGGCGATCAGCGGGAAATCGCGCCCCGGCACCGCATTGGCCACGACGAACGTCCCTGCCGCCGCATCGCCCGCCGGCACCATGTCCTCCTCGGCACCGCCGAAGGTGACATAGACCAGGCGCTCACGCGGGAAGCCCATGCGCGCAGCATTGGTCATGCCGGTCGAGTTCATGCCCGAACCCGCGCCCCAGAACGTGACCCAGTCGGGACGCTCACGGCGGATCTGCAGCCACTGCGACTGCTGCTCGAGGCCCGGGGGCGGGATCGAGATCTCGACAAGCTCGATGCCCCAGTCCTCGGAGATCTGACGCATCGCCGGCAGCGGCTCACGCCCATAGGCGCTGTCGATGTGAAGATGCACGATTTTCTTGCCGCGCATGTTCTCCACGCCACCTTCCTGATCGGCCATGAACTGCATCTTCATGCCGATCTGAGACCAGTAGTGGCTGGCGGCGTTGAAGACCCAGGGCCAGACCGTGCCGTCGGCCGCATCCGTCCGGCCATAGCCGTACTGGGCCAGCACCGTCTCTTCCTCGGCCATGCGGTTGATTACGGCATAGGCGCCGGGCGTGCCGAGCGTATCGAACACCAGCATCTTCTGCCCATTCGGCCCCGTCAGCAGGCGCTGATAGCACTCGACCGTCCGCGCGGCGTTATACTCGGTCTCGCACTCGGCCCAGACGAGCTTCACGCCGTTCACACCGCCATGCTTGATGTTGGTGTAGTTCATGAAGTCAATGATGCCGCCGTAGTAGCCGGTGCCCATGGCAGAGAAGGGTCCGACCCGGCTGGACGGCACGGGGAAGTACTGTTCCTCCTCCGCGACCGCCGGTGCCGCAGCGAACATCGCTGCTGCCGTGGCGAACGCTGCGACACCACCGGCCGCACGTCGAGTTAGCGTTGAGACTTGCATGCGTCTCCTCCCGTTGCAGTTTTTGTTGCAGGAGCGGTCTCTGCCGCCCCAAGAACCCCTACTGTCCTCGCACCTCCTTTCGCGAACCGCTGCCACCGCTCAGCGCCTGAAGGGCCAGGCGCGCAATCGCTCGAGCGTGTTCTCAAGGATGCGCGCCATGCCGAGCGGCTGGTAGATCATGAAGAGGATCATCATCACGCCGAAGATCACCTGCTCAAAGGCCGAAATGATCGTCGCATCGATCGCATCGCCGACGACGGCGTGGAAGAAGATGTTGAGGAAGATCGGCAGCAGCAGGATGAAGCCCGAGCCGAGATAGGCGCCGATGATGGTGCCAAGCCCACCGATGATCACCATGAACAGGATCCTGAACGACAGCAGGATGTCGAAGGCCACCGGCTCGACCGACTGCAGGAACGTAAAGGCGAAGAGCGCACCGCCGACCCCGCAATAGAACGAGCTGATCGCGAAGGCCTGCAGCTTCGTGCGCAGAAGCGAAAGCCCCATCGCCTCGGCCGCGACATCCATATCGCGCACCGCCATCCAGTTTCGCCCGATGCTCCCCTTAGCCATGTTCATCGCAAGCCACGTGAGAAGCGCCACGATGATCAGCACCACGACATACATCTCGGCCGGTGTCGTGAATTCATAGCCCAGGATGACGATGTCCTGCGCCGTGATGATGCCGGAGCTGTCGTAGTTCTTGAACCAGCCGAACTTGTCGATCACCCAGACAATGAAGAACTGCGAGGCGAGCGTGGCGACGGCGAGGTAAAGCCCGCGCACGCGGAGCGACGGCAGACCGAAGAGCACGCCAATCGCCGCGGCAACAAGGCCCGACAACAGCAACGACACCGGGAACGGCATCCATTCGAGCCGGAGCTCAAAATTGTAACAAGCGAACGCGCCCGCCGCCATGAACCCCGCTGAGCCGAGCGAAAGCTGCCCCGCATAGCCCATCAGGATGTTCTGCCCGAGCGCCACCAGCGAGAGGCAAAGCCATGGGATCAGAATGCCGGAGAGCCAGTAGTCGCTCGCCGTGAAGGGCAGAACGAAGAGACCGAAGGCGAAGATCGCCGCCAGCAGGATGCGATCCTCGGCGAACGGGATAAGCCGCGAGTCCGACGAGTAGCTCGTGAAGTGACGGCCTGCTTGGGTGTAGTACATTTCGATTTCCTCCCGTCAGACGCGTCGGATGAGCTTTTCGCCGAAGAGACCTTCGGGTCGGAACATCAGGAACAGCACGGCCAGCATATACGGCGCCCAGCCCTCGATACCGCCGCCGAAGAACGGGCCGATATAGACCTCGGCCAGCTTCTCGCTGGCGCCCACGATGAGTCCTGCCACGATCACGCCCGGCACCGAAGTGAACCCGCCGATGATCAGAACAGGCAGGGCTTTGAGCGCGAGGAAGACGAGCGCGAATTGCACGCCCGAGCGCGCACCCCACAGCATACCGGCCGCAAGCGCCACGATACCCGCCGTCGCCCAAACCATCATCCAGATATGCTTGAGCGGGATGCCGATGGACTGCGCCGCCGCATGGCTGTCCGCAACCGCGCGTAGGCCAAGCCCGATCTTGGTCTTCGAGAAGAGCAGTGCCAGGGCCGCCACCATAACGCCCGCGACCACGCCCGCGACCACATCGAGCGTACTGACGAAGATGTCGGTCAGATCCGCAAACCACATCATCGGCACGTCGGGAATGCCGAGATCGAGACGCCGGACCTCCACGCCCCAGGCCATCTGCGCGAGGCCCTCAAGTACGAAGGCCAGGCCGATCGTCGCCATCAACAGCGTATCGTCGCTCTGGTTCACCAACGGCCGCAG
>JBCDFC010000336.1:0-3320 GCA_039178805.1 Pseudomonadota bacterium | reverse complement strand
GTTTGAATCAGACCCCGCGCTCAATGGGAATCCCAATCCGATTCAATCAGCTCGGCTCGCGCTCTAGAAGAGTGTCGGCGTCGGACTGATTAGGCGCACGGGCAGTGCCTGACGTTTCCAGCCCCTCGATTTCCGGGAGGGCCGTGTCCGAACACGACGGGGCGGGACAACCGACGTTGCTAAAGGGCGGCCTGCCGCCCTCTCTGATCTTCTCCGCCATTCGCCGGCCCCAAGCCTCAAGATCAAGAGCGCCGCACATCACTTCCCCCTGTTTTTGAGTGGGACCGCTGGGACCGCTGGGACCGGACTGAAATCATTGAGCTTTTGCGGTCCCAGAACCACGGACTGTCTTGGGACCGCTGGGACCGGTTCAGGTCGCTGGTCCCAGCGGTCCCAGTCCTGCATCGGCCCTTGGGACCGCAGAACATGAATGAAATCAATGCGGTCCCAGCGGTCCCAGCTCTGAACAATGGACTTTTCACGGCTCATCTTCCCCGAGAATCGCCGAGGAGATCGCGTAGGCCCGTGGCCGTCCCCGAACGCTCCGACCGAGTTTCGTCGTCAGTCGGTCACCCTCACGCTCGTGGATGTATCCGGCCGCGAGGACGTGCTTCGCAGCGTGCTGGTGATCGGAGCCGCTATGAACCTCTGATCTCCAGACATCTGCGGCGATGTAGTAGACGTCGCCATCCGACCATCCGGCCCGGTGGTGCACGGCGCGCTGGGGGGCAGAGCAACCCTCATCAGGGAGCTGTTCGAACCGCGATGCGCCGTGCTCAATCAAGAACTTCCTGGTTCGCTCGATGGCCTCCTTAGCCTCACCGGGCCCCGAGCCGCCGCGCCCGCGCAGCCAGACACGCATAACCTCTATCGCGGCATCGGCGGCCTCGCCTTCTTTCCAACCAGTCAACCCGAATGCCGTCGCCATCTCGCCTGCAGCCGCGATCAGAGCGAACCTCCGTGCAGCGCGGCTAGTCTGTCCGTCATCGCCGAACTCGGCGCTGGCCCGTTCACGAAAGGCGTTGATGAGTTGGCCTGCTGTTTGGCTGGCGACTGCAATCGTTTGATCGAGCAGCGCACGCACGAAGGCAGGGCCTACGGTTCCGTAGTGCTCCGAGGACACCCGGTCGAGGTGCTCGGCGAACGCGGCGCCGCCTTGCTGGCCGTGCAGCTCATCGAAAGCACCGAATTGACGGTCGTCCGCAGCGATATCGAGGAGACGCACCTCTTGGCCAGCTTTGGCTCGTTTGCCGGCCTCAGCCATCTTGTCCGCGACGGAGATCTCGCCAGAAGACAGAACGCATGTCCGCCAGCGCACAGAGGGCCGGGCACCACCGCCTGCGCGTGTGCTACGCGTCTTGCCTATGCCGTTGCAGAGCATGTAGGCGGCTTTACCGGCCTCGGCAGGCTCAACCTCGCCAAGTTCGTCCAGCGCCAGCAGCGTGCCGTTGCACGTGGCTGCGACCCCTTCGAGGCCATTCGCCGTTGCTCGCCATGTGGACATGAGCCCGCGACTGCCCCAAACGCTCGTGGCGACGCGGAGGACCGTCGATTTGCCGGCGGACGAGGCTCCGCGTAGATGTAGGCCCCCACCTTCAAGCCCCAACATCTCAAGAAGCGGTGCGGTGAGGGCCAACGATACGGATGTGGTCAAAAGTAGGTTGCCTCCACACGCTGCGCCGACAGTGTCTCGCCAATCTGCGACGGTGCCCTTCTCATGCATCTCCATGGCCGCCCCCGGTCCGGCCTCTGACTGGAAGACTACCTGAGCGTCGCCAATGACACGGCCGTCGCCGAGCGCGAAGGAGATGCAGCTGGCGTCTGTCCAGCCGAGCCGCTCGGTGCTGGTCGCCCGTGCCTTGGGACACCATTGCTGCAGCAGATCGAGCAGGTACGCGCGCCCCTTGCGCGTGGAAGCAATCTGAAGGCCGCGGTCGAGGAGCAGCTCGCGCACTCCGACACCCTCACCGGCAAACATGCGCGCCGGGATTGCAATGCGCTGGGCGCGCCCATCATCATCGAAGAACTCGATCAGGCGGCCCCAGCCATCGCCGCGCTCGGTTCGAGCCATCGCAACGACCCGTAGTGCCGCACAGACCCAGATGTCGGGCGCGTCT
This sequence comes from Pseudomonadota bacterium, assembly GCA_039178805.1. Classification (GTDB taxonomy): domain Bacteria; phylum Pseudomonadota; class Alphaproteobacteria; order Rhodobacterales; family Rhodobacteraceae; genus Thermohalobaculum. The sequence goes on along the minus strand of JBCDFC010000336.1, from coordinate 1,203 downwards.
TCTTCCGTCCGCCAAACACCGTTGGATCGCAGGTCGAAACCCGAGGGCATGCCGTCGAGCTTCTGCTCGCCATAGCTGCGAAAACGGTCGCGCTCTTCGGCACTTAGGGGCTTCTCAGCATGGAGTGCCAGTGCGTTCATGCTGCGGCTCCCTCATCGAGGGCCACGAGCGCGCGAATGAGACCTGCACGGCGTGCGGGGCGAAGCCGCCTGCCGGCGTGCCAGGCATAGGCCGCAAGCTCGCCGGGCGCCGCAAGCAGTGCCCACTCATCGGCTTCCTCAGCGATGCTAAGAAGGGCCGGGGGAGGCGCGCCCACGCGCAGGGCACCGACTGCGGCCTCGGCGACGAGCGCGATCTCATCGTTGTTGCCCCAGTTCCGGAGGATCTCAGTGAGGACATCCACCTGCTCTGCTCTGCTCGGCTCATCTCGGCAAAGCGGGCTGCCGCAGGCAGCAATAGGCCGTTCAGGGCGCGCTCATGATGAGACCGGCTCCGCGCGTCACAGCTGGAGGGTGGCTTGTCAGTCATCCCAGTCCCCCCAATCGATGAGATCGGGAGACGCGGCAGTCGCCTCAGATCGCTTTGGCTCCTGTAGCCGCCGATCAATCGCGTCGATCCAGGCGGCCTGTCGCTTGGTGGGCTGACGAACGAGCACCCGTCGCCTCATGTCCTCGATGAAGCCTCGCTCATTCTCATTCGGCGCCCAGCACGGATGATGAAAGATCCTGTCAACCAAGAATTCCCAGTTGATGCTGCGCGGAAACTCCACGCCGCGCCTGGCAAAGCATGAGCCGAAGCTGTCCGAAGTGTCGGAAGTTTGGGCTTTGTTCTCAAGCGATCTCGCACTAAATTCGCGAGTATCCAGCGCCCACGCTTTGGATACTTGCGAGGCCCGGTCCAGCGCCGGGTCTCGTCCTTTTGTGGTCATGGCTCAAGCGACCTCCTGGCGAGCTGAGGCTTCTGCCTCATCCCGAACCCTTTGAAGCCAACTGAGCGGCCATCGGCTTGTACCAACGATTTTGACAGGCGGCGGGATGGTTCCGTCAGCCACCCGCCGGCGGAAGGTTGCCTTAGAGAATCCGAAGAACTCTGCGCCCTCGACGTCTGTAAGGTATGGATCGGTATTGTATGACTGAATCATGCGTCCTCTTCATGTTTCGATGAGGCGCTCATACTTCGAGGCAAGATGGCGGCGGCAGGAGG
>JBCDFC010000335.1:0-3403 GCA_039178805.1 Pseudomonadota bacterium | reverse complement strand
GCATCGAGCCCGCCCACGCCATCAGACCGTATCGCCGGTCAATCGCTCGCACCGTGGGCCGGTGCAACGCCATCGCTCATGGCAAACTAGATCGGATGGAATTGGATGGACAAACGGATGGAGGCATGACATCATAATCGGATGCAACTGGATAACGAAACGGATGGCGCGCCCAACACCTCGACCCTGATCATCACGGACGAGGTGCTGAAGCTCATCGCCGAGATCGACGAGTTCAAGGGTGCGTGGAAGGCGATCGGTCGGATTGCACCCGAACGGCTCTCCAGTCTTCGGCATGTCGCGACGATCGAGAGCATCGGCTCGTCAACCCGCATCGAAGGCGCGAAGCTCAGCGACCGGGAAGTGGAGCGGCTGCTCTCGAACCTCGACATCAATGCCTTCGCCAGCCGTGACGAGCAGGAGATCGCCGGCTACGCGGACGTCATGGAGACAGTGTTCTCAAGCTTCGAGTCGATCGACCTCACCGAGAACCATCTCTTCCAGCTGCACCGAGATCTGCTGCGGTATTCGTCAAAGGACGAGCGGCATCGCGGCGCCTACAAGACGCTTCCGAACAACGTCGAAGCCTTCGGGCCAGACGGCGAGAGCATCGGCGTCGTCTTCGCGACTGCGAACCCCTTTGACACGCCGCGGCTTACGCGAGATCTCCTGGCGTGGACCCATGAAAGCCTGGAGCAGGGTTGGCACCACCCTTTGCTCGTGATCGCCGTCTTCGTGGTTGTCTTCCTCGAGATCCACCCATTCCAGGATGGCAATGGCCGGGTCTCCCGGGTGCTCACCACGTTGCTCCTGCTGCGCGCCGGCTACGCCTACGTGCCCTACAGCTCGCTCGAGAGCGTCATCGAGGCGACGAAGGAGAGCTACTACCTCGCGCTCCGCCAGACCCAGGGCACCATCCGGACCGACGCGCCCGACTGGCAACACTGGATCCTGTACTTCCTGCGCGCTCTCCAGCCACAGAAGCAGCGGCTGGAGGGCAAGATCGAGCGCGAGCGCCTGATCCTCGGCGACCTGCCCGAGCTTTCGGTGAGCATCCTCGAACTCGCCCGCGAACGGGGACGCGTTACCGTGGCAGAGATCGCCATGGTGACTGGGGCGAGCCGGAACACCGTGAAGGACCACCTGAAGGCGCTCACGCAGGCTGACCATCTCGCGCGGCATGGTGCCGGCCGAGGTACATGGTACAGCCTCTCGTGAACGGCGGTCATGGTAGTGCTGATGGGGGATGAAACGGGGGCCCAGGCCCCCTTTCCAAGCCGTCTTTGTATTACAAAGAACAGCTTGCATCATGCGCTTAGCTCTATCTCGCGGGAAGATGGTGAGCTTGCTCTCTGTCACCGGACCGGGCGCTTTTTGGTTATGAGGCTTTCACGCGTGCTCTGTCGATCCTGACCTGTTCGGGCATTGAGAAGCCTCCGGCAACCCCCGCTGACATATTGGACGCCCCGATCCGAGTGACAGATCAGCCCGGGGGCGTCGGCATAAAGATTGCTCTTCAGCAAGTTCGACGATGCCCTGCTTGTGCCGGCTGTACTCCAGCCAATCACCCAAGAGCTTCGAGGTCCCTGGAAATGTCTCGCTTGAAGCGGAGATTGCTGCATCCGTCGGGCAATGAGAGGCCTGCATGATAGATCCGCTTGGCGGTCGCAACGGCATCGTCGCCGCCGCCGCGAACCACACACCGAGCGTAATCCCGATACTCACGCGCCATTTGCTGCAGCCAGGTTGCGACGAACCTGAGGAAGTCTGAGTCCGCCGAGCCGTCAAGGACCGACGGATCGTCGACCGCCTCGGGGACGATGAAGGTAGAGAAGATTTCTGCGGCGAGCTGATAGTCGCCAGCATGCATAGGCTCCCGACTTGTCAGCTCCAGCTTGTTCAAACGGAAGGCCCAGTTACCAGTGCTCGATGTGGTCCCCTTCATTGACTCGTCGTTCTGGCAATCGCGGGAGAACGCAAGATAGTTCGGATGGCCGATCTCGAAGGCGAAGTCGGCAAGAGTCTTCAACATGCTAAATCGGAAATTTCTGAACAGGCCCCGATCGATCTGACTGATCTCCGATAGCTGCTCCAGCTCGAGCTTGAAGGCTTGGTTCTGTTCGAAGGCGGGTTCGGGCTCCAGGTTGCCGCCATAGAAATCCGTCATCATCGCCATGTAGCGCCCGATGATTGATCGGAGACCGTTATCCCTGTCCTGCACGACCTCGCCGCTGACGCGGAAGCTCAGCGAAGCTTCTTTATAGTTCCCAACACTTCTCTCGAGGTATGCACGGTCGTAGAAAAACCTAGACCGCTCTCGAAACGCATGATCAGGTAGAGCGCGCAAGAAATCCTGCGCCTTTTCCATTTTTATCAAGGCTTTCTCAAAGTCATTATTCATTCTAAATGACTTCTGATCACTCATTAATCGCTGAAACTCTTCAAGTATTTTCTCTTCCATGGTCTTTTCATCCTCGAAGTAAAACCCGAACTGGTGCTCAGGAGCCTGTGCGTGCCGTGAACTGCTGTCGCCGGAGATGAGATGTCGCACCTCGCTCATGGTCGCCCTTCGGCCGTCGAACGAGATTTCTCCGGCATCGGTCCATCGCCAAAGGGCAAGCCCGACCGCCTTATAGAGCGCGATGAGCTTGGGAAGGGTGCCTTCTTGCGGATTTATGTTGGCCAATGGTTGGCTGAGTATTTCAACTCCGGCATCCGTCTCGCTCGCCAATTGCCAGACTTCAAGATCCAACAGCAGGCGGTGCAGGTCGTCGTATGCACGGCTCGCGATGAGTATCGACATGCTTGTGGAAAGCAGTTCCTCTGTGACCCGAGGCTCGACGTCTCTGAAAACAGTGGACAGTTTCCCGTCCGATGCTGTCCCAATCACGCGCTCGCGGAAGTCGTCAAGGAAGCTCAGGCGTTGCTCCGTGGTGAAACTCTCATCAAGGTATTTCTTGAAGGTCTCGTGGAAGGGGTAGACGCGCTGCAAGCCGCGTTCGACGGTGACGTCGAGGATCCCTTGTAAGATCCAGGAATCGATCTCGGTTTCCGCTTCTTCCAAATCGGAGGCGTTCGGCTGCGCCCGCATCAGTCTCTGGAATGTACGCCGTAAGAGCGACGCTCTGAGGCAGAGCGCATAGGTCGCGCGGAAGTTCACGCCGCGCGTGCACCCACGCATCATGCGATCGAACAACTTGTCGAAGAACTCGGAGAAGTCGGAGGATGCCGCAAGATCGAGGATCTCGGCTTCGGCGAGCCTAGGATTGTTGACCAAGATCCTTACGATGAAGAAGTTAAATTTCGAGGCCGCGCAGACACGCTCGGCCAACAATTCAGGGCTCCCGGAAAGCTGATTTGAAGCTTCCGGTGCCCCAAGTGCTTTCTTGCTCCATGATTCCTG
>JBCDFC010000334.1:0-3575 GCA_039178805.1 Pseudomonadota bacterium | reverse complement strand
GCCGTGCCGGCAACGCCGGCGGAAGCTGTGCAGCTACGCTTTGAATTCAGCGACTTTACGCTGGATGAGGGGGCATCGAACTTCAACATCGCGCTCGGCGGCGGATTGCCCTTCGACTTTGGCTTCCGCATCGACCTCGATGGCAACCTTGCCCCGGGCCAGACAGTCACCAACGCCGATATTGTCGAGGTCGAGTACTTCGTCGAGGGATCGCTCGCGCAGCCGACGCCCTCGGGCTTTTCAGGTTTTCAGCTCCGCCGACCGCAAAACCCGGCGACCGAAACGCTGGACGGCGCCGAGTGGATCGCCCAGGGCAGCACCCTTTCCTTTGAGATCGATGGCGGCGCCGATCTGAGCGACGGGCTGCAGATCGATGAGCTCGTCTCCAATGGCGGCATTCGGCTCCTGGTCAGCGCGCTTGAGCAGGGCACCGGTCGATATCACCCGCCCGTCTTCCGCATCTTCGACGATGGCACCGCGACCTTCACGAATGCTGCGAACAATGGCGGCGTGAACCCGGCCACCATGCAAGTCGTCAATGTCAACGAGGGCGATGAGTACTTCGCGAATCTCATCGTCGCGGACTCGTTTGCGCTTGTGAGCGTGCCCCTGCCGCCGACGGTCTTCCTCCTGGGTGCCGTCATGGTAGGGGGCCTTGCCGTCGGGCGCGCACGGTCAGGCGCCAGCTCGCTTGCCTAGACCGCCCGCGCCGCGATACGCCCACTTACAAAAGCGTTAGGGAGACTGCGATGGCCGACGCAGAGGACGCGCACCTCGTATCCACGGAATGGCTTGGAGAGCGGCTCGGTGCGCCCGATGTGCGGGTCCTCGACGGCTCGTACTATTTGCCGACCGAGGGCAAGGATGCACGCGCGATCTATCGCGAGGCGCATATCCCCGCAGCGCGCTTCTTCGACATCGACGACATTGCGGATGACAAGTCCAAGCTGCCGCACATGCTGCCGCCGGTGGAGAAGTTCGTCAGCCGCGTGCGCGCGATGGGCATTGGCGATGGTCACCGCGTGATCGTCTACGACCAGAAGGGCCTGTTCTCTGCGGCGCGCGTCTGGTGGATGTTTCGCCTCTTCGGCCATGAAGATGTCGCCGTTCTGGACGGCGGCCTGCCGAAATGGCTGGCCGAGGGGCGCCCGGTGGAGGACGAGGTGCCTGACCCTCGCGATCGCCACTTCACTGGCAGGCGCGATGCCTCGATGGTGCGGGACGTCACACAGGTAGCGCTGCAGGTGAAGCTGCACGAAGAGCAGATCGTCGACGCGCGCTCCCCTGGCCGCTTCACGGGCGAGGAGCCCGAGCCGCGGCCGGGCATGCGCTCGGGTCATATCCCCGGCGCGAAGAATGTGCATTACGCGACGCTCTTCAACGAGGACGGCACGATGAAGCCGGTGCCGGAGCTTCGGAGCATCTTCGAGGAAGCGGGCGTCGACCTCTCAAAGCCCGTCATCACGAGCTGCGGCTCCGGCGTGACGGCTGCGATCCTGACATTGGCGCTCGTGCGCATGGGGCATGCCAAGAACGCGCTCTATGACGGCTCGTGGGCGGAGTGGGGGATGTATCCGGATCTGGCGGTCGAGACGGGCAATGGCTGAGAGCGTCGAGCAGGGTGGGGCCGACCTCCCGGCCGAGTACACGATCACCTGGCTCGAGATGACCGAACGGCCGAGAACGCCTGTTCCGCCAGCGCCGGGGGGCATCAGGCTCGCCCTCATCGCCGCACAAGCGCCGCCCAGCCACTGGTTTCTCTACCTCTATCGGACCGTGGGCGAGGCCTATTACTGGGACGATTGGGTGAGGGCGAGCGAGGATGAGCGGCGCCAGTTTCTCGACGACCCGGAGGTCAGCCTGCACACCCTCCTGATCGAGGGCGCACCGGGTGGCTTCTTCATGTTGGACACCCGTCAGCCGGGGACCTGCGATCTCGCCTATTTTGGGCTGATGCCAGAGGCCGTGGGCCGCGGTCTCGGCTACTGGTTCCTGATGTCGGCGGTCGACGCAGGGTGGCAGCGACGGGGCGTCGAGCGGATGACCGTAAACACCTGCACGCTCGACCACCCCCGCGCCTTGGGTAACTACCAAAGGGCAGGCTTCACCCCCGCTCGCCGCGAAACGAGGCCGCTCAAGGGCTGACCAAAGGTTAGTGCTGAGAGAGGCTGGGGCGCTGTTCGTCTCGCAGTCGCGTAGCCGTCGCCGCGTTGGGGCCAGCGCTCCAGCGAAAGAAGTGCGCCGCGTGGGCGCTGGATGCACCGGCTGAGTCGGAAATCGACTAGGTAGGGGAGGCGGCTCCCTCGGGCCGTGTGGAGCACGCTCTCCTCGCGCACCGTCGACCCGCGGCGTTGAAGCTCGTCGGATGGGCGACGCCCCTACCGCTGGTGCGTCCTGCAGGCTACAAGTGGCGGTGCAACATGCGCGTGCCCCCAAATATTGAGGCAAGGCGGGTAATTTGGTGTTGACGGCGGCCGCGCTTTCACCCAGTCTCGTACTCAACGGGCGGTCACCCACTATATCTGGTGCCTCCCCGACGATCTGGGGGCAGGGAGCCTCCATAATTCAAGTTCAAAGAACGGGCCGCGCGGTAGCGGCCTGCCCTGCGAGCCAACGCGCGGGGTCGGTTTTCTGCCGCCGAGACACCGGAACGAGGGACGATAGATGAAGATCGAGCGCCGCTTTACCGAGGCTGGGCAGTCGCCCTATGCGAGCATTCCGTTCCGGACGGCAACGTCCGAGATCCGGAACCCGGATGGATCGGTCGTGTTCCGCCTCGAGGCGTTCGACGTACCTTCCGCTTGGTCGCAGGTCGCATCGGACGTGTTGGCGCAGAAGTACTTCCGCAAGGCCGGCGTTGCTCGCGCGCTGAAGCCTGTGAGGGAGAAGGGCGTGCCATCCTTCCTGTGGCGCCAGGTGCCCGACAAGGCGGCGCTGTCAAAGTTGCCAGAGGACGAACGCTTCGGCGGCGAGGTTTCGGCCCGTCAGGTCTTCGACCGCTTGGCTGGCGCTTGGGCCTACTGGGGCTGGAAGGGCGGCTACTTCTCCACCGAGGAGGACGCGCAGGCCTATCTTGACGAGATGCGCTATATGCTCGCCCAGCAGATGGCGGCCCCCAACAGCCCGCAATGGTTCAACACTGGCCTGCACTGGGCCTATGGCATCGACGGGCCAAGCCAGGGGCATTTCTACGTCGACTACAAGTCCGGAAAGCTTGTCAAATCGGACAGTGCATATGAGCATCCCCAGCCCCATGCCTGCTTCATCCAGAGCGTCAAGGATGACCTGGTAAACGACGGCGGCATCATGGATCTTTGGACCCGTGAAGCGCGTCTCTTCAAGTATGGCTCGGGCACGGGCACCAACTTCTCGGCACTTCGAGGCGAGACGGAACCGCTGGCCGGTGGTGGTAGGTCCTCGGGCCTTATGAGCTTTCTTAAGATCGGTGACCGGGCGGCCGGCGCGATCAAATCGGGCGGCACCACGCGCCGGGCGGCCAAGATGGTGATCTGCGACATGGATCACCCGGATATCGAGGCCTTCATCGACTGGAAGCTGCGCGAGGAGCAGAAAGT
>JBCDFC010000333.1:0-3613 GCA_039178805.1 Pseudomonadota bacterium | reverse complement strand
GCCACGAGGCAGGGCACGCCGCCGCCCTTCACGAACTCGCCGCGCACGGTGTGGCCGGGGCCTTTCGGCGCCATCATCAGCACATCGACGCCCGCCTTCGGCTCGATCAGCTTGAAATGGATGTTGAGCCCGTGCGCAAAGGCGATCGCGGCCCCGTCGCGCAGATTGTCGTGGATGTGCGCGTAGTAGGTCTCGGCCTGCAGCTCATCCGGCATGCACATCATCACGAGATCGGCCCAGCCAGCGGCCTCGGCGATCCCCATGACCTTGAGCCCCGCAGCCTCGGCCTTCTGTGCCGAGGAAGAGCCCGGGCGGAGCGCCACGGCCACGTTGCCCGCGCCTGAGTCGTTTAGGTTCTGCGCATGGGCATGGCCTTGGCTGCCATAGCCGACGATGGCGACCTTGCGGTCCTTGATCAGGCTGATGTCGCAATCGCGATCGTAGTAGACGCGCATGTCCCTCGTCTCCCTTGTTATGCGGCGATGGGGTGGCTTGCGCAGTCGGCGCGGCGCCCCCGATGGTTTGGCGGGCGCCTTAGCCGCGCTCGGGTCGAGTGTCCAGGGCCCGTTGGGGCCCCGGTTGGCGCCCGGCCGGCAGCCACTAGCCGCCAGCGCTGCCCGATTGTTGCTGCTGCTGGGTCTGTGTGAGCCATACTTCCCAGAACTTCCGTGCGCAGATGTTCTGCGCCACCGTGTCCTCGGCATCGGCGGCAAGACCCGTTGCCACCAGCGCCTGGGTGGCTTGGAAGGCGAGGTAGCGCGGCATCTCGCCAAGATCGATCCCCTGGTTCGCCTGCACGCTGCTGAAGACGGGCTCGCCTGTCGGGAAGCGGAAGGATTGCAGGTTCTGAATGCCACAATTGCCCTCGCGCGCCCCGGTGGGCTCAGGGCTGATCCTGACGGCCTGGTCGTTCAACGGGCTGCCGTCGAGCTCACCGTCGATCGCAAAGATCACCGAATGCGGCGCGCTGCCGCCGTCCTGAACCGCGAGGTAGATTTCCGGTACCTGCTCGCGTCGATATTGCGGACCCGTGAAGCCCTGGGGCGAGGGGCGGGTACGGTCGGGCTGCGGCTCGGACAGGCTCGGCTGCTGATCGGCGGTCGGCGCCTCGGCCGTGCTGCCGGCTGCGGGTTGTGCCTCTTGCGCGCCATCCTCGGCGCAGGCGGTGAGAAGAAGAGCTGCCAAGGGAGCAAGTGCGAAGCGTTTCATGACATCGCCTCCGGCTCGCGCATCACTGCCGCTACGCCTGTTCGCGCGACCTCCACCAGGCCGAGTGGACGCATCAGCTCGACAAAGGCGTCGATCTGATCGCTGGTGTTGGCGACCTCGAAAACCATGCTCTGCAGGGTCACATCGACGACGCGTGCGTTCATGATGTCCGCCATCCGGAGTGCTTCCACCCGCTTTTCTCCCTCGCTCGCCACTTTCACAAGCGCCAGTTCGCGCTCAAGATGCGCGCCAAGGACCGTGAGATCCGTGACGCCGTGCACCGGCACCATGCGCTCGAGCTGCGCCTTTATCTGCTCGATCACCGCCGGCGTGCCCGTGGTCACGATGGTGATACGCGAGAGATGTCCCTGATGGTCGGTCTCGGCGACCGTCAAACTCTCGATGTTGTAGCCACGCCCCGAGAACAGCCCGATGACCCGAGCGAGGACGCCTGGCTCGTTATCGACCAGCACCGAGAGCGTGTGCCGCTCATGATCCTGCGGCAGTGCCGACCGCAAGTTGTAGGCGCTCATGGCAGAGCTGCCGGGCTTCAGCGTCATCGGGCTCAATACCGTTCCCCCTAGATCGTTCGGCGACGATTTACTTTTGCAAGACCGTCCGCCGCAACCTCGTGCGTGTCATCGGACTGGTAAAACCTGCGCGCGCAGAACGCGAGCCAGACCGCACCCGCCGCGGCGGGCAGCGATACAAGACCCACGGGCAGGCCGAACACAAGCGACAGCAGCGCGTTCGCCCACAGGAGCGTCAGCAGCAAGATGCCCAGCGGCGTAGCCGGGACCGCTCCGCCCGCGACGAGCGAGCCAGGCGTGAACGTATAGGTCAGACGGCCGATCAAGACCGTCACGCGCCGGCCGGTCGTGCTGCCGAGCCATTGGAGCAGCCAGAACCTGTTCGATGAGCGTGATCCTAGATCGCGCTCATCGGTTCTGCTGCTGGCTGTCGAAGCGTTCGAGGTCACCGTCTGCCAATCCCAAGCCTGCTTCGGCTTTGCCGGTTCGAGGCGAGGCAACCTCTGGGCGACCGCTACACTAGGACGGCGCCGCCCTCTTCGATAGCGCCTTCGGTTTCCGCTTCGCCGAGGAGCATCTCGTTATGCGCCTTGCCGGACGGGATCATCGGGAAGCAGTTCTCGTGGCGGGTCACCAGGCAGTCGACGATCACCGGGCCATCATAGGCGATCGTCTGGCGGATCGCCTCGTCGAGGTCGTCCGGGTGCTCGATGCGCAGGCCGAGGCAGCCGAACGCCTCCGCCAGCTTCACGAAGTCGGGCAGCGCCTCGGAATAGGAATGGCTGTAGCGCTCACCATGCAGGAGCTCCTGCCATTGGCGCACCATGCCGAGACGCTCATTGTTCAGGATGAACTGCTTCACGGGCGCCTGGTACTGCACGGCCGTTGACATCTCCTGCATCACCATCATCCACGACGCCTCGCCCGCGACATTGATCACCAGGCTTTCGGGATGCGCGATCTGCACGCCGATCGAGGCCGGCAGCCCATAGCCCATGGTGCCAAGCCCACCCGACGTCATCCAGCGGTTCGGATCCTCGAAGCCCAGGAACTGTGCGGCCCACATCTGGTGCTGGCCGACTTCGGTCGCGACATAACGGTCCATGCCCTTGGTCAGCGCCTCGAGCCGCTCAAGCGCGTGCTGCGGTTTGATCTCGGTCTCTGAGCGCTTGTAGCTGAGGCATTTGACGGCCTTCCAACCGGCAATCTGCTCCCGCCATCCGGTAATGTCCCGCGTCTTCGAGCCGCGGGCGCGCCAGATCGCCAGCATCTCCTCCAGCACCTCGGTCACATCGCCGATGATCGGCACCTCGACATGGATGTTCTTGTTGATCGAGGAGGGGTCGATATCGATGTGCACCTTGGCCGAGCCCGGGCTGAACGCGTCGAGCCGGCCGGTGATCCGGTCATCGAACCGCGCGCCGATGCAGAACATCGCATCGCAGCCATGCATGGCCATATTGGCCTCGTAGGTGCCGTGCATGCCCAGCATGCCGAGCCAATGTTCGCCCGAGGCCGGGTAGCAGCCGAGCCCCATCAGCGTCGATGTCACCGGGAACCCGGTCTCCGCCGCCAGTTCGCGCAGAAGGACGCTCGCGCGCGTGCCCGAGTTGATGACGCCCCCGCCCGTGTAGAGGATCGGCCGCTCCGCCCGCTCCAAAAGATCGACCGCCGCCTCGATCATTGCCCGGTCGCCTTTGCGCCGCGGCGCGTAGGAATGGGTGTCGGTATCCGCCTTCTCGGTGTAGCGGCCCGAGGCGAACTGCACGTCCTTGGGGATATCGACCAGCACCGGGCCGGGTCGGCCGTTGGTGGCGACATGGAAGGCGCGGTGGATCGTCGCCGACAGCTCATCCGTGTCCTTCACTAGCCAG
>JBCDFC010000332.1:0-3702 GCA_039178805.1 Pseudomonadota bacterium | reverse complement strand
CGGAAGGCGAAAATGATCACTGCCGTGCCGACGAGCGCGCGCGCCTTGTCCTCATCCAGCTCCCGCATCAGCCGGCTGATCAGATAGAGAATGACCGCGAGCGTGCCGAGAAAAACCAGCTCCGCCGAATAGACGAAATCCGACAACCCCAGGCCCAGTGTGAGCACCACGAAGACCGCACTGCCTCCGAAGATCCGCCAGTCCGGCTCGGTAGTCTCGCGAGGCGCGAACACCAATCGCTCTATTTCGGCTTCAGAAAGCCCGCTTGCTCTCAGCTGTAGAGCGCGCCGACGTGAGATCACCTTGGCGAGGGCAACGCCACTGACCGACAGGACCGGGATCACGAGCGCGATGGCATAGATGCGGGCGTAGGCGGCCAGTTTGTCGGCAGTCGCCATCGTCTCGATGTCCGCGAAGATGAAGATGTTGAGCGCGGCAACGCCGACCAGCCCGCTGATGATCGAGAAGCGACCGAGCGTCTGCATCGTGGTGTGCTGCGCCTTGCTCGCGGCCTCGCTGATCGGGTTTTCCTGGGCATCAACCTGGGGCACCGCCTCGACGGTCATGGCGTCAGCCACAACGTCCTGGACGACATAGCCGGTGGGCGCGAGCAGCACGGCGATGACATACCATGTTCCTACTGGCATCAGCGCAGCCATCGCATCACGCTCGGTGACGAGGGCGTACATGATGACGAGGCTGGCGGTGATCAGCAGGGCGCCGACGACCACGAGCCACGCCTTCCATCGCCAGACCAGATCCACGAGATGGCCGAGCGGCATCTTCAGCACCCAAGGCAGTCCGGCCCAGAACGTCAGACCCGCCAAGAAGGCTGCGCTGAGATCGAGATAATCCTTCACGAAGAAGGCCCCGACCACGGAGGTCAGTCCAGCCACCCCGGCAGCGAAATAGACCATCAAGGGCGGCAGAAACGACCATCGCATCTGGCGCGCGAGATCCAGAAAGGTCTCATCGACCCATCGCATGACACGGCCCGCTGCCATCGCGCTCACAAGGCCCCCCATCCGTTCCGTCTGGCCTCCAAGAGTGCGCCGACCGCATCTTCAAAAGAAAGCCCTTCACACCGGTATCTGCAGGATCGATCATGCGGCGACAGCCCCATGCGAGGACCGAATGGATGCTCGCGACGACAGCGGGGATGTGGCAATTCCGGAACCGGATGGCCCGGGTGCTGCGGCCCTGCACTATCTGACCGGTCCGTCGCGCGGCCTGACCGCATGGATGGGCGGAGCTGAGCACTTGCTTAGCCTGAGTGCCCTTGGCAGCCCGCGCCTGTCGCCGGGACGCGTCACCCCGGCTGAGGCACGACCGCTAGCTCGGATATGGCAAGGGGGTGGCGAGTATCGGCTCGATGGCGTTGCCGACACGCCGATCTGGGTAAACGGTCGGCCCGCAGCCGGTACGGCGCTTCGCCGAGGCGACATGATCGAGTTCGGCGAGGAGGGTCCAATCGCGCGCTTCGAGCTCGCTGATGTAGCGCACCAGCCACGCCGTATGCTCACCGAGATCGTGCAGGATGCCGCTGGTTATCTGCGCACGAGCCGCCGCCCCGTGACAGAACGGCTCCCTCGTGCGGTCAGAGGCGCGGTGGGGGACATGGTGCACCGAACGACCCTGCTCTTTCGGGTCTCGGTACTCCTGGTGCTGGCGGTTGTCGTCGTGCTGGCCTTCCGGCAGGGCGATGAACTCGACCGCCTCGAGCGCGATGTCATTGCAGGAGAGGCCCGGCTGCACAGGATCGCCGAAGCGCTCAATCAGACGCAGGAGCAGACGCTGCGTCCCGGCGACCTTGCTGAGCTGCGCGATGAGCTGGAGACGAGGCGTGCGACCACCGAGAGCCGGGTCGCGGCGTTGGAGGAGCGCTGGCAGGTCTGGGCGCGGGTGATCGCGGCAGCAACGCCTTCGGTGGGCTTCATCGAAGGCGCCTTCACCTTCCAGGATCCTGAGACAGGCGCTCTCCTCCGACATGTCGTCGACGCCGCAGGCAACATTGTGATGACGCCGTTCGGCCGGCCGCTCCTCTCCCTGCAGGGCAACGGTCCCGTCGCAGAGCGTGCATTCACGGGAACCGGCGTGCTGGTGGAAGGTAGTGAGGACCTGCTGACAAACCGACATGTTGCGCTGCCCTGGGAGCATGACGCTGGAGCATCGGTGGCGATCAGCCAGGGGTTGGAGCCGGTGCTGCGCGTGCTGAACGTCTACTTTCCCGGCGAGAAGAAAGGGATCGCTGTTGAGCTCGCCCGCGCCGCAGAAGGCGTTGATCTCGCTCTCCTGCGTACCGCCGAGACCTTCGGGGGCAGGACCCGCCTGGCCCTGTCCACCCGAGATGTGGTGCTTGGCGACGATGCGGTCGTCATGGGCTACCCGACGGGGCTTACGGCAATCCTCGCCCGGGCCGGCCCTGACTTCGTCGACAAGCTGGAGGATCTATCGGACCTCAAGGCAACGGCCATCGCCGCCAGGCTCGCCGCTGCTGATCTTGTAAGGCCCCTGGCAAGCCGCGGTATCGTGAGTCAGACGACCAGTGAGGCGCTCGTCTTCGACGCGGATACGACGCAAGGCGGGAGCGGCGGGCCTGTGCTCGCCAGCGACGGCAAGGTGCTGGCGCTTACCGCTCGCATCGTGACGAGTTTCGGTGGATCAAACATCGGCGTCCCGGCGCACGAGATCGCCAGTTTCCTCGCCAAAGGCGATGACGCGCCTGCGGCGACACCGCCCGAAGAGTAGCGACGGAGCATTGCCGTTCCGCCCCGAACTCTTCGACCGGGCGCCCGCCAATTCTCCAAACATCTCTGAGGGTGTGTCCAGCGCAGGCGGCTTGGAGTGCACTTTCGCAGCTACAACTTGAAGAAACTCTGAGCCGCAATTCGGGCCGCGGATCTAGATCCACATGGCGGTCACTCAGCAAGGAAATCCGATGCAAACCAGGGACGCCCCAATCGAAGGCGTCGCACCTGCGTCGCCGCTTCAGGGCGAGGATGGCACGTGGTCGCGAGGTGACTGGAACTAGGCTCGATGCCCACCATCGACATTTGCGGCTGAAGTTGCTGGACGGCTTCGCCCAGCTTTTCAGGACAGACGCCTCGGTGTTTCGGGCGTCCATCTCCGTTGGAAGATTATCTCCCCGTTCCAAGTCGCCGTGAGAGTGCCGTCGATGCGGAAGTGGCCTGCGTCGCTGGTGACGCAGACGCGGCAATGGGTCTCCGCAACACCGTCCGGGCGTTCGAAGCGAAGGCAGTGCTCGAACAGGCTCTCGGCCGAGAGTGGGTCAGCCGGGTCCATCGTGTGGCGGGCACGGGCCTCATAGCCGAAGGTTGCGTCCGTCGCGTGATGGCGAAGGCTGGAGAAGGGCTGCCGCCATTCCGCGACCCTGACGCCTGCCGAGGTTGCTTTAAGCCGGCGCTCGAGCGGCGGCTGCGCGAGCGGTGTGCTCCTCGACGGCCGACGCAGGGCCGGCTCGGGCAAAGGCTGCGCGAGCCGTCGGGGCGGTCCCCGATGGAGCGGGAGGGTCAGCACGCCCATCGAAAGACCGATCCGAGCCGCCTCGGCTGACGGCCAGGCAGTGGGCCAATAGGACGCCGAGAGTGCGAGACGGAGCCGATGGCCAGCACGGATGCGATAGACCGTCGTGTGAAAACTGATCGAGACGTCGCGAGGGCAGGCAAGAGGGGCGTCCGGCGG
>JBCDFC010000331.1:0-3739 GCA_039178805.1 Pseudomonadota bacterium | reverse complement strand
CGGCGGAGTTTCCGCGCCGGGCTTCGGTACCTCTGGCTTCACGAGATCGCTCACGTCCTGCTCGGACATCTGAACCTATCGTCGGGCGCCAGCGGAAAGGCGCGGTTCAATGAAGTATCCAACCTGGCGATGGCCGAGCCGCATTCCAATCGTCATAGATCTTCTGCAGCGCGCAGAGCACTGGAATTCCAGGCAGATCGGTTCGCCTTCGATCGTGTGCTCCTCCCGAAGCGAGGCCCCGGGAAGGAGCCTTCACGCGTCGATGTTCTCCCAGAGCTCATCGGATGCGTGAGCGTCTTGACCCTTCTCCACGCTGCCAACGCCTTCGCGCGCAGCGACGACACAGCGGCGCACCATCCGCCGCTGTGGTTCAGAGCCGTCGAAGCGCTTCGGAGCTTTCGAACCAGCGCTTCGCAGCCCTCCATCGAGGAGCACAGAGAGAACCCAACGCACTACGGCATCGATCCGGGTCTTGCCGTTATCCGCAATGTCGCCGCGATCCATCCGCTCTTCGGCTCCTGGTTCGGCGCGCTCGCCGATGGGGCCTATGCCGGCGCAGCGCCGAAGTTGGAGCAGCAGCTTCTCTCGCAGCTTTCGACGCATCGCGCCCGACGAAAGGGGCTGTTGAAAGAGGTCGTCGAACGGCCCGCCGGCGTCACTCCGCTCGATCGCTTTGTCAGCGCTCGAACATCGGGGGGATCGTCGCAATGAAGGCTTCAGCCTTTGCCCGATCGAACGCGAGGGACGTGATCTGCGGCTTGATATCGCCGAGGGTGATCAGATCCTCTTGGGATGGATTGTATTCCGCCGTGGCATCCGTGATCCGAAAGCGATCCACGAGGACTTCGCGTGCCTGAGAGGATGCGGAGGCCTGGATCTTCAGCGCGAGGCCTGCTGTTGGTGCTGCCGTTGCAACGGCATCCCGGTCGGCAACACCGGAGGTGAGCCGGCCAGCCGCGAAAGTAACGCCCGCCTCGAGCTTGATGTCGAAGCTCAGAGCAGCGCTCTCGGTGGCGAAGATGGAACTGATCCGATCGAGATAGAGGTCCGTTGCGTCTCTGACATCTCTGCGTAAGTCATCGATCCCCCCGGCGTTCTCCGCCAAGAGACGATCGAGCGCTTCAAGGTATTGTCGCTTCGCCACGGAAACCTCACTGCTCGGGTCCGTGAAGGGCCAGAAGAGGGTGCCTTCATCCATGGGCAGGTTCTCGGGCAACTGAATGAGCGGGATGCCTTCGATCTGACCGCGCTCGATGGCACGGGTTTGAAGAAGCTCGTCGAAAGCTGCCCCAACCGTCGTGTCCACCGCAATGCCGTCGTCTTCGTCGGCCGTGAGGGCGAGCCCGAAATTGTAGTGATAGGCTTGGTTGCCGATCGCCATCAGCTCTTGAAGGCTTGCGCGCGGGTCTCGCGCGGTCTCATTCAAGACTGTCTCTGCGGACGTCTCCAGCTTGTGGCGACCGTTTCCATCTTCAGGTTTTGCCGCAAAGTACTGATCCCGGATGCGCTGGAGCTCATCCCACGTCACCAGACGCAGGCCCATGCGAGCAGGCTCGTAGTTGAAAATGGGCTCGATCAGCTTTCGGTATCCCACCGCCATATCGTAGTTCGGCCAGGGCCTCGGGTTTCCGTTGAAGAACGCGGCGTCTGCGATGCGGCCAAGGAGCGGCTGGAAGTCCGCCCATTCCGGCGATGACACCAACTCGGCGAAAGACGCGTTGCCGGCCTCGGCCATCCGAAGCGGCATGTCGGCGAGGTCCTCGGGCGCACCTGTCCGCGTGAGGAGCCGGATGAAGTTCTGAGAGAGCATGACCCTGAGAATACTGCGCTCGTTGTAGAGATGGCGCCGCGCGACAGGGTGGTTCACCAGGTAGCCGTCATTGAGATAGATGCCGCCGCCGAAGAGCAGGTTTTTCAGGATCATCTTGTTGAAGAAGCGCTCGCCCACGAAATCGGCGTCGTGCCGCAGCATGGAGTCGTCGAGAAGGCCCGTATAGGTGCGCTGGAGCATGCCAGAGCGCTTGCGCGCCGGTCGGTCCTTGGTCTCTTCACTCATGTTCCTGCTCGGTCGCTTCGTCGTTCAGCAATTGATGAAGAGGCGCACCGAGACCCGGGCGCGCGGCGACAATGGGGCGTGCGTCTGATGGACTGCCCGTGTCGAAAGAAAATCGCACATCGCAACCAGCCTCTCCGAGGATCGCACACGCTCCCGCCACGTCCCAGAGATGGATCTCATGTTCGAAGAAGGCATCGAGCCGCCCCGCCGCGACACTGCAGAGGGCGAGGGCGCCGGCGCCTTGCGCTCTGACACTTGCCGATCGCGCAGCTAGTCCGCGTAGGGCTGAAAGCGTCGCGTAAGCAGGACGGCCAACGGCAAGGCCGAAGCCCACCACTTTGCCCTGGAATGATGTCGCCGTCCCGGGCCGGAGACGCTGCTCGTTTAGGAAGGCGCCGAGGCCGTGCGCCGCCGAGTAGAGCTCGTCATGCAGCGGATCGAAGACAAGGCCGATTGCTGGGCGACCGTCGGACACCAGGGCGAGCGAGATGCACCACCACGGCAGCCCAATAGCGTAGTTATGAGTGCCATCGATCGGGTCGACGACCCAGGTCGGCCCCCTGAAGGCGCCACCGCTCTCCTCGCCGAAGAAGGCATGGTCAGGAAAGCGCTTCGCAATGGCATCCTTGCAGAATGCTTCGAGCTCGAGATCGACTTCGGTTGTAAAATCCAGCGCTCCCTTGGCTGCGCGGACATGCGGGTTCGTCCGCCTGAAGTGCTTGAGGGCGATGGCTCCCATCTCCGTGATGACGGCCTCTGCCTCGCGCTGCGTCTCCGCTAATAGGTTCAAAGTGGATCTCCGCGGATGCGAGAACGGACGGATATCAAACTAGCACGGGCCGGCCGGATCAGCGGGGCTCATCGAGATGAGGCAACTCCACATCGTCCCGCCTGGCTTGGATCCGTTCACGCATGCGCAGAAAGCGTGCGATGACGCGATCTCGATTGTGGATGCTTGCGATCTCCGAGGCATAGCGACCCGACTTATCGGGGATGAGGAAGTCGATCCCATCGGCACGCAAGAAGGCTCTCAGCAGGCGCTTTGAGCCGCCATAGGCGATGTCGTGCAGCGCCCCTTTCCCGTGCACGGGATGCAGGAAATTCACATTGAAGCCTGAATGCGCGATCCGCTCGACGTCGCTATAGCGTCCGCGTCGCACTGCCCTGAGAAACTCCATACCCAACTGGAAAAGCTTAAAATCAATCTCATCGTCCAAGTCGTCTAAAACCTCATCGTTTTCCTTTTCATTGCCGAAGACTGCACCGAGCAGCGCTAACTCAGCGAAGCGGTCGCGTTCGAGACCGTCGTCGCTCGTCGATCGGAACGCCAAGGTTCCTGCGGTCAGACCTGGCAAGCCGCGAGGATCGAACGCACCACTCTCTCGAAGTGCAATAAAAGATCGCCACTCTCGTAGATATCTTTCCACTTTAATCTACCATATATTTATGATTATTTCAATCATCGGGTGTCGCCCGTCGAAATAATAATACGCTGCTGTCAATCTTTTGGTGCACGCTGCGGCGAACATCGGCATCCACCGGTGTCTTCATATCAAAGCCAAGACCAAGCGGTGCATCGGGCCAAAGAGCAACAAAGCGCTCAAGCCGCTCTCCCTTCGGAAAGTCCCTGTCCGTATCGAGCAAGAGGAGATGATGGTTCTCAGGCATCGCTTCGGACTTCAT
>JBCDFC010000330.1:0-3762 GCA_039178805.1 Pseudomonadota bacterium | reverse complement strand
TCGATCTCCGAAAGCGCTGCTCGACCGCATAGGATGGTTCGTCCTTGTTAAGCGTAAAGATGGATGGCGCTTTGCCGCGACCTGCTGTGCCCTGGGTGCATAGCCCTACTGGTCAGACTGAGATGGCAATCCAGGAACGCCAACCCGCCGAAAGCGTGTGGATCTCTGGATTATCGAGCTAAGCCTGGGGATGATGAGGGCGGGTTCTTTCCGTTCCATTGAGACCACTGGGACAGGGCGTCGCCATCACTCGGGCATCAGGAAGTTGCCGCGGAGGAGCGCGAAGGGGCGGGCGCGCTCCTCCTGCCAGGCCTCGACCTGGAGATGGGCAACACGGCGCCCGGCCTTCAGCACGCGGGCGCGGGCGAAGCAGTCGCGGGCGCGGCCTGAGCGCAGATAGTCGATGGTGACGTCGATCGTGCGCGGCATGGGCGGGAAGCGGCCCGCCGCGATCGCCTCCAACCGCTCACCACCCGCGTCGATCCCGGCCGAGACCCGCTCCCAGGCGAGTTGCATGACGGCCGTGATCTCCAGAAACGACCCCGTCACGCCGCCGTGGATCGCGGGCAGGAGGGGATTGCCGATCAGGCCCTTGCGAAAGGGCAGATGCGCCGTCAGCTCATCGCCCATGCGGTCCACCCGGACGCCGAGGAGCCGGTTGTAGGGAACGGTGTCGGTTAGCGTCGCGAGCGTCGCGTTGCGGAGCATATCCCGCTCGGCCACGGTCTCCGCGCCGCTCATGCTGTGTCTCCGGACTTGGCGCGTTCGAGCATGAAGGCACCGGCGGCCGATGCGACGGGAGTTTCGGCGTCCTCATGATAGGCGACGGCCCTGGCAAAGCCGACGGCGCGGGTGAGCCTGTAGCATTCAGCCCGCGCGATGACGGTGAGCCCCGGTGTGGCGGGTCGCATGTAGTCGATGCGCAGATCGAGCGTGGCGGTCGCGCTCAACCGACCAAGCTTCCCATCGCTCGGCGGCGGGTCGGTCGCCATCACCGCCGTGCCGCAGGCGGTATCGAGGAGCGCCGTCACCACGCCGCCATGCATCACGCCGGTCTCAGGATCGCCGACAAGCCGCTCGTCATAGGGTACCGAAAGGAATGCGACACCCTTACCCGCATGGTGCAGCCGCATACCCATCTCGGCGGAGAATGGCAGACCGGCCATCACTTCACCTGCGTCAAGTCGATCACCATGTGGTGACGCAGGGAGATCGGTACCTCGCGAAAGCATCAACGATCCGAGTTCCATTTCCGCGTCGTCGCTCATCGATTTTTTACCTCAAGACACTGTGTAGCAGCGATTTTCTACCGTGGGGGTGATCCGGTCACGTTTCGATGTAGAGTAGCGATCCACTCACTCTCTAGGGGAAGCAAGGTCATGGTTGACGTATACGTCAATTCGGGGCATTTGACCTAGGCGTCATGCGTCGCCATATCGCCGCCGTTCCAGCAACGGAGACCTTGGATGACAGAACAAACTTACACAATCGGCGAGATGTGTCGTGCGTTTGACGTGACCCCGCGGGCCCTTCGCTTCTACGAGCAGAAGGAGTTGTTGAAGCCGATCCGCGAGGGCCAACACCGCCACTACACCGCCCGCGACCGCGCGCGGCTCAAGCTAATCCTGCGCGGCAAGCGCTTTGGCTTTAGTCTCGCCGAGATCCGCGAACTGCTCGAGCTCTACTATGTGGGCGACGGGCAAGTGACCCAGCTATCCGCCACGCTCGATGCTGCCGAGAAGCATCACGTGGAGCTTGTCGAGAAGCGCGAGGAGCTGACCTCCGCCATCGCCGAGCTCGAGGAGCATATCGCGCTGGTCAAGCGGTTGCTGGCGGAGAAGGGACATCGCGCCGCGGGCTGAGCCCGAGCGTCCGCCAACCAAGAAGCCGAGGAACGTCCATGCCGACCTACACGCCACCGCTCGCCGATCACCGCTTCATTCTTCACGAAGTGCTCCGCGTCCAAGACCACACGGAGATCGAGGGTTATGAAGATCTGACCGAAGACATGACTGGGCAGATCCTCGAGGAAGCCGGCAAGATCGCTCGCGACGTTCTCGCACCCATCAATCAGATCGGCGACCAACAGGGCTGCCGGTTGGAAAACGGTGTGGTGCTTACGCCCGACGGCTTCAAAGAAGCCTGGGCCACGATGGTCGAGGGCGGCTGGCCCTCGCTCGAATGCGATCCCGAGTATGGCGGCCAAGGTATGCCGACCGTGCTCAACATGGCCGTGGGCTCGATGAAGTCCGCTGCAAATATGGCGTTTATGATGTATCCGGGCCTCACCCACGGGGCCTATTCCGCGATCCACCAGCACGGAACCGAGGAGCAGCGGCAGACCTATCTGCCGAAGCTCATCTCGGGCGAGTGGACCGGGACAATGAACCTGACCGAGCCGCAATGCGGCACGGATCTTGGACTGGTCCGCACCAAGGCGACGCCGCAGGGTGACGGTTCCTGGTCGATCGAGGGACAGAAGATCTTCATCTCCTCGGGCGAGCACGACATGGCGGAGAACATCATCCACCTCGTCCTCGCCCGCACGCCCGACGCGCCGGAAGGCACGAAGGGCATCTCACTTTTCGTCGTGCCGAAGTTCATGGTGAAAGAGGACGGCAGCCTCGGCGAGCGTAACGCGCTGTCCTGCGGCAAGGTCGAGCACAAGATGGGCATCCACGGGAACTCCACCTGTGTGATGAACTATGACGGCGCGACTGGCTGGCTGGTCGGTGAGCAGCACAAAGGGCTGCGCGCGATGTTCACGATGATGAACGAAGCGCGGCTTCTCGTCGGTATGCAGGGCCTCGCCATCGCGGGTGCCGCCTATCAGCAGGCCGCGGCTTATGCGAAGGACCGCGCCCAAGGCCGGGCCGTGACCGGGGCCGCGGCGCCGGACGCCAAGGCCGACCCGCTGATCGTGCATCCGGATGTCCGCCGTCTGCTGCTCGATCAGAAGGCGTTCTTCGAGGGCGGCAGCGGTTTTCTCGCCTGGGTCTGCATGCTTCTCGACGCGGAGAAGCGGCACACGGATCCTGTGCTCAAGGAGAAGGCGGCCGATATGGTCGCGCTGCTCACGCCCGTGGTGAAAGGGTTCCTGACCGAGGAGGGCTACCGGCTCACCTCGAACGCGATGCAAGTCTTCGGTGGGCATGGCTACATCGAGGAATGGGGCATGTCGCAATATGTGCGCGACGCCCGCATCACGATGATCTACGAGGGTGCTACGGGCGTGCAGGCGCTCGACCTCGTCGGTCGCAAGCTCGCCCAAAAGGGCGGCAAGCCGATGATGACCTTCTTTGAGTACATCAAGGGCTACATCAAGGATAACGAGGACGACCTGGCGCTGGCGCGGGACTTCCTCGAGCCCTTGAAGGACGCGTCCAAGGACCTGCAGCAGGCGGCGATGTATTTCATGCAGGCCGGCATGAAGAACCCTAATGCGGCGCTCTCGGGCTCCGTCGACTTCATGCATCTCTTCGGTCATGTCTGCATGGGGCTCGCCTGGGCCCGCATGGCCAAGGCCGCGCATCGCCGGTTGCAAGAGGGCGAGGGCGACAAGGCCTTCTACGAGGCCAAGATCATGACCGGCCGCTACTACATGAGCCGGATCCTGCCCGAGACGAAACTCCGCCTCGCCCGCATCCAAACCGGCGCCGAACCGGTAATGGACCTCCCCGCCGAGGCGTTCTGATGGCGGCGGTGGGCGGGAACCGCCCACCCTACCGCGCAATCGGTCCGCAAGGCGTAGGGTGGGCGGTC
>JBCDFC010000329.1:0-3770 GCA_039178805.1 Pseudomonadota bacterium | reverse complement strand
TCGCGTCGCAACCCTCAGCGGCATGTCCCGGCTCAGAAGAGCCACGCACCGCCCCATCTAGCAACCGCCCCCTCTGGCGAGGCAACCGCCCCGTCTGGCAAACGCCCTGCCACGTAAGCCCAGGGCGCCGCCACGACGACACGCGATCACGCGCTACGGGTCTCGCCCGAAAATCGGCGCCTCACGCAGGAGCCAGGCGACAAGGTAGACCGCCAGCGCCGCACCCGCGAACTCCGCCACGATGAAACCCGGCACATCGAGCGGCCTGATGCCTGAGAACGTATCGGTGAAACCCCGCGCGATCGCGACCGCCGGGTTGGCAAAGCTGGTGGAGGCCGTGAACCAGTAAGCGGCCGTGATGTAGAGACCGACGAGCCAGGGCACCGCAGCCTCCCGAAACCGCAAGCCTGCCAGGATCACCGCCACCAACCCGAAGCTCGCCACGACCTCAGCGAACCACTGCGCGAGCCCTGTGCGGGCCGTGCCGGAGATATCGAGGGGTGCCAGCTCGAACATCAGATGCGCAACCACCGTGCCTGCGATACCGCCCGCGATCTGCGCCGCGGCATAGCCCACCGCCTCGCCCTTGGGCAGTGCTCCGCGCAGCCAGAAGGCGAAGCTGACGGCAGGATTGAAATGCGCCCCTGAGACCGGCCCCAAAACCGTGATCAGAACGACCAGGATCGCGCCCGTCGGGATCGTGTTGCCAAGAAGCGCGAGTGCTACGTCCTCGGTCAGCCGCTCCGCCATGATGCCGGAGCCCACGACCGTCGCGACCAGGAGCCCGGTGCCGAGCGCCTCCGCCACCAGCCGGCGCTGCAAATCGAAGGCCATGACCGCTCCCAGCCCGTTCGCCACTCCCGATCCCGATTACGCGGCGCCCAAGTGCCGGGCAAGCCGTTCTTGGGCGAACGCACCGTATGCCCTCCCCCAGATCGGCCTCACGCTTGACACCGCCGAAGCACGCGCCCCCTTATGGCGCCCGCCCAGAGAAACAGCGACTGCTCGATCCATCCCCGCCCGCGCCTCGCCAGATAGCCGCGCGACCCGCCGAGAGCCCGGAGCCTCCCAGCGTGTTCCACCTCGATCCGCTCGCCCTGCAAGGGCAACGCATCGGCCTGCTCGGCGGCTCCTTCGACCCGCCGCACCAAGGCCATGTGCATATCACCCGCTGGGCGCTCAGAACCTTCAAGCTCGATCAGGTCTGGTGGATCGTAAGCCCCGGCAACCCGCTCAAAGCGCACGGCCCCGCCGAGATGAGCCGGAGGCTTGCCGCCTGCCGGCAAGTGATGCGGCACCCACGGGTCAAGATCACCGATCTCGAAGCGCGGCTCGGCTGCCAATACACCGCCGACACGCTCGAACGGATCGCAACGCGCTATCCCGGCACGCGCTTCGCCTGGCTCATGGGCGCCGACAATCTCGCGGGTTTCCATCGCTGGGAGCGTTGGGACTGGATCATGGCGCATTTCCCGGTGGGCGTCCTTGCGCGCCCGGGCGAACAGCTCCATGCAGGCCTCGCCCCCGTCACGCGCCGCTTCGGCCGCTGGCGCCTGCCTCAACACGCGGCGGCCTGCCTTACGGACGGGCCGACCCCGCGCTGGGCGCTGATGACGGGTGCGATGTCGACCTCCAGCTCCACGGCGATCCGCGCCCGCGGCGACTGGCCCTGATCTCCGACGATCAAGCGTCACCAAAGCGCCAACCCCGTACCTGCCAACTTGAAAACGACCCGCCGCTCTGCGACGGTCATCGCGATGGGGCGTTCGAGGGGGAATTGGGCGCTATGGCATTCGGCGTGACACCAGGGGCAGGCAATCGGATCGGCCTCGCTCTCGTTGTCTGTTTGGCGACGCTCTTCGGGGGCGCGCCACACCCTGCTCCCGCTCAAGAGCAATCGGCCGCCCGCGCACCGCTTGGGGCGCGCCTTCCCGCAGCACGCCCCGACACCATTCCGCCGCCGCCACCGCAGACCCATGCGATGGCCCGACAGGCGCGGGTCTCGGGCCGGATCGGCTGGCTCGTCGCCGATATCGACACGGGCGAAGTGCTCGACGCCGCCAGCGCGAACCACCCCTTCGTGCCCGCCTCCGTCGCCAAGCTGCCGACCGCGGCCTACGCGCTCGACCGTCTCGGCCCCGATCATCGTTTCGTCACCGAACTCCTCGCCGACGGCCCCGTCGAGGCGGGCGTGCTGAGGGGAGATCTGATCCTCGCGGGCGGCGGCGACCCGGAACTCGACACCGACGCCCTCGCCCCCATCGCCGCCGCCATCGCCAAGGCCGGCATAACCCGGGTCGAGGGCTCCTTGCGCGCCGATCCCGGCCCTCTGCCCGAGATCGCCGCCATCATGGCCGAGCAGCCCCCCGACGCCGCCTATAACCCGGCCGTCTCGGGCCTCAGCCTCAACTTCAACCGCGTGCGCCTCGAATGGCCGCGACGGGCCAAGGCCGAGGATGTGCGCGTCACCGCCCATGCAACGAACCTCAAGCCCAGGACCGATGCTGTCCGCGTGCGCGCGGTCCAGTCCCAGGCCACGGTCCTGAAACACAGCCTCGCCCCCGATCATGAGCGTTGGGACATCGCGGCACCGGCGCTGAGGCGGAAGGGCGCGCGCTGGCTCCCGGTGCGCCGCCCCGCAGCCTACACGGCCCGCGTCCTGGAGGGCCTGGCCGAAACCCGCGGCATCGCTGTCACCGGCGGCACGATCATGGGTGGCGAAGCGACGGCGACAACGCCCATCCCGCCCGCCGGCGCGGGCGCCCTAGCCTCCCTCGTCCCGCTGGAGCCACAAGCGGTCGCTCCACCCAACGCACTTCCCAACGCATTTCCCAGTGCACTCCTCAGCGCGACGCCCAGCGCACCACGCCGTGTCCTCGCCCGCCACGAAAGCCGGCCGCTGTCGGACATCCTGCGCGACATGCTCTACCACTCGACCAATCTGACGGCAGAGCTCTGCGGTATCGCCGCGGCCGCCGGTGCTGCAGCCGCCCCGAAGCCGACCGCGACTGAAGGCATGGACCTCGCAACCAGCGCTGCGCGCCTCAACGGCTGGGCCGCAACCAAGGCCGGCTTCGCACCGGGCGATCCGGGCTTCCAGCTCGCCAACCATTCAGGCCTCAGCCTGCGCTCGCGGCTCAGCCCAGCGCGACTCGTGGCGCTCTTGCGTGCCGCGGCCCTCCGCCCGGCACCGGCAGCGGTGCACGACCCGCGCCTGCCCGACGGCGTGGCGCAGCTTCTGCGCACCCACAACATCGCAGCGCGCGACATCCCCTTCGACTATGCCAACACGGCAGTCGCCGCGAAGACCGGCACCATGACCTTCGTCCGCGGCCTCGCAGGCTATGTCACGACGCCAAAGGGCCGCCGCCTCGCCTTCGCGATCTTCGCCAACGACCTCGCCCGACGCGCCGCATCTTCCCGCTCCCGCGGCTGGGCAGGCCGCGCCCGCGCGCTCGAACGCCAACTGATCCGCGAATGGGTGCGCATGGCCGACAACCAGGCCAGCGGCAAACCCGCAAAACCCTAAGCGCCACAACCCCACCCCATCATCCTACCGGCGGTGGCGGGGCGGGGTCACGGTTGGCGGAGCCACCGGCATGGCCGGCGCCGCTGGGGTCCTTGACGCGGCCCCGCCTCTGCCCATGCTGGTCATGAAGCCCCCAAGGGCTTCTCCCCAGCCCCTTCAACGGCAACGGGCCACCTCACCAGAATCCAAAAAACCCGACCGGCCCCGGCCAAACCGAAACCCCGCAGAACGCATCGCGGCG
>JBCDFC010000328.1:0-3930 GCA_039178805.1 Pseudomonadota bacterium | reverse complement strand
CCTTTGCTTCAGTTGGCAAATCGGGCCGCGTGAATTCTGCAAGTTTCTGTTTCCATAGTCCGTTGGCTCGCTCGGTCGCGGTTTGCGCCCCTGCACCCTCCCACTGCCCGAAATTCGACCAATCCGAAACATAGGGCGCATAGAAGGCTGTCCGATATCGTGCCATCGTGTGCGCGCTGGCGAAGTAATTGCTTCCTGACCCAATTTCGCGGATAGCCTCCATCGCCAGTTCCCCCGCATTGAATGAGACAGGTTGCATCAGTTCTGCCATGTGCTGCAGTTGCTCGATGTCCAAGATAAATTTCTCGTATGATGCCGTTAGCCCACCCTCGAGCCAGCCGGCCGAGTGATAGACGATGTTGGCGCCGGCGGTCATGCAGGCCCAGATCGAGTTCATGCTTTCCCAAACCGCCTGACCGTCGGCGATGTTCGCCGCACAAGCGTTCGAGGCGCGCATCGGCAGCCCGTAGAACCGCGCCATCTGCCCGGACATCTGCGTTGCGCGGACATATTCGGGGGTGCCGAAAGCAGGCGCCCCCGAGCGCATATCGGTATTGTTGGTGAAAGTGCCCATCACCACCGGCGCGCCAGGCGCGATCCATTCGAGCAGCGCGACGGCGGCCAGCGCCTCCGCCGTTTGCTGCACGACGGCGCCTGCGATCGTTACCGGCGCCATTGCACCCGCAAGCGTGAAGGGCGTGATGATCACGGGCTGGCCGCGCTCAGCCAGCCGCATCGCGCCATCCAGCATCGGCCAGTCATGCTTGAGCGGCGAGGACGAGTTGATGTTCGTATACATATGCGGTCGCGCCGCGAACTCCTCTTCGGTCAATCCGAAAGCGATCCGCACCATTTCCATGGCATCGACCACCCGCTCCGTTCCGAGCGAGTAGGCATGCATGACCTTGTCGGTGAGGACGAGCTTGTCGCGAAGGCAGTGCAGATGGCGCACGCCAGCGTGAAGATCTACCGGTTCGACCGGATAGCCGCCCAGGATGTGGATGCAGTTGAAGTACTGCGAGAGCTTCAAGAGATCGCGGAAATCCTCGCGCCGCCCCGGCCTGCGACCCCGATCGAGATCCATGCAGTTGGGCGGCGAGGAGACGTTGACATAGCTCTGATACCGCCCGCCGACCGGTACCGCATGATCGGGATTTCGGGCGTGGATCGTGAACTGCGAAGGCGCGCGAGCCACCATCTCGCGCACAAACGCGCGGTCCATGCGCACATTGGTCCCACCAGGCTCGATAGTGCAGCCCGCGCGGCGTAAATGATCGAGTGCGGTGTCGTGTAGAAACTCGATGCCGATGTCTTCGAGGACCCGCATCGCCGCGTCGTCGATCGCTCGGACCTGCTCTTCGTCGATGGGCTCCGTCGGCCGGTCCAAGAGCTCGCGAACTTGGCGGGGCCGTTGTTGGATGGCGGGAGCGCCTGCTTCGGCCCGTCGCCCCCGGCGGCCTTCACCGCGGCGACGCGCCGGAGCGGGTTGCTCAACCGCGTCCGTCTCTGCGAGCTCACCGATCTCCGGCATCGTCATTCTCCGCTGTCTTTGCCCAGTCAGACTGAGGGGCAGAGACAGCGGGTGGCTAGGCGCAAAGCGTCAGCCTCTGTCGCGAATTGCACCTGAGCGAGGGTTTGATCATCGGCGCCTACTGCGCTGCGAGTGCATCCAGAAGCTCCGGCAACGCGTCGATCGACGGGATGATGTGGTCTGCATAAGCGCCCAGATCCCTAGCCGTCGCTGGACCGGTCAGCACGCCGATGGTCAGCCCGCAGCCCGCTGCGCGTCCCGCTTCGAGGTCATGAACGCTGTCCCCGATCATAGCGATCGATCGTGCGCCATGGCCCGCTGCCGTGTGACCCAGATGGTCGGCGAAGCCGAGGATCATGTCCGGTGCCGGTTTCGGTCGCGAAACACTATCCGACCCGGCGATGTAGGAGAACGCACCTTCAACGCCGGCCATCGTCAGCTGCTGCGTCGCACCCTGGTACGTGTCGTTCGTTGCGACACCCAATGCGAGGCCGCGCGCAGCAAGCCCATTAAGCAGGCCCGGCAGATCGCGCGACGCCGGCGCGAGCAAGCTCGCATCTTCCGCGGCTTCAAGGCATATGCGATCGATCTCACGCGCCAGCTGATGCTGGCTGAGATCGGGCCTGAAGGGTGCCCACGTGGCCGCGATCTGAGCGGGTGTGCCAGCCACAATGACTGAGCCAGGGGCGTAGCGCCGGGTCGCAAGATCGAAGCCGCCGGCGGTCGCCATCTCCACCGCAGCATCGGGTGTGGGCGCGAGCGCGTGGATCACCGCTTCTGTCACGCCGGCCCAAGTGCCGCTGAAATCGAAGAGCGTGCCGTCCTTGTCGAAGAGAAGCGCCTTTAAACCTACTATCATCGTTCCCCTCGCTTCCCCTTCAGTCCAACTTTGCTCTTGTACCGGGACCTTGCAAGATGAGGTGCACTCGTGTTTCGCCCTCTGACCGGGCGACCGGTTGGCCCTGGAGGATGGCGTGGCGAAACCGGCGGAAAGCTCTCTTCGGCGGCTCCCTCTCACCGTCACGATCATCGCCTGCAACGAGGCTGCGCGTCTGCCGCGCACCCTGGCAGCGGTCGGTTTCGCGGATGAGATCCTCCTTCTCGACAGCGGGTCGACCGATGCGACGATCGAGATCGCGGAGGCGCATGGCGCGCGTGTCGAGCGCGTGGATTGGCCAGGCTACGGGCAGCAGAAACGGCGAGCGGAAGCTTGGGCTCGCCACGACTGGATCCTGAACCTCGACGCGGATGAAGTGGTCACTGCGGCCTTGGCGAAAGAGATCGAGACGCTTTTTGAAGCGCATGAGGGGTCTCCGCCGGCGCCTGGCTACGCTCTTCGCATTCTGAACGTCTATCCCGGCGACAGCGCCCCTCGGCCCTTCGCAAACGACTATCGTGTCGTGCGCCTCTATGATCGAAGGCGCGCCAGCTATCGCGACCACCCGCTCTTCGACCGTGTAGAGATCGAGACGAACGAGGGAGCCGGACGCCTTCGTTCTCCTGTGCATCATTTCCCGTTCACGGACTGGGCCGCACTCGTCGACAAGGAGAACCGGTACACCAGTTATGTGGCGGAGATGGCCAAGCCACGGTCGGGCGCGGTCTTGCTGCTGCGCCTCGTGACCGAGATGCCCATCGTCTTCTTCAAGACCTGGCTCTTCCGCGGGCACGTCTTCGGCGGCTGGAAGGGCTTTGCCTTCGCGCTCGTCGTGGGTTTCGCGCGCACCCTTCGCGTCATCAAACTCCTGTCGCGCCAGACACTCCCATCGCAATCCGATCAAAATGACAACTTGCGCTAATTGCGTCTTGACGGGGACAGCGGCTTCCGCCATATAGCGTGTCCGCTAGCGGCGAGCCGTTGGCAAATCAGGCAGCGTGGTCGGAACGCCATGTAGATGGCATTGGCTCATTTTGTCTGCGCTCTTTGACATGATTGGATGCTAGAAGGGATATGTGGGTTGTTTGGCCTGGTTGATCAGGTTGGATGGTTTGCATATCGGCCGTTTAGGGGCTCTGCGGGAGTGGGGTTCTGATGATAGCGGTGTCAGCGACGTCTGGTTCGGTTCTGGTTTGGGGCTGGGGTGGTTTTGGGCTTTCGGGTCTGGGATTGCTTCTGCCTTAGGTTGGATCGATCTGGTCGTCCGTGATGTGCGAAGGTTTGACCTGTCAAGGAAGGTCTGAGGTCTTGGTCTTTGCTTTTTGGGGTTAGGAGTGATTCTTGTCCTCGAGGAGCGAAGCGGTAGGACGCTTAGACCCTCTTCAACTTGAGAGTTTGATCCTGGCTCAGAACGAACGCTGGCGGCAGGCCTAACACATGCAAGTCGAGCGGGGACTTCGGTCCTAGCGGCGGACGGGTGAGTAACGCGTGGGAATGTGCCTCTGGGTGCGGAACAACCGCT
>JBCDFC010000327.1:0-4005 GCA_039178805.1 Pseudomonadota bacterium | reverse complement strand
CCCGGGAGGGCTCGAGCGAGCGACAAGGCGGCGTTCACCATACTGCGCTGACCGAAGGCCGCCCGATCATCTATTGGCGCGCTCGCAGTCACCCCCAGCACCGCGCGCCTTCTCGACCAGCTCCACGTCCTCAATGGGGATGGTGGTCTCCTTGCCGAGCATGCGTAGGCCGACGCGCAGTTCCCCATCGACGATGTCAATGACGACGGTGACGGCCTCGTAGATCACCTGCCCGGCATCGTTCCGGAGCTTGATGCAGACGGCATCGCCTTTCTCGATCATCGGTCGCTGAAGCTCAGGCGCGTCGAAGGCCCCGAGCTCGTCGAGCCGGCGTAGGCGCTCGATTGCACTGTCCAGCATGATCACGGGCTCGAGGTCCTTTGAGCCGCCCACCCAGGCGAAAGGAGACCAGCGCCATGCGGGCCGCAGGCCGGGCGAAAGCGATAGAAGCAGATGGCCGGCGGCTGGAAGCCGTGCGGGCACATAGCCTGGGATCGCAGGGCGCTCCACCGATACCCGCTCGGGCTTGCCCCTGCCCTTCGCAACGTTCCGGGTCTCGATCCTCATCGGCACGAAGGTCTCGAAGCCGAGAGACTGGAGCCACTCCGACACTTGCGTCTCCGCGCCAGACCAGCAGCGGGTGAGATGCCAGAGCATGTCGCCGAGGGCCGTTGGCTCAGGCTCGTGCGCAGACGAGAGCTCTGCGGGCATCTCGTCGCCGACGCACAGGCGCAGGGCTGGGCGTTCATGCCTCGTCATTCTTCGACCTCCGCACACGCTTCGACGAAGCCTTTGACGAACTCGGCCGCGAGCTGCGGGATGATTGCGTTCCCGTATCCTCTGAGCCGCATGACGCGCCGGTGCGCTTCTTGCGTGAGCGGGAAGGAAGCTGACAGCTCAGTGCCGCTTGGCACCACGACTTCGGAAAACCCATCAACCACCCGCTGAATCGAGGGTTCAACCGGCCGCCACCTGGCATCCCGGCAGAAGAGCCAGTCAGCATCCTGCCATCCGCCGTGACTCTCATGGGTCCGAGAGTTGTGCCCCACCCGGCGAGCTGCGCTTGATGATCGATCGTCGTCACGTTCTGCCCGCAGGGAAGGCCCTCCTTGCGAGCGAGCGCCTGTTCTGGTGTGCCGCCCGGGGCCGAGGCGTTTGGCGTCCCCCAGCCCGCAAGCGTCGCCGCGTCCAGCGCCGTTAAGCCCGCATTCGCCAGCTTCGCGTCCGGCGACCTGTTCGCGGTCGCGTTCCGGCTTGAGGACGCGTCCTGTGCTGTGGCGGTCGGCCAGCCCGCAAGAAGCGCCTGTCGTGGAAGCTGATCCACCCGCATGCGCGTCGAGCCGTCCGGATTGATGCCCTCCGTCGCCATCCCCGGAGAGTCCTTCCAGTCCCGAGAACTCGCCGTTGACCAACCGTTTCGCTGCGAAAAAGATCCTGTGCCGGATGTGAGGTGCGCCAACGCTCGCAGCTGGCAGATCTGCCGCCCCAACGGCGTAATCTGCGGCTTCCAGCCCATCCGATAGATCGTCGAGCCACGCCCATTGAGGCGCGCATGAAGCCGCTTCGTTAAGGCGCGCTGCAGCCGTTCCGATGACCGACGAGCTGGCGACCTGCTCGCCAAACAGCACAGCGGGGCGGGCAGCCCGCACCAGTCGGAGAAAGACGGGGGCGAGGTGCCGTTCGTCGTCTCGCGCCAGCCCAAGCCCTGCGACGCTGACCGGCTGGCATGGCGGGCTCCCCGTCCAGACCGGCTCTTCGTCGGGCCATCCTGCGAGACGCAGGGCATAGGGCCATCCCCCGATGCCGGCGAAGAAGTGACAGGCTCGAAACCCAGCAAGGTCGGCTGCATCGACTTCGAAGATTGATCGTTCATCGACCTCGCCCTCCGGCAGATGCCCCGCCCTGATCAGCTCCCGAAGCCATGAGGCGGCCTGCGCATCCCATTCGTTGTAGTAGGCCCATTTCACCCCCTTGAGTTCCGGGCTGAGGCGCTGCGCGCGTGATCAAGCGCCTCTCTGGTGGGGCCGCCAGCGGGTGGTTGGGGTTGCGATGTCCGACGCGATGCCACCTCCCTGCCCGCGCAGAACTTCTCCACGATCCGGTCAATCCGATCATCGTGCCCAGGCTGGGCGCGCTCCAACGCGACCTGCCGCAAGCGGGCTGGATCATCGATCGGATCGGACTGGCGCGAAGACGGCCCCCAGCGTGAGCAGATCAATTCGTCGATCTCGTCGGCGATGGCCCTGCAGCGGGCCGGATCGCTGGTGCGGCGAAGCTCGTGCTCAAGCTCGGCGATCCTGTCCGCGTGCTTGGGCTCGAACTCCTTGCGCTGAAGCTCCGCGCCAACATCGCCCCGCAGCCTTGCGACGATCTCGAGCACCTCGACGGGCTTCGGAAACCACTTGAGCGAGACCAGTGCCTCATCGACGGCCGCCTTGGCGATCTGGCCGGGAACGTCGGCGAGGGCTCGACACCAGGTCTCGAACCTGAGCCCTCGGTCTGCCGCGCTGAGAGGCTGCCCACCCAGCTCCCGCTCAAACCGATACACCGCCATGCCGATGTCCTTCGGGGCCAGAGGCTTCGAGTTGAGTGCAGCACGGAGATCATCCGACCCCGCGTCTCGTAGCGTCCGCGGCAAGCCGGGCGTAGTCGCTGGCGGCATCGTGGCTTCGCTGCTCGGCAGCGTCGGTGCGAGGATCTCGCTGGCCATTGCGGCCTCCGTGGTTGCTCAGAGTTTTCGCTACGAACTGGATCGGATCGATGGCGCCTGTGCGCTGGCAGGCGCCGAGAGCCGCGATGAGGGCTGGGTCGCCGTGCTGCTTGCGCATCTTGCCGAGGAAGGATCGAGCCTGTGGTGGCGGGACGCCTGATCGGGTGATCAGGGCAAGGCCGTCTCGGAAGATCACCTCGGCTGGATCGCGAGGCGAAATTTCGCCCGATACGCTAGTATCGGAACTCTTACTTATAGGTGTGGGTGTGGGTGCTTTCTCGTAGGTTTCATTTTGCTTAACCGGTGGGGAACCTACAGCTTCTTCCACTTCGTTATTTTTCAATGGCTTAGGTCTTCCACCCTTCGAGCCATTATCGCGTTTTATGGCGCGCGATTTTTCGACATATAAACGCTCTTTTTGAAGTCGCTTTTGCGACCACGTCCCCTGCTCATCGAGCGTCCAGAACGCCATCACTTCATCGCGTATCTTGCCCCATCGGGCAGGCGATACCCGCGCCATCCTTGCGAGCTTCTTGTCATCATTCGGGAGGCTGCAGGAGGGAGAGCGCCATGCGCACATGAGCAGCATGACATAGGCACCGGTCTCCTCCGCAGAGAGGTGCGTAGTGTCGGCCAGGAAGGCGTCAGTGAATAGCGGCAGAGCTGGGAAATCAGCCATTACGCCTGCGCCCCAAACAAAGGGCCGAAATCGATCGGCTCCGAGGGTGGGAGCTGCTCTCGCCATTCATCAGCGATGCGCCTTTGGGCCAGAGCCGCATATTCCGGGTTCAGCTCGCAGAGGAGCGCTTGTCTGCCGTGGCGCGCAGCGACAAGGCCGGTCGTGCCGGCGCCGCCGAAAGGGTCCAGAACCGTGCCGCCCTTTGGGCATCCTGCGAGGATGCAGGGCTCGATGAGCTTCGGCGGGAAGGTTGCGAAGTGCGCGCCGCTGAATGGTTCCGTTCCAACCGTCCAGACCGAGCGCTTGTTCCGGTCTGGCAGCACTTCTACCGATGTTGCCGCTGCGAAACTGCTGTTGTTCTTGATGCCCTGACCAGGCTCCGCGAGCTTTCGTGTAGCGCCTTTCTCACGCCCATTCCGATGAAACGCCCCATGGCCACCGCCATGCGTGGCCCATCCATCAGGCATCTTCGCAACGCGCGGGTTTGTGTTGGGCGATGCAGGCTCGCGGATCGCGGCCATGTCGATCTGATACCGAGGTCGCTTGGAGAGCAGGAAGAGATACTCGTGTGCCTTGGTGCAGCGGTCGGTGACGCTCTCCGGCATGGGGTTGGGCT
>JBCDFC010000326.1:0-4099 GCA_039178805.1 Pseudomonadota bacterium | reverse complement strand
CGTTGGTGCCACCGAGCGCTGCGTCGAAACCGTCGACCGGCGCGCTCTCCGCCAGATCCAGCGCCTTGCCCTGCGGCGTGCCCTCGGCGATGTCGAAAAGTACGATATCGCCCAATTCCTTAAGCGCCGCGAGATGGGCGAGCGTGCCGCCGATTTGACCCGCGCCGATCAGCGCGATCTTACTCCGTGCCATCTATCCCTCCGCTGCCGCCGGCCCGGTGGGCGCCTTCCACGGCGCGGGCGGGCGTTCTGAAGTGCCCGACCGCACTGCACCATCAAGTTGCGGAACGCAAGGAGGCGGCACCCGAATTGATGATCGGCCCGCACGGCCCGCCCATTGCGTCGGGCGGGTCTCAGGCAGACATCACGCGGGCGTCTCCGGCGCGGCGTTTTCCTCAGCCTCAAAGGCTTGGCCCGCTGCCATCAGGCAGCTTATGCCGCCGGGGCGCGTGAGGAGAATGGTCCAACTTCCCTTCTCCGACGCCCAAACCTCGACCACGCCGCGGTTCTGCGCCAGCCCGTAGGAGCGACGGGTCTCCCCATACTTCCGCTCGAGATCGGCGATGATGTCGCTGCGCTTACCGCAATACATGCCCTGCGCGAACGCGGCGGTGGGGACGAAGCTTAGGGCGAGGCCCAGGCCTGCGGCGGCGAGTGTCACGGGCCCGAGGCCCAGAGAGACGGTCTTCCGGGTCGTCATCGCGCTTCCTTTCCGGCCCGTTCGGGGCCTCGCTCAATCTCGGGCCTCGAAACCCTTGGCGCTAAGCCTTGGGCTTCGCTCTGGGCGCTGGCGAGCGCGGAACCTGCCGGCGTGGCGCCTTCCGCCTCGCCTCCCCCGGAGCCACGGCCCATGCCGCGGCGCCCGTCCGCCGCCTTCGGTCCAGGGCGGCTGGATAGGGCACCATGAGGCCGGCGCCCTTAAGGTTGCGTGAAATGACCGAGGAGCGCGCGCAGCCCTCGCTCGCGGCGACCAGGGACGCCGGTGATCAGGAGCAGCGGCGATCAGAGTTTTTTGCGACTGCGAAGTTGCCATCCGATGGAAGCCCATTCTAGAAGCAGTGCAACATTCAGTCGCTCGGACCGTGCAACGTGAAAGATATCGCCACGCTCTCTCCACACCGACCGCGCCGCACCGCGCTCTACATGCCGGCATCGAAGGCGCGCGCGCTTGAGAAGGCCCGTAGCCTGCCCGCCGATGTGCTGCTCCTCGATCTCGAAGACGCAGTGGCACCGGACGAGAAACCCGCGGCGCGCCTCGCCCTAGCAGCAGCGCTGGCCGAGGGTGGGTTTGCGCCGCGTGAGGTGGTGGTGCGCGTCAACGCGCTTGGCACGCCCTGGGGTGGGGACGACCTCGCCATGGCCGCCCGCTCGGGCTGCGACGCGATCCTCCTGCCCAAAGTCGAGAGCTCCGCGATGTTGGAGGCCGCTTCGGCCGCGATCGACAATGCCGGCGGGCCGCCGGATCTCGCGCTCTGGGCGATGATCGAGACGCCGCGCGGGGTGCTGGCGGTTGAGCGGATCGCCCGCCATCCGCGCCTCACCTGCCTCGTCCTCGGCACCAATGATCTGGTCGCCGACATGCGGGCCGAGCATGTGCCAGGGCGCGGGCCAGTCCTCGCAGCTCTCACCATGGCGGTTCTCGCTGCACGCGCGAGCGGGCTTGCCGTGCTCGACGGGGTCTACAACGCATTCCGCGACGAAGAGGGCCTGCGCGAGGAGTGCGAGCAGGGCCGCGCGCTCGGCATGGACGGCAAGACCGTGATCCACCCCGCGCAGCTTGCCGTCACCAACGACGTCTTCGCGCCCGCGCCCGAGGCGGTCGATCTTGCCCGGCGCCAGATCGCGGCGCTGGAAGCCGCCCAAGCCGAAGGCCGCGGCGTCGCCGTCGTCGACGGACGCATCGTCGAGGGCCTGCACGCCCGCAGCGCCCGCCGCCTCATCGCCGAGGCCGAAGCCATCGCCAAATTGGAGGCCTCCACAGCCACCGCCTGAACCGAAGCGGGAGCCAACACATGTCGTTCTTTGTCCTCATCCTCGGCCTCGCCCTGTGGTGGGCGACGCATCTGGCGAAACCGATGTCCCTGCCTTTCCGAACAGCGATCGTGGCGCGCGGCGGCGAAGGGGCCGCGAAGGTCGCGATGCTGGCCGGCACCCTTGCGGCCGTGGCGCTGATGATCAACGGCTACAAGGGCGCGGACTACATCGACGTATGGGTGCCGCCCCTCTGGCTCTACCCGGTGAACAACCTCCTGATGGTGCTGGCGATTGTGGTCTTTTTCGCGGGCAACATCCCGGGGAATGTCAGGGCCTGGATCCGGCATCCGCAGCTTACCGGGCTCAAGCTCTGGGCGCTGGCGCATCTCCTGGTGAACGGGGACTTGGCCTCGATCATCCTCTTCGGCGGGCTTCTCGCCTGGGGGGTCGTGGCACTCATCGCGATCAACAAGCGTGACGGGAAGGGGCGGAAGCCTGCACCCGAGGGGTGGAAGCCGAACGCGATCCATGCAGGCGTCAGCGTCGTCGCCTTTACCGTGATCACCGGCGTGCACAACTGGGCGGGCGTCTCGCCCTTCGGAGGAGGCTGAGCGATGCAGGACGGCGGCGCGGGCATGGCGAAATACGCGGGCGGCGCGTTTTTCGAGGACTACAGCCCCGGCCAGGTGATCGTGCATGCGACGCCCCGGACGCTGACCGATGGGGACCGCGCGCTCTACACCGCCCTCTACCCCTGCCGCCATGCGTTGACGGTGGCCGACAGTTTCGCGGAGCGTTGCGGGCTTCTGCAGAGCCCCCTCGACGATCTCGTCGTCTTCCACACCGTCTTCGGCAAGACGGTACCCGACATCTCCCTGAACGCAGTGGCAAATCTCGGCTATGCGGAGGGGCGGTTCCGGCACTCGGTCTGGCCCGGCGACACGCTCTCGGCCCGGTCCGAAGTGATCGGAGTGAAGGAGACGTCCTCGGGCAAGACCGGCATCGTCTGGGTACGCACGACGGGCCACAACCAGCGGCACGAGCCCGTGCTCGACTATGTGCGCTGGGTCATGGTGCGCAAGCGCGATGCGAGCAGTTCTGCGCCCGAGGCCGTGGTGCCCGCGCTCGCCCCAGCCGTTCGGGCGGAGGATCTGGTGCTGCCCGCAGACCTCCATTTCCGCGACTACGACTTCGCCGCCGCGGGCGAGCCCCATCGCTGGGGCGACTATGCCGTGGGCGAGCGGATCGACCATGTGGACGGCATGGTCGTCGAGGAGGCGGAGCACATGATGGCGACGCGCCTCTGGCAGAACACGGCGCGCGTGCATTTCGACCCGGTCGCGCGCGGAGGTGAGCCGCGCATCGTCTATGGCGGGCATGTCATCAGCCTCGCGCGCGGGCTCTCCTTCAACGGCCTCGCCAATGCCCAGCGGATCGCCGCGATCAACGCGGGCAGCCACGCCGCCCCCTGCTTTGCCGGCGACACGGTGCATGCCTGGACCGAGGTGCTGGATCGGGCGGAGACCGCAGAACCCTCGATCGGCGCGCTAAGGCTGCGGCTCGTGGCGGTGAAGAACCGGCCGGCGGAGGGCTTCCCGCTGAAGAACGATGACGGGAAATACGCCGAGGGCGTCATCCTCGACTTCGACTACTGGGCGCTGTTGCCGCGCTAGCGGTCCGGCTCGGACCGAACACACCCGTGCATGTCATCCCCGAGCTTGATCCGGAGGTTCAAAGAATCCGCATAGTATCAATGTGATAGAGAAATCTGGATTGCCGGGTCAGGCCCGGCAGTGACCTCGTGTTTCGGACGGACCACGAGCGGTCTGGCCGAAAGGTTCGTTTCCGTCATTGCCGGACTTGATCCGGCAATCCAGCGCCCAGGGCTGTGGATGCTCGGGGCGCGCCCGAGCATTACATGAGCTCGTGACGTCGGAAGGCGCGCGCCCTTCGCAGGATCGGACATCGCTTCCGACGGTGATCTGCCGACCGATGACAACCTGACAGCGATTGTCTTGTATCTTACACAACCTGTGATAGCATCTTCCCTAGGGTGAACTATGGGAGTGTGCGTCATGGCCGATTCCCTTTCGGATCTCGGTACCGGGCATGCCTACGCGCCGGG
>JBCDFC010000325.1:0-4117 GCA_039178805.1 Pseudomonadota bacterium | reverse complement strand
CGTCTGGGGCGTCAAAGAACACGGCATCTATCTGGATGCGGCGAAAAAATTCCTGCGACGTATTCATGTCTATAACAATTGGGTTTGGGGGCCCGGTCATAACCATGTTGCCAACCAGCCGATGCTCGGCCTCAACGGGATGATGCGCCTCATAGTCGGCGGAAAGCGCCTCTGCCGTCGCGGTTTCGATCTCGCCGGCTTCCGACAGGGCGGAGAGCGCCGCCACGGTCCCCGAAGGCCGCAGCCGCGCGTTGCGGCCACCGAGGATTAGCTGACGTGTCTGGGCGAAGAACTCGATCTCGCGAATGCCGCCGGGTGCGCGTTTGATGTCGGTGCCGGGCACGGTCGGTGCTGTGCCGCGCTTACGTGCCACCTGCTTGCCGATCGTATCGAGCAAGCTCTGCACATCCTCGATGGCGTAGAAATCGAGGCTTCGCCGCCAGACAAAAGGGGCGAGGCGGCGGAGATAGGACGCGCCCGCTACCCGGTCCCCGCCGACCGCACGCGCCTTGATATGCGCCGCGCGTTCCCAGGTCCGGCCCTCGGCCTCATAGTAGCGCTCCGCCGCCTCCATCGCGAGGCAGACTGGCGTCGAGGACGGGTTTGGGCGAAGGCGAAGGTCGGTCCGGAACACATAGCCGTCGCCCGTCTGCGCCGACAGCAGCTCGACCATCCCGCGCGTCACCCGGATGCAGCCCTGGCGCGCCTCCATATAGTCCTCGGGGTCGAAGCGATCCTGATCGAAGAGGCAGATGAGGTCGATGTCGGAGGAAAAGTTGAGCTCGCGCGCACCGAGCTTGCCCATGCCGATCACGACATAGCCTGCACCGCGCGCGGCGGTGGCAGCACCGAGGCCGGGCAGCAGGCCGCGCTTCCCAGCATCGGCCAGCAAATGGGCAAGTGCGATGTCGAGCGCCGTCTCCGCCAGTTCCGAAAGAGCGCTGGTCGTCGCTGCGAGATGCATCGCCCCGGCGAGATCGGCGAGCGCTATCAGAAGGACTGCGCGTGCGCGCATGACACGCAGGCCTGCGGCAATCGCTTTTCGATCCGCCTCGGCGGGCAACGCCGCCCGCGTCTCGGCCAGTAGCGTCTCGAAGGCGTGCTCCGGGGGCCGGGCGACCGCATCGGACAGCCAGTCCGCATGCCGCTCGATCAGCCGCGCGAGGAAAGGGCTTGAGCCCGCTGTCCCGGTGATGAGGGCCCGC
Source organism: Pseudomonadota bacterium (assembly GCA_039178805.1). Taxonomy (GTDB): domain Bacteria; phylum Pseudomonadota; class Alphaproteobacteria; order Rhodobacterales; family Rhodobacteraceae; genus Thermohalobaculum. The sequence continues at coordinate 2,912 of JBCDFC010000325.1, read as the reverse complement.
AACCCCGGATCCGTGACGGCATCGCCAAGGCGAGCAGCGACGGCAGCACCGCGTTCAGGGTCATTGGGCAGCGGCGTCCGTGTTAAGCGGGTGGCAAGGGGCGCTATGCCCCCCGCGCCATGCTCAGCCTGACGGGTGCCCGACACGGGAGGGCCTCAGCGCCCCTCATAGCGGGCCGGCCGCTTTTCCAGAAACGCCATCACCCCTTCAGCGAAGTCTCGGCTCTTCCCGGCCTCGCCCTGGAGTTTGGCCTCGAGCGCGAGCTGCGTTCTGAGATCGTTCTCAGGGCTGCGACGGAGCGCTTCCTTCATCAACCGGTAGGCCAGCGTCGGCCCGGCGGCAAGGCGGTGGGCAAGGGCCGAGACATGCGCCTCCAGCGCGTCATCGGGCACGACCTCCCAGATCAGGCCCCACTCGGCCGCTTGGGCTGCGTCGATGGGCTGAGCAGTGAGGCACAATCCCATCGCCCGGGCTTGACCGACGAGCCGTGGTAGCCAGTAGGTGCCGCCCGCATCGGGGATCAGCCCGATCCGCGCGAAGGCCTGCAGGAAGCTCGCCGATTGCCCGGCAATCACGATGTCCGCCGCCAGCGCCAGGTTGCAGCCAGCACCCGCGGCAGGCCCGTTGACGGCTGAGATCGTCGGCACCGGGCAATCGTAGATCATGTTGAGAAGCGGCTCGTATTCCTCGCGAAGCGTTCGCTCGAGATCGATATCCGCCGCCCCGCGCGCGGCTTTCTGGGCATTGCCACCCGCATCCATCAGGTCCTGGCCCGAGCAGAAGGCGCGACCCGACCCGGTCAGCACGATACAGCGCGCCTCCTCGCTGCCCCGCCGGATCAGCTCCATCAGCTTCATCCGCAGCGGGCCGGTCAGCGCGTTCATCCGATCGGGCCGGTTCAACCGGATCGTCGCCACGCCCTCGCTCAGGTCGTAGAGGGCGACCTCGCCCGTCTCCTGGCTGCCATCCATCGCCGCCTCCTCCTGTCCTTGTCGTGCGTAGGCTACGCCGCCACTGTGAAGTTGACCAGTACGTCACCTTGCGGCAGCGAGGCGATTTCGCGAGCCGTGGTCATTTGCCGGAGAAGAACACAACGACACCGATGGCGATGAGCGCCGCAAGGACCGCGAAGGCGATCTTCCAGGCACTCCACGGACGCTCGCCCACGACCCGACCGGTGCGCGCGTTGATCGCGACGCGAAAGGGCCGGTTCTTCCAGCGATAGCTCGCGAGCCAGACCGGCAGCAGCACATGCTTGAAGGTGACGTCGCCGAAAGTCGCGTTGAGCCAGAGGATCCGCTGCTCGTCCCCGCCGATATCCCGGCGCACGAGCATGCGCAGATGACCCTCCATCGCCTCCGCCGCTTGGGCGAAACCGCGCTCGAGCGCGAGCCCAGGTGCCTCGGCGGTGAAGCCCGAGAGATAGGCCGTGTCATAGGCGACCATGCCCTGCAGATCCCATTCGGGGCTGGTGACCTCCGCGCCCTTGCCGAATTCCGTCAGGGTCGCGGTTGCGGGTACGAGGACATCGTCGAAGCGTTCGCCAACGCGGCCCGACACGCTCGTCCAGCGGATGCGTCGGACGCGCTGCGTACGCGACTTGCCGTCGACGACCACACGCTTCGTGACGTAGTAGGCATCGCCGCGCTGGCCGCGATACTGCGCGCGGCCTCTGGCGTCGAAGGTGTAGTGGGGCACGTAGACGCCCGAGAGGGGCCGGTTCGCTTCGGCGAAACGCTTGAGGCTGTTGGGCGCGAACCAGAGGCCTTTCAGCCAAGCGCGCATCCGACCCTTGGCCTCCCGTTCCTCAAGCGCAAAGGGCAGGAGGCCCTGGGGAACCGGGTGGCGGTGGTCGTGGGTGGGTTCCTTGGCAAGGGGCGTCGCACAGAACGGGCAATCGCCGGCCAGCCGATCATCCCCAAGCGAGACCTCTGCGCCGCAGCCCGGACACCGGGTCGTCGTGCTGGTCTCGATCGAACTTTCATCCGAGGCACGGGTGTTGAGCTCGCGCAGAGCGGTCTCGTAATCCCGCTCGACGAGCGCGCCTGGGGCGGGGGCGTCTGCGTCTTCCTCGACAACAACGCCGTCGCCCTTCCAGGCGGTGGGGTCGAAATCGGCATCCCAGGGCCGTGCCGCCGGTCTGGCTCGATTGGCGGGCGGTGCATCGGGTCCTGCCGGTCGCGGTGCATCGGGCCCTGCCGGGCGGGGCGCGACGCTGTTCTCGGTGCCGCAATAGGGGCAGGTGAGCGCCGCAGCCCCCGGCCGCCAGGCGAGTTGCGCCCCACATTTGGCGCAGGGAAAAGCATCACCACGCTCCATCCCGACCCTCATCCGCACCGCCTAACCATCGCGGGATTGTCTATCGGCATCGGATCCTCGGAACCAGTGGCACGGCGTTGGCGAAGGATCGCGTTCGCCGCCATCGATCTCAATCGATGGCTCCCAAGCGCCCCCACCCACGACAGGTTTGCGTGAGTCGTCCGAACAAGCTGCTAACGACGGTCCGAATGACTCCTGACTGTTGCGTGGTTTGGGTCGGCTGCGTTCGTTGGATATTAGCCTCTTTGTGCGAACCCTGTCGTGGGAGGGCGCGGCGCTAGAGGCAGAGCCCGCGAGCGTGGCGTTACTGTAAGCGACGCAGCCGAGACGGGAACCCACCTCTTATGCCGTTCGCGGTTCGCCGATAGCGGAACGAACCCATTCAAGCCATTCCGAGGCTTGATCCAGGGACTTAAAACAAGTCGAGTTTTCTCAGTGCCTTACGGAAGCCAGGGTTGCCGGTTCAAGTTCGTTAATGTCTGCGCAAAGCGTCTCGGCCAGACCACTGGATTGTTCACCGATGCGCCGCTTTTGAGACAGAGCAGCCGCCCTGCCAGTCCCGCCCTGCCAGTCCCGCCATGCCAGCCCGGCGG
>JBCDFC010000324.1:0-4124 GCA_039178805.1 Pseudomonadota bacterium | reverse complement strand
GCTGTGCGACGGTCGAGCGCTTCTGCCCAACCACGACGTAGACGCAGTAGAGCTTCTTGCTCTCGTCGCCGCCCGCGGCCTCGTTATAGGTCTTCTGGTTGAGGATCGTGTCGACGGCGATCGCGGTCTTGCCGGTCTGCCGGTCGCCGATGATCAGCTCACGCTGACCGCGCCCGATCGGGATCAGCGCGTCGATGGCTTTGAGGCCCGTGGCCATGGGCTCATGCACCGATTTGCGCGGAATGATGCCCGGCGCCTTCAGATCCGCCCGACGCCGATCCGTCGCCTCAATGGGGCCCTTGCCGTCGATCGGATTGCCGAGCGCATCGACCACGCGGCCGAGCAGGCCCTTGCCCGCCGGCACGTCCACGATGGAGCTCGTGCGCTTGACGGTGTCGCCTTCCTTGATGTCGCGGTCCGACCCGAAGATCACGACGCCGACATTGTCTTCCTCGAGGTTTAGCGCCATCCCCATGATGCCGCCCGGAAACTCCACCATCTCGCCGGCCTGCACTTGGTCGAGGCCATAAATGCGGGCGATGCCGTCACCAACCGAGAGCACACGGCCGACCTCTGAGACCTGGGCCTCCTGGCCGAAATTCTTGATCTGCTCCTTGAGGATCGAGGAGATTTCAGATGCCTGGATGCCCATCAGCCGGCCTCTTTCATAGTGGTGTGGAGAGTGGTGAGCTGCGAGCGGATCGACGTGTCGATCATCCGGGAGCCCACCTTCACGATAAGTCCGCCGATGAGGCTCTCATCGACGCGAATGTCGAGGGCGACGTCGCGGCCCGTGGCCGTCTTGAGCGTCGCCGCCAAGTTCTCGCGCTGCGCATCCGAAAGCGCGCGCGCTGCCGTCACTTCGGCCGTGATCTCGCCGCGATGATCGGCCAGCCGCTCGCGGAAGGTCTTGAGCACCGCCTCCAGCACGAAAAGCCGCCGCTTCGACGCCATGAGCGCGATCAGGTTCGAGACCGTCGGGCCGAGCCCCAGCGCAGAGGCGATGCCGGCCATCGCCTGGCCCTGCTCCTCGCGCGTGTAGAGCGGGCTCTCGGCCAGGGTGCGCAGATCCTCGCTCTCACCAAAGGCCGTCGCCAGCGTCGACACATCGCCGTTCACGGCGTCGAGCGCGTCTTCCTCAAGCGCGAGGTCGAATAGGGCGGTGGCGTAGCGATCGGCGATGCCGGTGGTAAGGGTGCTTGTGGCCACGCCCAGCCTCTCCTTTTCAGCCTCCCGCGACTGCCCCGATCAGGGCACGGGCGGGCGACGTTGCGTGTGGAGGGAAACCCCGCTGCGGAATGTGCGGGTCAGCTAGCATGGGCTTACGGGGCTTGCAACCGCCCTTCGCGGCGCAGCGAAGGGCGTTTCCGGCAGCCAAAAGCGCGCTTAGGCGGCAGCATCGATCTGGCACTGAAAACAGCCGTTCCTGGCCGAGTGGGCATGCACGAAGCGAACATCCGCACGACCGAGGATTTGCGCGGCCATGGACCTTATCTTTCCCCGGGGCAGAAGGGCGCCCCTGCCGCACACGATGCGCTCATCCGCGCCACAGCCGCGCAGCCTTTAGGTCGGGCTGGTCGTGGGGATCAGGGGCGTCTCGCTCCCCTCATTCATCGGCACGCTCGACCTGAAGCCTGCAGTATCGCCTGGTTGGAGACAGGCTGGGCCGTGGACTACCGGGGCCGGCGCGCAAATGACGGATGGCAAGGCACTCTACGAAATCGAAACATACCTCAAAGAAAACTCTGCGGGTCGATATCGACGGTCACGCGCACCGAAGACGGCACCTTCACCGCCGCGAGCCAGTGGCGAATGGCAGATTGCAGAGCCGCCCCTTTCGGCGCCTTGGCCAAGAGGCGGAAGCGCGCCCGCCCGCGAAGCCGCGCGAAGGGCGCTGGTGCGGGCCCGAAGAGCTCGACCCCCGACTGCGCCAGGATCCCGCCGGCCCGGCCGAGGGCCCGAGCGATCTCGGACGCTTTCGCCTCATCCTCGGCCGAGACCACGATGCCCGCGAGCCGGCCATAGGGCGGCATGCCGGAGCGGTAACGTTCCTCGGCGAGACCCCGCCAGAACCCCTCCGCATCGCCCGAAGCCATGGCGCGAAAGACCGGGTGATCGGGGTTCGCGGTCTGGATCATGGCAGTGCCCGGCCGCTCCGCTCGCCCAGCGCGACCCGCGACTTGGCTGAGGAGCTGATAGGTCCGCTCCGCCGCGCGCAGATCGCCGCCGTTCAGCCCCATATCCGCATCGACGACACCGACGAGCGTCAGGAGCGGGAAGTTGTGCCCCTTGGCCACCATCTGGGTGCCGATCACGATATCCGCCTCGCCCCGCGCAATGGCGGCCAGCCGGGCCTTGAGATCCGCAGGCCCCGCGGTCAGGTCCGAACTCAGAACCTCGATCCGCGCCTCGGGGAAAAGGCTCGCGGCTTCCTCGCCCAGCCGCTCGACCCCCGGCCCACAGGCCGCCAGTCCCTCGGCCCGGCCGCAACTGGGGCAGGCGCTGGGCACCCGTTCCTCGTACCCGCATTGGTGGCACATCAGCATGTCGCGAAAGCGGTGTGTCACGAGCCAAGCATCGCAATGCGGACAGCCGAAATACGCCCCGCATTGTCGGCACAGCATGAGCGGCGCGTAGCCCCGGCGATTGATGAAGAACATCGCCTGCTCGCCCCGCTGGAGCCGTTCCCGCGCCGCCTCCACCAGCGGCTCGGAAAGCCAACGCTCACGCCCTGGGTTGTGCTCACGCAGATCGACGAAATCGAGGCGGGGCATGATGGCCGCCCCGAACCGCTTCGGAAGATCCAGCCTGCGATACTTCCCCGCATCCGCATTGGCCCAGGTCTCGAGCGAGGGTGTGGCGGAAGCGAGCAGGACCGTCGCCCCTTCGAGCGAGGCGCGCAGGACCGCCATGTCGCGGGCGTTGTAGTGGACGAGATCCTCCTGCTTGAACGAGGCCTCGTGCTCCTCGTCCACGACCACAAGGCCGAGATCCGCGAAAGGCAGAAAGAGGGACGAACGTGCGCCGACGACGAGGCTCGCGCGCCCCTCGGCCACACCCCGCCAAACGCGCCTCCGCTCGGGCGGGGGCACGCCGTGATGCCACTCTGCCGGGCGCGCGCCAAAGCGCGCCTCGACCCGGGCCAGGAACTGTGGCGTGAGCGCGATTTCGGGCACGAGCACCAGGGCCTGCCGACCGGCGGCCAGACATTCGGCGACGGCCTCGAGATAGACCTCCGTCTTCCCCGACCCGGTGACCCCGTAAAGGAGCGTTGCCGAAAAGCGCTCCGCCCGCAGCTCCTCGCGAAGGACTGCCGCGGCGTCGGACTGTTCGGGCGAGAGGTGGTTGCCGGGGGCCTGACCGAAGAGCGGCGGGAACGGCGCCTCCGCCATCGCTCGCCGCTCAGCCAACGCCCCTGCGGCCACGAGCCCCGAGACGACCGCCGCCGACACCCCGGCCTCCCGGGCGAGATCGGCAGCGGTCAGTCCGGCCTCCGCCGCCTCGATCGCATCGAGCACGCGCTGGCGCGCCGGCGTCATGCGAGGCGGTGCGCCCTCGCCCCGCAGCAGAAACCGCCGCAACCGGGGCGCGGCACCAAGCTCAGGCACCCGGGTCGCCAGGCGCAGCATCATACCGAGGGGCGTCAATGTGTAGTCCGCCGCCCGCTCAAGAAAGGCGCGAAGGGGTGCGCGCATCGGCGCGACGTCCAGCCGCTCAGCGACGGGTTTCAGCTTCTCGATCGGCAGCCGTCCCTCACCCGGCCCCCAGACGACACCCGGCCCCGACCGCCCGGCCACGCTCACCCGTACGAAATCGCCGGGGCGGAGCTCCAACCCATCGGGCACGGCGTAATCGAGCGGCGTGTCGAAGGGCATCGGAACCAGAACGCCGACACGGTCGGTATCGAGCGATCCGGCATCGCCGCCCTGATCACCGGCCCCGAAGAGCGCGCCCTGAGTCCCTTCGGCAACGCCGCTCACACCGCCAACCCCACGATGCCCCGGCAAACCGCACCACCCATTGGCCCCCGCCGCCCGGACGCGATACCATGATGCCAAACCAAATCAGCGGCGGGAGCAGCGCGCGCCATGAAGTTCTTCGTCGACACGGCCGATATCGCCGAG
>JBCDFC010000323.1:0-4142 GCA_039178805.1 Pseudomonadota bacterium | reverse complement strand
TCGAGATCGATGTCGAGACGACGGACGACACGGTGGAGATCACCGTTCGCGACCATGGGCCGGGGCTGCGGCCTGGCGACGAAGACCAGATGTTCGAGCCTTTCTTCACCACCAAACCCGTTGGCAAGGGCATGGGGCTCGGCCTCTCGATCTCGTTCAACATCGTGGAGGATTTCGGAGGGAAGCTGACCGCTGCCAATCATCGCGAGGGCGGCGCCGTTCTCCGGGTCAGACTGCGCCGCTCGGTCGAGGGGTCGGGCGCACTCCATACGCTGGTGGCTGAATGATGCCGAAGGACGTGTTGTTCGTCGATGACGAGGAAGACCTAAGGCTTTCGGCCGCTCAGACCTTCGAGCTGGCGGCGCTCGATGTCGACTGCTTCGCGGACGGGGCGAGCGCCCTGGAGGGGATCGGGCGGAACTTTGCCGGGGTCATCGTCACGGATATCCGCATGGAGGGGATGGATGGCGTGGCGCTGATGCGGCGGGCGCTTGAGATCGATGCGGAACTGCCAGTGATCCTGATCAGCGGCCATGCCGATGTCGATCTGGCCGTCAAATGCATGAAGGAGGGGGCGTATGACTTCCTCGAGAAGCCGTTCGAGCCGGCGCGCCTTGTGGCCTCTGCCCGGCGGGCGCTGGAGAAGCGGCGTCTGACGCTGGAGAACCGGGAGCTTCGCCGTCAGATCGGCTCCTCCGACGTGATCGAAGCGCGGATGATCGGGCGGAGCGCCCCGATGGTGGCCTTGCGCCAGACGGTGCGCGCGGTTGCGGCGACGGATGCGGATGTCCTCATCACCGGGGCGACGGGGACGGGCAAGGAGGTCACCGCGCGCGCCATCCATCGGGCGAGCGAGCGGGCCAAGGGGCCGTTCGTGCATATCAACTGTGCCGCGTTGCCGAGTGCCTTGGTCGAGAGCGAGCTTTTCGGCCACGAGGTCGGCGCGTTCCCGGGTGCTACGCGGGCGCGCTATGGCAAGTTGGAGCATGCGCGAGGCGGTATCCTGTGTCTCGACGAGGTCGACAGCCTGGACATGTCGATGCAGGCGAAACTGCTGGATGCCCTGCATAACCGGCGGATTACACGGTTGGGCTCGAACGAACCGGTCGAGCTCGATATGCGGGTCCTCGCCCTCTCGAAATCGAACCTCGAGGACGAGGTCGCGGCGGGGCGTTTCCGAGCGGATCTCCTCTATCGTCTGAACGTCGTGACGCTGCATCTGCCGGCCCTGTCGGAGCGGCCGGACGACATTCCGCGCTTGTTCTCGGTGCTCCTCTCGCAGGCGGCGGCGCGGTATCAGCGTCCGGTGCCCGAGGTGACGGCGGATGTGCTGAGCGCGATCGCCGCGCGGGAGTGGCCGGGGAACGTGCGGGAGTTGCGCAATGCTGCGGAGCGCTACGTCCTCGGCCTCGATTTCCGCGACAGCCCGGAGGAAGGCGAAGCCGATCAGAGCTTGGCGGCCTTGATGGCGGCGCATGAGAAGGCGCTGATCTCGGCCAGCATCGCAGCCCATGGGGGGCGGTTGAAGGAGACCTACGCAGCCTTGGGCCTGTCGCGAAAAACCCTCTACGAGAAAATGCAAAAACACGGCCTCGCCCGCCAGGATTTCACGGAGACGGACTAGGTTCGGGGTTTGTGACCAGTGGGCAGCGGTGCGGTGCCAGTCCTTCAGCCTTGAGACGTGTTTGGTCCCAGAGTGCGGTGGTTCGGATTTTCTGAGAAGCGGTGTGGCGCTGCGGCCCACTTCCCGAGGATGAATTCGAACGGGTTCTTTCCTCCGAGCGGACTGGCGGGCCGACTGGGTCGTGTGGGAGCATCGCGGGGCCCTGCGGACCGCCGATGATGGCCTACCAGACCAGTGGCTCATCCGTTCTGGAGGTCACGAAGTCGAGGGGTTGGCCGCCAAGCTCGGCAGCCATGCGGGAGAAGGACGAGGCCGTGGTTCCGAGGAGCCTCCTCGTCCGGGCAAGGCAGTAGAGATCGATTGCAGCATCCTCGATCGCGCTGGCGACCGAGCGATTTCTGGAGGACTTCTCGCGAACCGAGATGCGCCCTCGAAACTCGGCGGTAAGCTGTCGTTCCGCCTCTGCATCGTCGGTGGCGAGGAAGAACGACGTCTGAGGGTCATCGCGCAGGATCTCGGCCATGCGTTGGGCGAAGAGCGCGGTGGGGCTGAACCGATTGCCCGGGCGATGATCGCCGTGGCGGATATGGACACCGATGCCAGCGCGGAGATCGGGCTCGCGCCGCTCGACTTCGGCCAAGAGCGGCGGCTGCAGGCGGAAGAGCCTCGCGGGCCCGAAAGGTCGGTGGATCCGTTTGCCGGTGCGGATGTAGGGCGCCTGTTGGCGGGAGAGCGCGGTGAAATCGTGGTTGTCCGCGATCAGCCGCTCGATATCGTCCTCAAGGTAAATCGCGTCGTGGCAGGGTAGCGGCAGCCGTCGGCGGAACCAGACCAGATCTCTCCGTCGCATGATGAAGGCGCGGCGCTGCTCGACCTTTGCGACGCCTGGGATCGGTTCGAATAGCGTGTCGAGGGGGCAGCCGAGGCTTTGATCGATCTTCCAGACGATGCGGACTGCCATGCCAGTATCGGCGGCGAGGGCGATGGCGCCGTCCATCGCGCGCATCCGGTTGCAGAGACCGCCCCGTGGCTCGACAGTCAGCGTGTTGATCGCGAGGCCCTTGGCCATCGGCGTCAATCGCCCACTGGGAGCATGTATAGGCGGTAGATGATCGCGTCCCGCCGGGGTGTCTCGAACACGAGCTCCGGTGCGTGACCGATCCGCCGTGCGATGGCGTCGTAAAGCTCGGGGCTCGGCTGGTAGAGGAGGTGGCGTGCGAAGCCTTCTGGTCGTGCTGGCGCGATGGGTTGCGAGAGCATGAGGAAGGCCGTGTCCTCGCTCAGCCGATGGCTGAGGGGGGCGACGACGCCATAGACGACGTCGGTGACGATCAGAGTGTTCGGCTCGTCTTCCAGCACTGCGAGCAGTTGGCGGTCGACCTTGGAAAGGTCCCACCAGGTCGGCGAGAGCACCGCGTGCACCCCGGAGAAGACGCCTAAGCTGAGGATGGCGAGAGGTAGGAGGCGGTGTTTGAACCCTTGAGCCGATGCCCTGGAGATGAGGAACGCCAAGGCCAGCAGCATCGCGATGAAGAGCGGGAACACGTATCGCGCCCGGAGCGAGCGCTGACCGCCGAGTGCGAGATCGGCGAAGACCGTGATCGCGAGGCAGGGCAAGGCGAGCGCCACCAGCAAGAGGAGCGTCGTCCGCTGACCACCGATCCATAGCTGTCGCACGGCCAGCGCAAGCAGCGCCGCCAAGAAGATCAGCGCGACCGCGGTGGCAAGGTTGTTCTCCGCTGGCCACGAGAGCAGCACATGGCCGAGGTTCTGACCGAAGGCGTTGAGGAGGAAGCCGGGGTCGAGGCCGAATGTCAGATGGCTGGCGGCCCCACCGCGGCGGGCGAGATGGAGCGCGAGTTGCAGGAGCCAGGGGCTGATCAGCAGAAGGGTGGCGCCGCCCACGATGGCCAACCGGATCGCGTCTCGGGTCATCCTTGGCCCATCGCGCAGGATCAGGAAGAGCGCGAAGCTGGCGAGAAGCGCGAGGGTCAGCAGATGCGTCCACGCGGCGATGACGAGGAAAAGGAGGCAGATCGACCAATTGCGCCAACCATCGGATCGTAGGGCGCGCAGGAAGAAGACGAAGGCGAGGACGGCGAAGACAAGCCAGAGCGTGTAGCTTCGCGCTTCCTGTGCATACCGGATGAAGATGGGTGAGACGGCGACGAGCCCCGCCATCGCCCACCCGGCGCGGCCATCGCGAAAGACTTCTCGCCCGAGCCACCCTGCCGCTCCGATTAGGGCGACCCCGAAGATGGCACTGAGGATCCGCAGTTTCTCGGTCGAGAAGCCGACCAGATCGACCCACCCGCGCGCTGCGAAATAGTAGAGCGGCGGGTGCAGCCTGTCTTTCGCGGCGAGCGAGCGGACGATGCAGAGACAGCCGTCCTCAGCGTCCGGAACCTGATAGGCGCGCAGGGTACTGGGGCGGATTGGGCCTGCATCCATGAGCTCGGGGAATTGGCCGCGTGTCTCGAACTCGCAGGAGAGGCGTAGCGCCGTGAAGACCTCGTTG
>JBCDFC010000322.1:0-4178 GCA_039178805.1 Pseudomonadota bacterium | reverse complement strand
TGGTCGGGGGGCGGGGGGGGGCCCGCCGCGCCGCGCACCGCCGGCGCTCGCGCGGCTGCGCCCACCCACCAGCCCGCCGACCAGCACGCCGACCAGCCCGCCGACCACTCGCCGTGACGCTGGTCCCTGCTGACTGCCGCGGAAAGTTGTCTTTTCGGAATTCGTTCGGACTGGCATGGTAGCCATCCTGCGGAAGGATGTGCCGGCCTGCGAGAGTGCATCCACGACAATCATGGGGAGGCTGCCATGCTGATCGCCACCACCGAGAGCCTTGAGCAAAAGCTTGAGGAGGTTCGCCGGCTCGCCGCTGAGCGGCTTGAGCGGGCGGAGGCGATGAGCTTCACCATGGGGCTCGACGTCATCTTCGACAATGTCGCGCGCGAGGAGATCGACGCGCTCGATGTCGAGGAACTCTACGGCTCGGCCCTCGCACTTTGGAAGTTCTGCAAGGAGCGCCGGCCCGGCCGCGCCAAGGTCCGCGTCTACAATCCGCGCATGGCGGAGCAGGGTTGGTCCTCGCGCCACACCATCGTCGAGGTCGTGAACGAGGACATGCCGTTCCTTGTCGACTCGACCACCGTGCTGCTGACCGAGGCAGGTCTCGGCATTCACAGCCTGATCCACCCCATGATGACCGTGCGCCGGGACGACACCGGCCGGCGCATGGGGCTTGCGGAGCCGGGCGGCGAGGGGGTGCTGAGCGAGAGCGTCATCCAAGTGCAGGTCGACCAGATCGGTGAGGCGCGGCGCCTCGCCGAGCTCAAGGACGCACTCGAAGCCATGTTCGCGGATGTGAGCGTTGCCGTGCGCGACTGGCGCGCGATGCTGGCCAGGCTCGGCGACACCACACAGGCGCTGCGTCAGACAGCGCCCGAGGAGATCGCGCATCAGGCGGCGGAGGCGGGGGCTTTCCTCGACTGGCTTGCCGACAATCACTTCACGTTTCTTGGTTGCCGCAGCTTCGTCTGGGATCAGGAGGGCAATTTCCAGCTCGTTCAGGACTCGGGCCTCGGCCTGCTCGCCGACCCATCCTACACCGTGATGCGCGATCTGCAGGGCAACTTCGTCCACTGGACGCCCGAGATGAACGAGTTCTCGGCGGACGCGCATCCGCTCCTCATCATCAAGGCGAACCGACGCTCGACGGTGCATCGCGGCAGCCATTTCGATGTGATCGCGGTCAAGCAGTATGATGAACACGGGGCCGTCACGGGCGAGCAGGTCTTCGTCGGCCTCTTTACCTCAGCCGCCTACAATCGCAGCCCGCATCAGATCCCGATGTTACGCGAGAAGATCGACCGCGTGATCGCCCGGGCCGGCTTTCGCCCGGCGAGCCATGACGGCAAGGCCCTCGACAATGTGCTGGAGACCTATCCGCGCGACGAGCTTTTCCAGTCGACCGAGGACCAGCTCCACGAGAACGCCATCGGTGTCCTCACGCTCGCGACGCGCCCGCGCCCGCGGCTCTTCATGCGGCCCGACCGGTTCGGGCGGTTCGTAAGCTGCGTCGTCTATGTCCCGCGTGAGCGCTACAATACCGAGCTTCGCGTGCGCATGGGTCAGATCCTCTGCGACGCCGTCAACGGCCGCGTGGCCTCTTGGGAGCCGAGCTTCGACATGGAGGCTATGGCGCGCGTGCATTTCGTGATTGCGCTCCAAGGTCAGACGCCCGACTACGCTCTGCAGGAAGTCGAACGGGATGTGATCGAGGCCACGCGTTCCTGGAGCGACCGGCTTCTGGACGCCTTGGTCGAGAAGGAGGGCGAGCACAACGGCCACGTTCTCCATCGCCGCTTCGGTGCGGGCTTCCCAGTCGGTTATCGCGAAGAGGTCGGCATCGCGCAGGCGGTGAGCGATATCGAGCTCCTTGTCACGCTGACCGATGCGACGCCGCTGGCGCTACATTTCTACCGCCGGCTCGAGGATGACGACGATCGGGTGCGGTTCAAAATCTTCCACCACGGCGGTGCGGTACCGCTCTCCGACTGTCTGCCGGTGCTCGAGAACATGGGGTTCCGCGTCCTCAACGAGCATCCGTATCTGATCGAGAGCGAGGAAGGGGAGATCTGGATCCACGACTTCCTGATGGTCTCGGCCAGCGGCATCGCCATCGATCTCGCCAAGCAGAAGAGCCGGTCCAAGCTGGAGGGCGCGTTCGCTGCGATCTGGGCCGGGACGGCGGAGGACGATCCGCTCAACCGCCTGACGCTGCTCGCGGGTCTCGGCCATCGCGACGTCACGGTGCTCCGCGCCTATAGCCGTTTTCTGCGCCAGGCGCGGATGCCTTACTCCATCGACTACATGGAGGATGCGCTCGCCGATTATCCTGAGATCGCGCGCCTCCTTGTGCGGGTTTTCCTCGCCCGTTTCGATCCAAAGCGTGACGGCGATATCGCAGCGCGGGAGGCTGAGGCGGCAGGGTATGTCGCCGCCATCGAAGAGGCGCTGGAGGCGGTCCCGAGCCTCGATGTCGACCGCATCCTGCGGCGTTTCCTGAACGCCATCCAATCGACCCTGCGCACGAATTTCTACCAGCCGGGGCCGGATGGGGCGAAGGCGTACCTCTCCTTCAAGCTCGACAGCGGGAAGCTCGACGACCTGCCCCTGCCGCGACCCTGGCGGGAGATCTTCGTGTTCTCCCCATGGGTCGAGGGCGTGCATCTGCGCGGCGGTCCCGTGGCGCGCGGGGGCCTGCGCTGGTCCGACCGCAAGGAGGATTTCCGAACCGAGGTGCTGGGCCTTGTCAAAGCGCAACAGGTCAAGAACGCGGTGATCGTCCCCGTGGGCTCGAAAGGCGGGTTCCTGCCGAAGAAGCTTCCGGCGGGCGGTTCGCGCGAGGACGTGCAGGCGGAGGCGATCCGCTGCTACCGCACGTTCCTGATGGGTCTGCTCGATATCACCGACAATCTCGTGCAGGGCAGCGTCGTGCCGCCCGCGGATGTCGTGCGTTACGACGCGGACGACCCCTATCTCGTCGTGGCGGCGGACAAGGGTACCGCGACCTTCTCTGACATCGCGAACGGGATCGCCAAGGAGTACGGCTTCTGGCTGGACGACGCCTTCGCCTCGGGCGGCTCCAACGGCTATGACCATAAAGGCATGGGCATCACGGCGCGCGGCGGATGGGAGGCCGTGAAGCGGCATTTCCGCGAGCTTGGCCACGACACGCAAAGCGCGCCCTTCACCGCGATGGGCTGTGGCGACATGTCGGGCGATGTGTTCGGCAACGGCATGCTGCTTTCGGATCAGATCCGCCTGCAGGCGGCCTTCGACCATCGGGACATCTTCATCGACCCCGATCCCGATCCGGCGAGCAGTTTTCATGAGCGTAAGCGGCTCTTCGAGATGGGCCGCTCAAGCTGGCAGGACTACGACCGGGGTCTGATCTCGGCCGGCGGCGGCGTCTTTCCACGCTCGGCCAAGTCGGTCGCGCTTACGCCCGAGATCCAGGCGATGCTGGGGATCGAGGCCGAGCGGCTGACGCCGACCGAGCTCATCAAAGTCATCATGGGTGCCGAGGTCGATCTCTTCTGGTTCGGCGGCATCGGCACCTACATCAAGGCGGACGATGAGAGCCACGCCGATGCCGGCGACCGGGCCAACGACGCTGTCCGGGTCAGCGCCAGCGAGGTGCGGGCGCGCGTAGTGGGCGAGGGCGCCAATCTCGGCGTCACACAGCTTGGGCGGATCGGCCTTGCGCGGCGCGGCATCAAGATCAACACCGATGCCGTCGACAACTCCGCGGGCGTCGACTGCTCCGACCACGAGGTCAACATCAAGATCGCGCTCGGCCAAGTCGTGCAGGCCGGCGACATGACCGAGAAGCAGCGCAACACGCTTCTGGCGGACATGACCGATCGGGTCGGCGACCTTGTGCTCGTGACGAACTACACCCAGTCACTTGCCATCAGCATGGCGGAGGCACGCTCGGCGCAGCTTCTCGATGCGCATGTCCGCTTCATGCGGGGGCTCGAGTCCCAGGGTCTCTTGAACCGAACGGTTGAGCTTCTGCCGAACGACGAGGAGCTGGCGGAGCGGGCAGCAGCGGGCGAGGGCCTCTCCCGGCCCGAGATCGCGGTGCTGCTCGCCTATGCCAAGATCACGCTCTTCGACGAGATCGTGGCGAGCCGCGCACCCGACGATCCGCATATGGAGCGCTTCCTAATCGACTATTTCCC
>JBCDFC010000321.1:0-4202 GCA_039178805.1 Pseudomonadota bacterium | reverse complement strand
CGTCATTCGACACCTCCTCGGCCTTCAATAAGCCGTCTGCGGTGTCTCAGCGAACCCAGGGGCACGGGACGACCGCCAAGAAGGACATGCAGCCTGTCGCCCCAGCTCACCTTATCGAACGCGATCAATCCGATTGCCTCTGTTGTCGTCTCGTTGTCGCTGACCAGTGCCAAGTCGTTTTCCGAGAGCGGCCCCGGCAAGTTTGGCGTCGTGATCGAAGTGACGTCTATATCCGTAAGGAAGTCCGAGCTGAACAAGACATCATTTTCATTGGCGTGCGCATACTCTTCTGAAATCAATGCCTGATGATCCAGCGGCCCAGTTGAGAAAGACAGGTTGGCATCGACCTGTAAATTGATGTTCACATTCTCGAAGCTTCTGGAAATCAATGTTCGAAGTATAGAATTATCCGCCACAATAGGGTCTGAAAAACCAAAAAGCGCTGTAATTGACGCCGGCACATCTATCGGTGATAGAAAGCTAGATTCACTCTGCGTACCCTCAAAGTCTTTATAGTCCACGCCGCCAACCATCCTCAAGGACACTGCATCGGAAAGGCTGTGCGTGACCTCTGCATTAGCAAGTATGCTTTGCATGATCGTAGCGCCGACGCTCGTATCGGCAAATGTCAGATCGATATCTGTCAAAAAACTACCGTCCTCTGCAATCGGAATACCTCGATCGAAGAAGCTCGCATCGCGTACATACTCAGCCCTGATGACAACGTCCGTCCGAGGCGTCGGTGAGAACGATAAGCTTGGTGCTAGGACGACCCTGTTCTCTGGCAAGGCGCCGGTAAACTCACGAAGCGTAAAGCTGTCAGAGCATTCGACTGCGCCAACGAAACGTGCATTGATCTCGCCCGCTTTGGAAAGTGGCAGGTTAATATCGGCCTCCTGTCGCAGCCGGATCAGGCTGGAAACCGATGTGTTGAAGCGCGCTGCCGCAGTGTCGAAGGGCCGCTTGCGAACGAGGTTGATCACTCCGCCCGGCGCACCCTGTCCGTAGAGAGCCGAAGCTGGCCCGCGCAAGACCTCGACACGCTCGAGATTGACGCTGTCGCGTTGCCGAAGCGTGGGGTTGAGTGCGTTGCTGGCGATGCCATCCGTAACGACCTGTGCCGAAAATCCACGAAACAGGAAGTTATCATCCGTGTTGCCGAACGCATTGCCTGTGTTCGCACCTGTTGCGAAACGAATGACATCGCTGAGGCGGTCGGCGTTCGTGTCGTCGATCACCTCCCGCGGGATCGACTGGATCGATAGCGGCAGTTCATCGATGGGAGAATCGATGCGGGTGCCTGTAGTGGTACGCTAGGGCAAGTAACCATCTGCAGGCCCCAGCGGATCTTCGAGCCGGGTCGCTTCCACAACTATCGGGGCCAGACGGACTGCGGCTTCAACATTGCTGTCTGCTGCATCAGTTTCGACCACGACCGCGCCATCGGAACCGAGTGACCGGAAAGAAAGCCCAGAACCTGAGAGCATCAGGCTCAAGGCTTCGGTCGGCGTCATTCGGCCAGTGACAGCTGCACTGCGCTTATCGGCTACCGTCGCCTCGCCGACGCTTACTTGCAAGCCCGTCTCATTGCCGAGTTCCACAAGCGCAGCCGGCAGCGCCTGAGCCGGTACATCGACCAACGGCAGTGCCTCCTGACCGATAGCGGAGGTAGAGGATAGCGACGCCGGAATCATCGTCGCAACCACTGCCCGATAGGCCTCCGCTCGCATCACTCTGTGCCTCATATGCATGCGCGAGCGCCATCGTTGCCCGTCATGAAGAGTGACGAACGAAAGCGCCGAACCGTAAGTCCAGAGACGTAGAAAGTCAGAAGGCGGGTACCACCAGCGTGAGCGCAGGTGGCGCCGCCAGAACGCGAGCGCCTTCGGCAGCGGCCGCGGCACGAAGCGCGGAGAGTGGGCGCGAGAGATCAAAATTCCCGACGATACGGGCTTCGCCTAGCTGTCCGCCAATGATCACGATCCGCCCGGCGAGACGACGATCGATCGCATCAGCGATCTCAGAGAGAGGAGTGCCCGTCGCGATCAGTCGTCCCCATCGCCACGCTGCAACATCCCCTGGTCTGATCTGGCTCGTCTGAGGGCTCTTATCGGTGTGGAGCCGGAGCAGATCACCGGCTGTGAGATGCCATGAGAGTTCGCCATCAACGACCTCGACGCTGCCTTCTACAACAGCGACCGAAAGGACGTCTCCAGAGCGCGAGACTTCGCAAAAAGTTCCCAACACACGGACTAATCGCCCCCCAGCGCGGACCATGAATGCCCGCTCATCACGCTTCACGTGGAAGAAGGCGACGCCGTTCAGCAGCTCGGCTTCACGGTCCGCCGAACTCGTCCGTTCCACAATGGCCGCCTCAGCGTCCAGAAAGACACTGTCGCCCGAGTCTAGGATAACCTCCTGCGGCGTTCGCCCAGCGAAGTGATCCGCCCCTATGCGCAGCTCGATCATGGGCCAGGCTAGTGCGACAAACGCCACTGCGGCGCAGGAGGCTACAGCGAAGCGGAGAGGCATGAGACGACTCGTCGGTCTGGTAGCAGCCCAAGCACGCAACACGCGCGCATAGGCTCGCCTCTCCGCTCTGCCGCGCGCTAAGAACGCGTCGCGTGCACGCAGGGCTGCGCGATCGTCAGGCTGTTCCCGCGACCTCAGAAAATGCTCTGAAGCCTCATTCAGCAAATCATTCTGGTCCAAATCGGGCATTGTCGACCGGCATCTCCTTTCGCTCCCTGCGCTGACTGCTCATAGTGAGGACAGAGTGTGGAGGCGCTGGGATTATGGATCCGTTTGCGCTGCCAGATGCGCCATCGCGCGCTTCACCAGCTGCGACGCCCGCGGAGCGGAAACACCCAACCGATCACCGATTTCGCGGTTTGTAAGGCCTTGAACACGGCTCAGAAGGAACGCTTCGCGCGTTCGATTAGGCAGATGCTCCAAAGCGCGAAGGACGCGCTTGGACTCTTGTCGCGAGATCGTAATGCGCTCGGCGTCGATGCCGTCCACTCGGAGTGCACTAACTTCGAACACGCGCTCATGAATGTCGATCTCCACGCGCCGACGGCGCAGCCAATCAAGAGCGAGGATTTTCACGATCCTCGACAGGATCCGCGACGCGACGCTATCGGGGTACTCGCGTACGGCCCATCTGAGCCAGCCTTCTTGCGTCAGTTCCTCAGCGATAGCACGATTACCAACAATCCGCGTGGCCAGCGCCACCAGGCTTTCGCGGCCTCCCGCAAAGCCGTCCGCCTCATCAGCTGCACGCGGATGGTGCTTCGCCATGTCGTTCTCTCCTGCAGTGTGAAGCATCCCTGACTGCAGGCAGCGCCCTGAATCCCGAACCTGGCATGGCAGACCAAGAGGCACCGTGCCATCCGTGACGTACAACCTCGTCACAGATTCTCTCAGTCTGACCAGAGAGCGCGCAGAACAAAGGTGATCGCGTCGAATGGGTCAAGGCTCACCGGCTGATCGTCACGGAGCGCTGCGACGAGAACCGAGGAGCCGTCCTTCAAACTGAAAGCCTCGAGGCTCTTCGCGAGTGGGTCCACGAGCCAGAGATGTGCGACGCCTTCCCGCGCATAAATCGCGCGCTTCTCCACGAGGTCGGATTGGCGCGTGCCCGGCGAAAGCATCTCGCAGACCCAGTCGGGCGCGAGCTCAAAATACGCGCCGTCCGGATAAGTCAGCATACGCTCGCGCCGCCAAACCGCGATGTCCGGCACAAGAACGTCCTCGGCGAGATGCAGCTCCGGCTCGTCAATGATCCACCAGCCACCCGGCTCGCCGCGGCCACGCTGGAAGGGGTTCCCGATTGGCCAGCCCCCGGTTACGAATCCACGTTGGATGTTAGTGGACGGTGGCATTGGTTGCCATCGCGATTGATGGGCCCGGGCGCGGCCAGATGTCTGCCGGGATGATGCTGACTTCGGGTGCTGGCGGCTGCCATCCGAGTGCCGAGTGGGGCCGGACGACATTGTAATGGCGCCGCCATACCTCGATCAGGATTTGCGCTTCCTTGAGCGAGTAGAAGATCTCCCCGTCAAGCAGCTCATCTCGGAGCTTCGAGTTGAAGCTCTCGACATAACCGTTCTCCCATGGGCTCCCAGCCTCGATGAAGGCGGTGGTCACGCTGAGGTTCCCCAGCCACTCCTTCACCGCCACGGCTGCGAATTCGGGCCCGT
>JBCDFC010000320.1:0-4269 GCA_039178805.1 Pseudomonadota bacterium | reverse complement strand
CGAGGGCGACGCGCGCCGTATCGAGGTTCTTCTGCGCCTGATCCGCCGTCATCGGCTGGCCCTGCAGCTCGCCCATGGCGTCCTTCATCTGCGCCATCGCCTCCTCGGCCATCGCGACTTGACGCTTGTAGACGCTCTGATAGCCGGCCATCGCGACCTTGTTCGCCTCGATAGCAGCGCTCAGGTTCTTCTCATGCGCCTTCACGACCAGATCCATCGCGGGCAGCTTCGAGGCGTCGAACATCTTGTCGAGTTCGGGCATCTTGAACATCTCGGTCATCTTCTCGAGATCGGCGGCGAAAGGGAATTTCTCATGCATCATTCTAGGTCTCCTGGGGTGTCTCCGGCGGAGCGGGCCAGGCCTCTCGCGCCAACACTGCGGCGGGCCGGTCTGCCGCTCTGACCCTCATATGTTGCAGCGCACAAAAGATGTCAAGGCGGAATTCGCTGCGACGCACAATGGAGTGGCTAAGCGTCTCGCTCTACCCGCGGCGCTCGCCCCAATCCACCGCTCACCCCCTGCCGAGAGCGCGCGAGCGTGCAGCCGCAGCGGCAACCGTCCGACGCATGAGATCCGGGAGCGCGGGCATCAGCTCCGATAGCCCGGCAGCCGTCGTCCCGCCCGGGCTCGTCACATTCTGCCTGAGCGTCGCGGCACTCTCCTCGGATGCGTCGGCAAGCGCGCCCGCCCCCGACACGGTCGCGCGGGCAAGCCGCATCGCAAGCGCTGGCGACAGCCCTTCCGCCTCGCCCGCCGCAGCAAGCGCTTCGATCAAGTGAAAGACATAGGCAGGTCCTGAACCGGAGAGGCCCGTGACCGCATCCATCTGATCCTCCGTCTCGAGGCGCACCGTCGCCCCAACCGGTTCCAGCAGCGCCTCCGCAGTGGAAAGCCCCGCCTCGCCCGCCGTCGCATTGCCGACAAGTGCCGTGATCCCCCGCCCGATGGCCGCCGGCGTGTTCGGCATCGCCCGCACGACCGGCGTGCCCGCCCCGAACATCGCCTCGAAGGCTGCGATCGGCGTGCCCGCCGCAATCGAGAGCATCAGCGTCGCCCCACCGCCAAAGCCCGAGAGCGCCGGTGCGGCCGCGCCCATCATCTGCGGCTTGACCGCCAGCACCGCCACGGATGCGGGCTGTGGATGCTCTGGGTTGAGCACGAGACCATCGCCTGCAAGCCCCACCAGCCAATCAGTGGGTGCAGGCTCGATCACCTGGACCGCCGATGGCGCCATGCCACCCGCAAGCCATCCCTCCAGCATCGCACTCCCCATCTTGCCGCAGCCGAGAAGGAGCAGCGAAGGGACGGCAGCAGCAAGATCGGTCATCGAAACCTCTCGGCGAACGTCATAGCGTTTCTGTTAGGGGATGCAGCGGGGGGGGGGACGGAGGGCACCCACGAAAGGCCTGCGCAGAACCCCGCACGGGGCGCGGCTGGTGGGTGGGCCGCTGAGGCCCAGCGGGCCGAAGTCGGGGCGCCCTCCAGGCCGCCCCACAATCGCCCATGTCAGGCTGTGCCGTATGCGTCCTCGATCACGAAATCGAGCGCCTGTTCCGCCGTCTCGTTCGTCCAAGCACAGGCCTGGAATGCCGGGTAGAACCGCTCCGAGAGGGCCAGCGCCGACAGCACCATCGCCTCGATCTGCTCCGGCGTCGCCGATGCCCCGCCCGCCAGCGTCAGCCCGTAGCGGAAGGCGACGAGCCCCTGCTCGGGCCAGAGCGAGAACGCGCCGTTCCAGATCCGGTCATTGACCATCACCAGCAGCTCCTGGAACGCCGCGCGACAATCGTCATGGGGCACCATCTCGAAGGAAGCGATCAGGCGGAGCATATCGTCCCGCTCCGACCAGGCCAGCGACAGCGAGTAGTTTCGCCACGTGCCCTCGACCACCATCGCGATCTGGTCCTCGCCCATGCGGTCAAAGTCCCAGGCGGACTGCTCCGCCAAGGTCTCGACCATGTCGATGGGATGAATATCCGTGTTCTCGAAGTTGCGTCCGACTGCCGACATGCCTCAAAGCCCTTACTGCTCTGGTGCCTTGGGTCGCTCGTGAACCCTTTATGCACCAAGGGTTGCAACGGGTCGTGTGCCTTTAGGTCTGTGACCCATAGATATGGTGGCACTAACGATGCCAATTAGAAAGCAAAAAGCGCCTAGGCATCGAAATCGGCATCTCCGCGGCGGTCGCCACCTCGATGCGGGACCGCCGAGCCCTAGCGCATCGTCCGTCACTTAGGCTTGGCCTTGCCCGCAGCGCCGCTCATCGCGGCAAGCTTCGCCTCCAGCGCCTCGATCCGAGCCATCAGCGCTGCGTTCTCTTCGCGGGCCTTCGTCGCCATCTCGCGGACCGCGGCAAACTCTTCCTCGGTGACGAGCGACGATTCCCTAAGCCAACGCTCGAAAGCGCTGCGCATCGCGGTCTCCGCCTCATCCCGCATGCCCTGCGCCATGCCGGCGGCATTGGTCATAAGCTTGCTCAGATCGTCAAAAAGCGTCGATTGGGTCTGCATTGCATCCTCCGCCTCTTTTCACCGAGCCATGACAGCCCCAAGGCGCGCTTGCAAGTCGTGCGGCTTGACAGCCGGGCAGCGCTCGCCCACCCGTGAACGCGTCCAGCCCGGTTCTGCCCAGTCGCGTTCGGGCCCGTTTAGGCCCCGTGAGGCCCCGTGAGGCCCCGTTCAAACCCCGTTCAACCCGAGGAGGCCCGATGCTCGCCCTGCCTTTCCCGCAGATCGACCCGGCGCTCGTCTCGTTCGAGGTCGCCGGGATCGAGATCGCGCTCCGTTGGTACGCGCTCGCCTATATCGCGGGGCTCGTGCTCGGCTGGCGGCTCTGCGTTTGGCTGATGCGTCGCCCGGCGCTCTGGCCCGCGAACCGGGTGCCCATGACGCCGCAGCAACCGGAGGAGCTGCTGACCTGGATGGTGATCGGCGTCGTTCTCGGCGGCAGGCTCGGTTTCGTCCTCTTCTACAATCCCACCCATTTCCTCTCGAACCCCGGCGATATCTTCGCGATCTGGGAGGGGGGGATGTCCTTCCATGGCGGCTTTCTCGGCGTGATCCTGGGCGTCATCCTCTACACAAAGCGCCATGGTATACCGCTCCTGGAGGCGGGCGATGCAGTGGCGCTCGCGGCACCTGCGGGCATCTTCTTCGGCAGGATCGCCAACTTCATTAATGGAGAGCTTTGGGGGCGGGTGACCGAGCAGCCCTGGGGTATGGTCTTCCCAGGCGTCCCGGAGGCGTTCTGGGGCGGGCCGGAGAACCTGCCCCGCCATCCCTCCCAACTCTACGAGGCGGCGCTCGAGGGCCTTCTGCTCTTCGGCGTGATGTGGTGGCTCGCCGTCGGCCGCGGTTGGCTCAAACGCCCCGGCGCGCTGATCGGGGTCTTTTTCATCGGCTATGGGCTCGGCCGGTCGATCGTCGAGAACTTCCGGCAGGGCAATATGGAATTCGTGACACCCGACAACCCTTGGGGTCAGGTCCTGCGCTTCGGCACTGGACCCGAGGCGGCGGGGCTGACCATGGGCCAGGTGCTATCGCTCCCGATGGTCCTGATCGGCGTCACCTTCCTCGCCATCGCTTTCGCCAGGCGCCAAAGCGTCGACGAGGCGCCCCAGAAATGAGCGTGCCGGCGAGCCGCGTGCAGGTGGAGACAACGCTCGCCGCGCATATCGCGACGCGGATCCGTGCCGAGGGTCCGATCAGCGTGGCCGAGTATATGCGGCTCGCCCTCACCCATCCCGAGCACGGGTACTATGCGACGCGGGACCCGCTGGGTGCTGCGGGCGACTTTACGACAGCGCCTGAGATCAACCAGATGTTCGGCGAGCTGATCGGCCTCTGGCTCGGGCATCAGCGCGCAGGGATCGAAGGCGCTGCGATCCTGGCCGAGCTTGGCCCCGGCCGGGGGACTTTGATGGCCGATGCGTTGCGCGCAGCGCCAAGTCTTGCCGACCTGCCGCTCTGGCTTGTCGAAGTATCCGCGCCGCTCCGCGACGCCCAGGCGACGCGTTTCCCCGATGCATCATGGGCGGGACGGCTCGAAGAGCTGCCCGACGGCCCGCTCATCCTTATCGCGAACGAGTTCCTGGATGCACTGCCGGTGCATCAATACCTGGCTGATGGAACGTCCTGGCGTGAAGTGCAGGTCGGGGCTCGATGCAGCGCGGGGGCTTGCCTTCGGGCTCTCGGGTCCCCTGCCCGTCGGCGACGCGGGTCCGCCGGACCGGGGTGCGTGGGCTGAGCGGAGCCCGGGCGTGGATGCGG
>JBCDFC010000319.1:0-4283 GCA_039178805.1 Pseudomonadota bacterium | reverse complement strand
GTCGTGCATGTGCAAGCCCCCGAAGGCTTCGATTTCGAGAACCAGGGCACGGTCGTCTCGGACAGCGATATCGCCTGCTATTGCCGGCCCGAGCAGGGCAACAACATCCTGATCGGGAGCGAGGACCCGCCCTGCGACGCCCATGACTGGGCCGAGGACGACATGAATTTCGGCCGCGATTTCACGGAGCAGTGGAAGGTGCAGGCGATGCGGTATGGGCAGCGCGTGCCGAGCCTCGGCATCCCGTCGCAGATGCGGGGGGTCGTACATCTCTACGACGCCTCGACCGACTGGATCCCGATCTACGACAAGTCGCTGCTGCCGGGCTTTTACATGGCCTGCGGGACGAGCGGGAACCAGTACAAGAACGCGCCGATCGCGGGGAAGATGATGGCCGCGCTGATCGCTTATTGCGAGGCGGGTAACGACCACGACACGGCCCCGATGCGCTTCCGCCTGCCCTATATCGACCACGAAATCGACGCGGGCTTCTACTCGCGCAAACGCCCGATCAACGAGGAGTCGAGCTTCTCAGTCCTGGGGTAGCTGTCCCAGTTGGCCGCATTGAAGCGGTTGCGACCTCACCTGCCTATCGGTCCGACCGGAACGGAGCGAACCCACGCGCGTCATCCCCGGGCTTGATCCGGAGTCCAGAAAACCATTCTATTTTGATGGTCTAGAGAGCGCTGGATCGCCGAAGCAAGTCCGGCAACGACGGCCTCAAATGTCTCGGACAGACCACCACGTCATGCTCGGGCTCTGCCCGGGCACCTAATGGCGTTGACGCTGAATTACCTGGTCAAGCCCGGCAATGACGCGACCCATGAAATTACGTGCGGTCGGCACGCGCTCTGGTGGCGTCCCGCGCCCCGCGACTCGCCTCTCCGGCGATTTACGACCGCGAATCGACGCGCTGGTGGTAAAGTGACGCAGCGTTCGATGCGGGCGTGTTGGGTCGGTGACGAGATGGGAAAGCTGAAATCGACGACGGCGCTCGCCGCGCTTTCGATTGGCGCGCTCCACGCGCTGCCGGCCAGCGCCGTGACGCAGAATTTTGCGAACGGCACGGGCATCGACTTTCCGACCAGCGGGCCTGAGACAGCACTGCAGACGGTAGAGTCGACGCTTACTGGAGATATCGTTGATGTCGATGTGACAATCGAAGGGATCGAGTCGACCTGGTCGAGCGATCTCGAGTTCTTTATTCAATCGCCCAGTGGTATCTCGGTCGAATTGATGACGAACTTGTTTTTCGGTCTCGATTGGACGGGGGAAGACATCACTTTCGATGATGAAGCGCCGACAGATATTAGAACGAGTGATGCGGGCATAGCTGGTACTTTTCAGCCCGAAGGGCTTTTGTCGGACTTCGATGGTGAGACTGCACTAGGATTGTGGACACTTACATTTCGAGATGCTGCTGAAGACGATTTCGCTGAAATCACAGGCTGGTCGATCACGATCACTGATGATTCAGGAGGTCAGGGGCCTGGTTCCGCTGTGCCGTTGCCCGCTTCGCTTCCACTCGCTCTTGCCGGGCTCGGGGCGTTCGGTGCGCTCCGCCGACGCCGCAAGAAGGACTGAAGAGCGACGGCTGCGGACGAGCTGCCGACGGGCTGCGGTCGGGGCGGCGCGTGGTCACTGCCCGTCAAACAACCCTGTAGGCCAGCGCTGGTCGGTGCCGTGGGGCGCGTTCACGGTGAGGCTGCGCGCCTCTTCTCAAGAGCGGCGTCCGCTTCTGCGGCATCGCGCATGAAGAGTGACCTGTTGACGGCCGCTCTGAAGACAGGCTTGCTCGGCGTGCAGGTCGCCACGACCCATCCCTCCTCCACCATGACCTCCAACGCCTGAAGGAAGGCGTGAAGGACATGGTGCTGCGATGCGGCGGGGACGGTATCGGCGATCTTTTGACGGTAGGATCGGATGATGAGGTTGCCGTCATCGGTTTTCTTCAGGGCCTCGATGAGTGAGCCGAAATAGCCCGTGACGGCGAGACGCCGAGCGTCGCGTTCCCAACAACGGATCTGATGGATGCGGCCGTCCTTGAGTTGGCCGATGGCTCCTAGGGTCGCGCCCTCCAGGTTTAGGCTGAAGGTGTTCTTGCCATCGATCGCAAGGCCAACGGGCCGTCCCTCGGCATCGAAGCGCTTCATCACGTGCTTGATCGAAGCGAGATCGAAGGAGCCGAGCGTGGCGACGCCGACTTGTTCATGGGTGAAGCCGCCCTGGGCGAGCCATTGCCAGGCCTTCTCGGGCTCGAGGGTCAGGCCTGCTTCGGCGGCGATGGCCTGGCAGTGGTCCTGTAGGTCGGTGAAGCGGCCGTTGGCGGCGTACCAGTATTGGGCGAAGCGGATGTGCTGGCGGATGTTCTCGCGATTGCGCTCGTTGTAGCGCTCGGTGAGCCAGTCGCGCTCGATCTCGCCGCGTTCGATCTCCATGATCGAATAGGCCGCGTCCCTGGCTGCCGTGTGGGCGAGGGTCATGCCGGCGGCTAGGATCGGGTCCGCGAAACCGGCGGCCTCGCCGCAGATGAACCAGTTCTCGCCCACGATCCGATCCGCGAGATGGGACCAGTCCTTGCAGGCCTGGATCTTGCCCTCGGGCTCGGCCTTCTCGATCAGCGCGGCGATGTCGGGCTGGCTCTCGACCGCTTCCTTGTAAAGCGCGGCCGGGCTCTTGCCGGTGCGCTTGTGATAGTCGTTGGGGCAGACGAGGCCGATGCTGGTGCGGGTCGGCCCGAGCGGGATGAACCAGATCCAGCCAAAGGGCAGGCTGCGCACTTGGACGCGTGTCGCGCCGACGCCGATCTCCACCGCCCATTCCGCGTTCTGCCAGTAGTCCCAGATCGCGATGTTGCGGAGCTCCTGGGGTGTCTCGGAGCCGATGCCGAAGCTGCGGCGGAAGAGACCGATCACCCCGCTCGCGTCGATGTAGTGGCGTGCGGACACGGTCTCGCCGCTGTCGAGTTTGAGGCCTGTGACGCGGTCGCCCTCGCGGAGCACGTCGCGCACGCTCGTTTCCTGACGCACCGTCGCGCCGAGGTGTGCTGCATGGTTCAGCAGGATCTCGTCATAGCGGGCGCGGTCTACTTGGAAGGCGGTGAATTTGCGCTGGCCGTCATATCGGGCCGGGCGCGCTTCGTCCCGCCAGCTCTCGACCGGGTAGAAGTCGAAGTCCCAGCGTCCGGTGTCGCGGCCCCAGGTGTAGGATGCGCCGATCTTGATCGGGAAGCCCGCGCGCTCGACCTCGTCCCAGCAGCCCATCTCGTGGAGGATCGCGCTGATCGGGGGGAGCTGGCTTTCGCCCACATGCTCACGCGGGAAACGGGCGCGTTCGAGGATGAGGACGCTGAGATCGGGGCGATACGTCTTGAGAAGCGAGGCCGCCGTGGAACCGGCCGGGCCGCCGCCGACGATCGCGACATCGAAATCGGCCATGCGCGCCACCCGTTTCCGCTGAGCGTCGAAGCTCTCACGACTTCGCGGTGCTCGCAACAAACCGGGGATTGCTGGAGCGCCCTTCGGCCTCCAGGGCTCCTGTCATGCTCGGGCTTGCCCCGGGCGTCCAAAGCATTGGGCGCTGGATTGCCGGGTTAGGCCCGACAGTGACGCAACCGCCGTGAGCAGGTGAGGTAAGAAGGCGCCCAAGCGGGTGGGGGTGAGGCCGCGGCGGCAGGGCTGCCGCGGCCGATTGGTTAGCGCGTATAGGCGATGCGGTAGATCGCTCCTGCGAGGTCGTCGGAGACGAGGATCGAGCCGTCCTTGAGCTGGGCCACGTCCACGGGGCGGCCGAGATACTCGCCCGAGGTCTCATCGAGCCAGCCTTCGGCGAAGGGCTCCATCGTGACCGTGCCGTCCTCGGCGATGAAGCTTACCATGACCCGGGCGCCGACGGGCTCGGTCCGGTTCCAAGACCCGTGCTGAGCCGAGAAGATGGCGTTCTTGTACTTCGACGGGAATTGGTTGCCCGTGTAGAACATCATGCCGAGATCGGCAGCGTGGGCCACGGTCTCGACGACCGGCATCACGACGTCGACCGGCACTTCTTCGCCCTCGTACTCAACCGTGCGCACATCGCCGCCGCCATACCAGGGATGGCCGAAATGCTGCCCGGCCGCTGTCTGGCGGTTGAGCTCGCCCGGTGGGATGTCGTCGCCCATGCCGTCGACTTGATTGTCGGTCCACCAGAGCTCGCCCGTGACGGGGTGGAAGTCCTGACCGACCGAGTTGCGCACGCCGTAGGTGTAGACCTCGCGGCCCGTGCCATCGGTATTCATACGGATG
>JBCDFC010000318.1:0-4290 GCA_039178805.1 Pseudomonadota bacterium | reverse complement strand
GCAAATCATCGGCTTTCCGCGCCACCTCTCGCAACATGTGGGCGGCTTCGTGATCACCGCGGGCCGGCTCGACGAGCTCTGCCCCATCGAGAACGCGGCCATGGCGGATCGCACGGTGATCGAATGGGACAAGGACGATATCGACGCGCTCGGCATCCTCAAGGTCGATGTCCTCGCCCTCGGCATGCTGACATGCCTGCACAAGGCGCTCGAGCTTCTGCGCGAGCACGAGGGCGCCGACCACACCCTCGCGACCATCCCGCCCGAGGACCCGGCCGTTTACGACATGCTCTGCCGCGCCGACAGCCTCGGCGTCTTCCAGGTCGAGAGCCGGGCGCAGATGAACTTCCTACCCCGTATGCGCCCGCGCAGTTTCTACGACCTCGTGATCGAGGTCGCGATCGTGCGCCCGGGCCCCATTCAGGGCGATATGGTGCATCCCTATCTCCGCCGCCGCTCGGGCGAGGAGGCGGTGACCTTCCCGTCCGAGGCGCTGGGCGAAGTGCTCGGCAAAACCCTTGGCGTGCCGCTCTTTCAGGAACAGGCGATGCGCATCGCGATCGTCGCCGCGGGCTTCACGCCGGACGAGGCCGACCGGCTCCGCCGCGCGCTCGCCACCTTCCGCCGGTCAGGCACGATCCACACCTTCCGTCAGCGCTTCATCGACGGCATGCTCACGAACGGGTACGAGCCGGATTTCGCCGAACGCTGCTTCAGTCAGATCGAGGGCTTCGGCGAATACGGTTTCCCCGAAAGCCACGCCGCCTCCTTCGCGCTCCTCGTCTACGCCTCGTCCTGGCTCAAATGCCATCACCCAGCGAGTTTCGCCTGCGCGCTCCTCAACGCACAGCCCATGGGCTTCTACGCGCCTGCGCAGATCGTGCGGGATGCGCGCGAACATGGGGTCGAGGTGCGGCCCGTCTCGATCAACGCCTCCTTCTGGGACTGCACGATCGAGCGGGCGGGCGACGGGCGGCTGACACTCCGTCTCGGGTTTCGCATGGTGAAGGGGCTAAAGGAGGAGGACGGACACTGGATCGCGGCGGCGCGCGGCAACGGCTATCCGGATATCGAGAGCCTGTGGCGCCGCGCCGGCATCGCCCGCGCCACGGTGATGCGCCTCGCCGAAGCCGATGCCTTCGCGGCCGAAGAGGGTGCGGGCACCGTCCCGCCCACCACCAGACGCGCCGCCCTATGGGAGGCAAGGGGCCTCACCGGCGACGCCCCCCTGCCACTCTTCGAAGACGGCGAAGGCCTTGCCGAACCAAAAGTGCCCCTGCCCGAGCCGACCCTCGGCGAGGAGGTGGTGGCGGACTACCAATCCACCCGCCTCTCGCTCCGCGCCCACCCAGTCGCGATCCTGCGCACGCGCCTCGAGGCCGAAACCCACTAGCCCCAACCGCGCCGACCGACCCGAAGAGCAGGCCGGGTCAAGGATGGCAGCGCCACCGGCGCAGCCGGCGCCAAAGGCGTCCTTGACGCGGCCTGCTCTTCACCACGCTCGGAAAGAAGCCCAGCCAGGCTTCTCCCCAGCCCGATCGAGGCAGCCGCAACCAGCACCACCATCAATCGAGCGCCCCACATCCGAACCCAGGCAACCCCGCAAGACTCATCGCGGCGACCAGCCGCGATTCCGCTTCCCTCGATGCCACGGAACCCAGCGGCTCTCGCGACCCTCACGGCTCTCACGGCCCTCACGGCACGGGGCCGCGGAAGAGCGTGGGCAGGCTCGCTTCCGCCACCGAGCGTTCTTCTCGCGTCGGGCGTCCGCGGCGCTCGCCGGGTCTCGCGCTCTGCCTCACACTGGGCCCCACACTGGACCGCGCCCAGCGGCCCAGGCGATAGGTCAGCATGATCGCTTCGTCATAGTAGCTCATGATTTTCTCCTTGATGTGCTGATCGCTGAATGCCCGAAGCTTCCTGACAGTATGTTGTCAGTAGTGCCGCGATATGTGTCAGGAATAGGCAGCAGCCGGTGGAGGCCGCCCCATGCGCCGCTCGACGCGTCTCTTCGAGATCATTCAGCTCCTGCGCACCGCGCGCGGGCCCCTCACGGCCGAGGCCATCGCCAAGCGGCTCGAGGTCTCCGTGCGCACGGTCTATCGCGACATCGCAGCGCTCCAAGCCATGCGCACACCCATCGAGGGTGCCGCGGGCTTCGGCTATGTGATGCGCCGGGGCTACGATCTGCCGGCGCTCAATTTCGACGGCGAGGAGATCGAGGCGCTGCGCGTCGGCCTCACGCTGCTGGCACGCACGGGCGACGGCGCCCTGCTGCGCGCGGCCGAGCGCATCCGCGCCAAGATCGACGCCCTTGGTGAGACGGCGGACTGGCTGCAGGTCGCCCCCTATGGCGCGCCGGCCGACGAGGAGAGCACCGATCCGACCACCTCGATCGCAGCTTTGCGCGATGCGGTGCGCGACGCGCGCAAGCTCCAGCTCGTCTATTGCGACAAGGAGGGGCAGGAGACGGAGCGGCGGGTGCGCCCCATCGCGCTCGTCTACCATGTGGAGTGCACCATGCTCGCCGCTTGGTGCGAGCTTCGCGACGACTTCCGCCATTTCCGGGCGGACCGGGTGATGGCAGCTCTCCCGCTCGAGGATCATTTCGTCGAGCAGAGCGCGACACTTCGCGCGCTCTGGCTCGAACGCAACCGCTGGAACGCCGCCTGAACTGGCTGGCCATGCGCGCATGTTCGCGCTACGTTCATGTCCGCGATCCTCAAGAGATGCGATGAGCAACAGCGACCATATGGACAACCCGCCGCTCCCCCGCGCGAAGGGGCCGGGCGGTCGGGAGCGTGCTCAGGGGCCAGGCGCCCGCCGTGGCAGGCGGTTGCAGCTTCTCACCTGCGCAGGCCTCGCTACGCTGCCCGACAAGGCGGAGGCGATGGTTGCGGGGCTCGTCATCACGCGGCAGCGGCCGGGCACCGCCTCCGGCGTCATTTTCCTCACGCTCGAGGACGAAACCGGGGTCGCAAATGTCGTCGTCTGGCCCAAGACTTATGAGCGATTTCGCCGGGCCGTGATCGGCGGGCGGCTCCTGCGTGTGACGGGCCGGCTGCAGCGCGAGGGGGCGGTGATGCATCTCGTCGCCTGGAATATCGAGGACCGCTCGGCGCTTCTCGACGAGCTTGGCCTTGACGACCCCGTCTCTTCCGAGCGCGGCGACGAAGCGCGCCGGCCCGTGCCCCCCGAAAACCGCAAGGCGCCCCGCGCCAAACCCCGCGCCCGCCATCCGCGCGAGGAAGCCAAGACCCTCTTCCCCAGTCGCGACTTCCACTGACGCCTCTCGGCCGTGCCTTTGAGTGCGGCCCACGCGCTTGCGCGCCCCGGCACCCCGGTTATCCTGCGCCTAACGACGAGAAGAACGACATCATCGGGGGAGGTGCCCATGCTGGGGCAGATGCAGGACTGGCCGCTCCGCGTCCATCGCATCCTGGACCATGCCGCGCGCTACAACGCGAAGCGGCGCATCGTCTCGCGCCTGCCCGAAAGCGGGGAGATCGTCCGCAGCGACT
Organism: Pseudomonadota bacterium; assembly: GCA_039178805.1. Lineage (GTDB taxonomy): Bacteria > Pseudomonadota > Alphaproteobacteria > Rhodobacterales > Rhodobacteraceae > Thermohalobaculum. The sequence goes on along the minus strand of JBCDFC010000318.1, from coordinate 769 downwards.
GGCAGACAGTGCATGAGCGGGCGCGGCGCTTGAGCGATGCGCTCCGCCGCCTCGGCCTCAAGCCAGGCGATGTCCTCGGCTGCATGGCGTGGAACACGGTCCGGCATCTCGAGCTTTGGTACGCGACACCCGGCGCCGGCGGCGTGATGCACACGTTGAACCCGCGGCTTGGCGCGCGGGACCTCGCCTATATCGCAGGCCATGCCGGCAACCGTTGGCTCGCCTGCGACCCAGACCTCGCCCCTGCCATCGCGACATTGGCACCCAAACTCGACAGGCTGGCTGGGATCATCGTGCTCGGGCCCACCGTGCCGGAAGTGCTGAAGGGTCTACCGGCCGAGGCGCATGCCGCCGACGATCTGATCGCGGGCGGTGACGTGGATACGGCCTGGGAGCCGGTGGACGAACGGGCGGCTTGCGGGATCTGCTATACCTCAGGCACCACGGGCAATCCGAAGGGCGTGATCTATTCCCACCGCTCGAACGTGCTCCACGCCATGACGATGATCCAGCCGGATATGCTGGGCCTTTCCTCGAACGACATGATGATGCCGGTCGTGCCGCTCTTTCACGCAAACGGCTGGTCGACGGCCTATTCCTCGCCCATGGCGGGTAGCGGGATGGTGATGCCAGGCCGCGCGCTCGACCCGGCCTCGCTTTGCGAGATGTTCGACGAAGGTGTGACGATCACCGCCGCCGTGCCGACCGTCTGGCTGCCGCTGCTGGCCCATCTGCGCGAGACGAAGCGGACGCTGCCGGATCTGAAACG
>JBCDFC010000317.1:0-4299 GCA_039178805.1 Pseudomonadota bacterium | reverse complement strand
GGCAACGCGGCTTGGCAACTTTTCGGGCCGACCATCGGAAACTGTGAGGAGCGCCGCCCCTTGCGTCGCGCATGAAAGCGAACACCTGAAGTCGCAGCTGTACCGCATGGACCATTCGTCCGGGCCGAATTGGAGGCAGTGATGAGCGCGAGAGCAGCCGTGATCGTCGCCGCGTTAGCTGTCGCGGGGTGTGCCGCGGATCGGGCTGGCGGGCCTGTCCCGTCGGTAGGGGTCACCGCTTCGGCCGGGTCCTCCGGCGGCGGGATCGGCGCCGTGGCAACTACGTCGCCCAATGTCGTCATCTATCGGGCATCGCGCGATCCTTTGGCAGGCCGCCGGCGCGTGAGTGTCGCGTCCGCTGCCCAAGGATCAGCTTTTGCGGATCGGAGCTTCGAAGAGCGCGCACGGCGTGAGCCGCGCTATGAGATCGCGCCCTCTGGCGCCGAGGATCGCGCAGCAACCCGTGCACGCGCCGTCGCGCGGCAGGCAGCCGAGCGGCAGGCGCAGATCGACACGGCCCGCACCGCTCGGGACTTCGACGAGATCGACGTGCGCGAGGACATCACGGTCGAGCAATTGCGCACCCGTCGCGCGCTGGCCGAGGCGCGCCTGCGCCGAGAGGGCGTGCTCGAGGACAGCCGTCGTCGTGCCCTCGCAAGGCAAGCCTCCCGACCGAACCTCGCCCCAAGCCTGGCCGAACGCACCGACGCCTTGCAGCAGTCGCTCGCCGCACGCGGGCGCCCCGACTTCTCGCGCCCAGGCACGAGGACCAGGATCCGATCCAGTATGCCGACCTACAACTACGCGCTGCCGGAGTGATGCTGCGGGTGCGCTGACATGCATGGGCTGGAACATGGATTGCCGGTCGAGCCCGGCAATAACGGGATCTCGTCTCCCGGTCGGATGACTAGCGGATTTCGTTGATTAACGGCTTCCCGGCCCGGTAGCGGAGGAGGTTGTCCGCAAAGAACGCGGCAAAGCGTTGCGTCCAACCCTCCACCTGATCCGACGCATGCGGCGTAATGAGGAGGTTCGGGACCTCCCATAACGGGCTCTCCGCCGGCAGCGGCTCGGTCCGGAACACATCGAGCCAGGCCCCGCGCAGATGGCCGGAGCGAAGGGCGGCCTCGAGCGCCGGCTCATCCACATGCCCACCACGGGCCGAGTTCAGGAACAGCGCGCCGGGCTTCATGCGGGCGAAGCGGCCAGCATCGAACATATTCTCGGTCTCAGGCGCGAGCCTGAGGTGACAGCTCACGATATCCGCCTCCTCGATCACGGCATCGAGCTGCGAAAGCGGCACCACGGTATCGAACCCTGGCAACGCCGCGCCCGAGCGAGTGAGCCCAACCACGCGCAACCCGAACCGCTGCGCCCGGTGCGCAAGCGCCTGTCCGATGGCGCCGGCACCGACGACGGCCAGGCACTGCCCCTCCAACGGCGGAAAGGCGACGGGCGCCCATCGGCGGGAGCGCTGATCCTCGCGATACGCCAAGAGCCCGTTGTTGAGCGCGATGATCGCTCCCATCGTGGTGTCGGCTAGGAAGGGCGCCAACACGCCTGCCGCATTCGTGACCCGCAGCCTTTCGCGGTTCCACGGCGTCATCCATTCATAGCCCGAACCCGCAACATGCCACCACGCGAGCGACGGCAGATCCCGCACCCTGTGGTAATCCTCGATCGGGATCGCGCCCGAGCGCATGCCGAAGACGATCTCGGGCGCAGGCAGTTCCGCCAAGGCACGGTCGATCTGACCCGGCCCATCGACCACCACGAACCGCTCCCCCGGCAGCTTCTCGTGCAGAACCGGAAGCTTCTCCGCAGCGCGTACAGACATGAGAAGGATCGGGGTCGGATCGGTCATCTGAGGCTCCCAGGCAACGACGCGCGGCGAAGCTTTAGATGGCATTCTGCACGCAGGCCAGCGGTCGCTTGGGTAGCGTTCGCTCTGGTAGCGGTCACTGGGGCAGGCTGTGAGGGCTAAACGCCAATCACCCCTGTTCGCGGCCCGGCGGCTGCGGTACCGAATGCAGCGCCGCGCCCGAATGCCGGCCGATCACGCCGGATGGTCCAATGACCGCCTCGACAGAGCGACCGCATAGCCCGAGCGCGCTTCGCACACTCCTCGTCACGCTCGTCATCGGGATCGCCTTCGCGGTGATCTGGAGCTCGGCCTTCTCCGTCTCCAAGATCCTGGTCAGCGCATCGCCGCCCTTCTCGGTCTCGGCCGTCCGGTTCCTGACGGCTGCCATGATCGCCGGCGGGATCGCCCTCGCCCTCGGCCAACCGCTGCCGCGGAGCCGCGGCGCCTGGCGCGCGATCATGCTGCTCGGCCTCTGCCAGAACACGCTCTATCTCGGCTTCTTCTTCACCGCGATGACGACGATCCCGGCCGGTCTCGCGGCGATCGTTGCCTCCGCCATGCCGCTCATCGTGGCGGCTGCCGCGCCCGCTGTCCTCGGTGAGCGGATCGGGCGGGTCAAGGCGCTGGGGCTCGCCCTCGGCTTCGGTGGCGTCGTGTGGATCATGGGCGCGCGCATCGGCGACGGTGTCGATCTGTCGGGCCTTAGCCTCGCTGTCGTCGGCACGCTCGCGCTCGCGGTCGCCACACTCACCGTCAAGCGCGGGGATTTCGGCACCGGGTTGTTGATGGTCGTCGCCTGCCAGATGCTGGTGGGCGCCCTCGGATGCATCCCGCTCGCGCTTGCTTTCGAGGACGTCACCGCCTGGACCTGGACACCTGACCGCCTGCCGAGCCTCGCCACAGCTTTCGCCTACGCCGTGCTCTTCCCGGGTATCGTCGCCACGCTCCTATGGTTCACCTTGGTCAAGCGCATCAGTGCCGCCAATGCGAGCGCCTTTCACTTCCTGAACCCCGTCTTCGGCGTCGCCTTTGCTTACTTGCTCCTGGCCGAGCCAGTGACGGTTTCCGATGCCGTCGGTGTCGCAGCCGTCGCCGCGGGCATCCTGATCGTCAATCGCACCCATAGCTGACGCCCTGCCGCAAAGCGGCTTTGCTTTCAGGGTCTTGACGACATGGATCAAAGAGATCCGTGCCTCCGCATGCTCCTTTCCAACCGTCAAACGGCGGAGGACACGGCATGGGCAGGCAGAAGAAGCAGCAGAAGATGAAGGCCGCCGTCGTCACCGCTCTGGGCCAGCCGCTCGAGATCCGAGAAGTCCCCAAGCCCGTCGCGAAGGACGGCCAGATCGTCGTCAAGATCGAAGCCTGCGGCGTCTGTCACACGGACCTGCACGCCGCCATGGGCGATTGGCCAATTCAGCCCGAGCCGCCCTTCATCCCAGGCCATGAAGGCGTGGGCGTGGTCGTCGAGCTCGGCCGCGGGGTGACATCGGTCAAGGAGGGCGACCGTGTCGGCGTGCCCTGGCTCCACCATGCCTGCGGCGGCTGCCCGAGCTGCATCACCGGTTGGGAAACGCTGTGCCGCGCCGATCCGCAATACACCGGCTATACCGTGAATGGCGGCTTTGCGGAGTTCGTGCTCGCCGACCCGCAATATGTCGGCCATCTGCCGAAGGGTCTCGACTTCGAACCTGCAGCACCGATCCTTTGTGCGGGCGTCACGGTCTACAAGGGACTGAAGGAGACGGACACGCGGCCCGGCCAGACAGTCGTGATCTCAGGCATCGGCGGTCTTGGCCATCTCGCGGTGCAGTACGCGCGCGCCATGGGGTTGCGGGTGGTCGCCGTCGATGTGGCGGAGGACAAGCTCGCCCTCGCCCATGAGCTTGGCGCCGAGCATATGATCAACGCCGCCGTTCATGACCCGGTCACCGAGGTCGGGCTGCTCGGTGGCGCCGACGGGGTCCTGGTCACCGCCGTCTCGACCTCGGCCTTCGCCCAAGGCATCGGCATGCTGTCACCGGGCGGCACCATGTCGCTCGTCGGGCTCCCGCCTGGGGACTTCCCGTTGCCGATCTTCGACGTGGTGCTGAACCGCAAGACGATCCGCGGCTCGATCGTTGGAACGCGTGCGGACCTGGCCGAAAGCCTCGCCTTCGCGGCCGAAGGCAAGGTGCGGAGCCACTACTCGGTCGACACGCTCGAAAACATCAACGCAATCTTCGCGAAGATGCGCGCCAACCGCATCGAAGGCCGGGTGGTTATGAAAATCTGAAGTCGGTGGCAGGGTCGCGATGGCCCCACCTCCAATCTCAGACCGCTGATATCACGCAGCTGGGGCGTAGGGGGTGTAGAACTGGTCGTCCTTGGCCGCGAGATCGCGCAGCATCTCCGGCGTCTCGAACCGCTTGCCATGGCGCGCGGCAAGGTCGTCG
>JBCDFC010000316.1:0-4305 GCA_039178805.1 Pseudomonadota bacterium | reverse complement strand
TCCTGAACTCACCCGCTCCCATGCCACGTCACGCAACAAGGCCCAACACGGATGCGCTGGCGTTAGCCCCTTGTTCTTACGACTCAGGCAAACCTGTCGTGGGAGGGCGCGGCCGCAAGCTCTTCGGGCGTCATGCGCGATGGATCAAACCGGCGGTGCCAACGCGTCGCATGACCCGCCATGCTATGCTTCCGCCGCCGGGCGAATGTCGAGAGCACGCGGTGACGTTGGTCGGCCCAAAACTTGACGCCGATCTTACCAGCAAACCCTCACGCAACAGTCCATTCAGGGTTAGATCCCCGCCCAGGCCTTGCGCAGGCGCGCCCTTTCTATCACCAGCCAAAGCAACAGGATCTGCGCCGGGCCCGTGTTGACGGCACCTGCCCGCAGCGCCTCGAAGGCGCGGTCGACGTCCAGCACCATGGTGCGAATGTCCTCGCCCTCGCCCGGCATGCCATGGACCCCTCCCTCGACACGCGAGAGATCGGCCTCGCCGATCCAAGCGCCGAGATGCTCGCTCGCCAGCCCTGGCGTCGCATAGTAGCCCGGATAGGCCTCCAGACGGCCGAGAGTGATCCCCGCTTCCTCGCGCGCCTCTCGACGGAGTGCTATCTCGGGTCCCTCGTCGGTATCGATCCGTCCCGCCGGCACCTCGATGCACCACGCATTGGGGTCGCGCCGCGCCGCCACGGCGGGTCGAAATTGCTCGATCAAAAGCACCCGATCGCCGACCGGATCGTAGGGCAGCACCGTGACCGCATCGCCCCACCCGACCGTGACGCGCGCGAGGGGCGGCGACCATCCACCATCGAAGAGCCGGTGCCGAAGCCGATGTTCCTCCACCGCGAAGTACCCCATGTAAGGCCGATCATGGGCCTCCCACACCACGTCGGTGGGCCCGAAACCGGTCCTGATCCCACCAAGCGTCGGCGTGCTTGCGGCCGCCCGCGCGCGCTGACGCGCCCGGTTCATGATCGCGGGCCAGTACTCGTTGATGCGCTCCATCGGCACGGTCTTGCGCAGCACCATCAGCTCTGCCGCGGCCTCTACCGCAACGGCGCGATCCGAGGCCAGCCAAGCCTCGAAATCCCACGCACCGTTGCCGGGTTCGACATGCTCCGTCGCGCCGAAGTATCGCGCATCGACAACACCCCCATCGACACGCACCTCGATCGGAAAAAGGGCGTACTCGGCCTCCTCGTAGAAACTGAGCGCCGCGATCTCGTCCTCGGACCTAGGATGGAAGAGCACCCCCTCGGCCACGGCGCCCTCACGCGGCTGCAGGATGGGGTAGGCTTCGTCCTTTACCTGCCACGGCATCGCGTCCTTGACGCAACCGGGGATCAGGTCGCCCGCCTCCAGTGACCGTCCGATCACGACCTCAAGGAGCCCGTGATCACGCAATGTGCCGAAGAAAAAGATTGGTTTCACCTGGCCACTCCAATGCGCTAGTCTATAGAGAAATGAAGCATGTGCAGGGCCTTGCGAGAAAGTTAAATGTCAGCCTTGCCTGACGCCCTGATCGCGCTTTTTTGTAACGGCGCGTTGACAGTGATCCAGGCGGCGAGTGCCTGCGTATATGAGGAATAATGGCGGTGGCTACGGCTGCCGACCGGATGAGAAGACGGAAGAGCCGGCGGGCCGGCCGGACGACGACAGGCGACGAGACGATGACGAACCACCTGCCACCGACAGAGCTTCTGGCGGAATACGCGAGCGGCGCTGCCAGCCCAGGCGTTGCACTGCTTGTAGCGACCCATTTGACCTACGCGCCTGAAAGCCGGCGACGGGTCTCGATGCTCGAAGGCGTCGGCGGCGCGCTGCTGGCCGATGAGCAGCCAGTGCCGATGTCTGCCTGCGCGCTCGATTCGGCATTCGCTGCAATCGACGGTGCCTTCTGCGAACCGGCACCCAGGATGCATGGATCAGGCGCGTTTAACCTGCCGCGTCCGCTCCGCGAGTGCCTCGGTCATGATGAGGATCAGATCCGGTGGCATTTTCGCCTGCCCGGTGTTTCCGAATACGATGTGCCGGGTTTCGGACCTGAGAAGGTGAGCCTTTTGCGCGCCCGACCCGGTGCCGGGATCCCGCAGCACACCCATGATGGCACCGAACTGACGCTTGTGCTGCAAGGCGCGCTTGAGGACGATGGCACGGTCTACCGCCGCGGTGACGTCACCGTGAACACCTATGAGCATGACCATCGCCCGCGCATTCTGGGTGAGGAGACGTGTCTTTGCCTCATCGTGATGGATGGCGGCCTTCGTTTCACCGGTCGGTTCTCGAGGGCGCTCAACTACCTCGCGGAGTAGCCGTAACGCTCGGTACGGTCGCGGTCCACCGTCGGGCGCGATCGGGCCAGGTTGGGCGACGTTGAACCAAGGCTGGCCGGGATGCGGATCGCATACCCGGCCTTTTCATGCGCAGACCCAGTCCTCGACCGCGCAAGACAGCCTGACTTTTTTCGGGGCAGAGGGTAGCAATCAGATCATGTGGGAATATTTCCCACATAAGATGCACACGGATATCGGAGGAGACAATGATCGAACGTCGCCGGTTTCTCACCCTCGCGGCGGGCCTCGCTGCCACCGCTCCTTTAGGGCTTGCGCGCGCCGAAGACGGCACCGCGCGCCGCGTCTTCCGCGTGCTTCGTGACGGGAGCGATATCGGCACCCATGTTCTCAGCGCCAGCCGCATCGACAAGCATTTCGAGATGGCGATCGACATCGACATCCGCGTCAAGCTGCTCGGCATTACGGCCTATCGCTACACGCTCAAGAACCGTGAGGTTTGGGACGATGGCATCCTTACCTCGATCGACTCCGAGGTCGACGATGACGGCGACACGGAGTTCGCCAAGGTCCGCCGCGCCGGCGACATGCTCGAGGTCGACGGATCCGGCTATTCCGGCACAGCCCCCCTCGACGCCGTCCCCACCAGCTACTATGCGCGCCCCTTCATCGAGAGGCGCCCATGGCTCTCCACGCAAAGCGGTAAGCTGCTCACGATCGACGTGGCTGCAGCGCCGGACGAAGCGCGCACCTTCAACGTGAAAGGCGAGCTAGAGACCACGCTTATCTACGATGCCGCGGGCGAATGGGTCGGCTGTCGCTTCGATGCGGGCGGTGAGCCCGGCGCCTATGAGATTATCGAGAGCAACGGCGCGATCACACCGCTCTGGCAGTCGGCCTGACGCGCCCCAGTTCTGGCTGACACAGGCAGATCAAGGCCGGGCGACAAAATCCCCGGCAGGGAGCAGTGATGAGCATCTGGCAACAGATCGTCCGCCCAGCCGACGGCGCGGCCTGGGTCACCGGCGCGTCGGGTGGCATCGGCCGGGCCCTCGCGCTCCGGCTCGCCGCCGATGGATGGACCGTGCATGCGACGGCGCGCGGGGCCGATAAGCTCGAAGCGCTCGCACGCGAGGCCGACAGCCTCGCCGGCCGCATCGTGCCGCTGCCCTGCGACGTGACCGATGCTGAGGCCATGCGCCGGGCGACGGCCACGATCCTCGAGGACGGGCCTCTCGCCCTCGCGGTGCTGAATGCCGGGATCTACACGCCGATGCGGGCCCAGGGTTTCAAGGCAGATGTGGTCGCGCGCCATCTCGACGTGAACGTCGAGGGCATCGCCAATGCGCTGGAGCCCGTGCTTGAACACATGATCGGGCGCGGGGCGGGCCATGTCTCGCTGATGGCCTCCGTCGCCGGTTATCGCGGGCTGCCGAACGCGGTGGCCTACTCTCCGACCAAGGCGGCGGTGATCGCCATGGCCGAGGCGCTGGCCATGGATCTCACGGATCTCGGCGTGCGCGTCTCAGTGATCAATCCGGGCTTTGTCGAGACCGACGCGACCTCGGTCAACGAGTTCGACATGCCGTTCCTGATGAAGCCCGAGGAGGCAGCCGCCCGCATCGTCGAGGGCCTCGGCAAGCCGGGCTTCGAGATCGCCTTCCCCCGCCGCTTCGCCCTCATCCTCAAGACCATCGGCCTCCTCCCGAACCGCGCCTATGTCTGGCTCGTCCGCAAGGCCCTCGGCTGGGACAAGATGGACCCCTAACCCCCCTCAGCCTACAGACAGCCCACAGGCGCCATCCCTCTCTACGCCCACCGCTTGCCCGAGGATCGGGGCGGGTCAAGGATGGCACCGCCACCGGCGGAGCCGGCGCCAAAGGCGTCCTTGAGGCGCCCCGATCCTCGATCACGCTGGATAAAGAGCCCCAAAGGCTCCTCCCCAGCCCCCAACACCAGTCCGCACCCCACGGACCGAACCGCACAACTAAGCTTCAACTCAACCCACCGCGGC
>JBCDFC010000315.1:0-4310 GCA_039178805.1 Pseudomonadota bacterium | reverse complement strand
GCGAGCTTGGCGGGTGCTATCGCTCCGTTGCCGGGATGGATGCCAGCGCCGCAAGGCGAGGGAAGCGCGCGCCAGTGAACGGGATTTTTGAGCGGCCGCTGTCCGCGTTGCCGCCCACGGTCCTGCTCGCGCTCGCGCTCATGGCCGTGATCTGCATGATGATCCTGCCGATGCCGGCCTGGCTGCTCGATATCGGGCTGGCCGCGTCCTTCGCGCTCTCGATCCTGATTTTTACGATTACGCTCTTCATCCAGCGCCCGCTCGACTTTTCCTCTTTCCCGACGGTTCTGCTCGGCGCGCTGATGCTGCGCCTCGCCCTCAACGTCGCCTCCACGAAACTCATCATCGGCGAGGGACACACCGGTACGGACGCGGCTGGCGGCGTGATCGAAGGGTTCGCTCAGTTCATCATGAGCGGGAACATCTTTCTCGGCCTCGTGGTCTTCTGCGTACTCCTGATCGTGAATTTCGTAGTGATCACAAAGGGCGCTGGCCGCATGGCCGAGGTCGGCGCACGCTTTGCGCTCGACGCCATGCCGGGCAAGCAACTCGCTATCGATAGCGATATGGCCGCGGGCGCCCTCTCCCATGCCGAGGCGAAAGAGCGTCGCCGGGTCGAGCAAGAGGAGACGACTTTCTACGGCTCGCTCGACGGCGCCTCCAAATTCGTCAAGGGCGATGCGGTAGCAGGGCTCTTGATCACGCTCCTCAATCTCGTGATGGGCCTTGCCATGGGTATCGGAGCCCATGGTTTGAGCCTGATGGAGGCGGTCGAGACTTACGCGATCCTGACCGTCGGCGATGGCCTGGTGAGCCAGATCCCCTCGGTCATCACCTCGATCGCCGCGGCGCTTTTGCTGTCGAAAGGCGGGGTGATCGGTACGGCGGATCGGGCGCTGGCGGGGCAGCTTGGCGCCTATCCCGCGGCGCTCGGCACCGTGGCGGGGCTGATGGCGCTCTTCGCCTTCGTGCCAGGCCTGCCCTTTCTGCCGTTTCTGACAGGGGCTCTAGCGCTCGGCACTGTTGCGTGGTTCGCCCAACGCTCGGCGGAGGCTTTGCCCGAGGAAGCGCCCGAAGAGGCCGAACCCGAGACATTGCAGGGGCGGGAGCGGCCGCTCGGCGATCTGTTGGACGTGGACGAGATTCATGTTCGCTTCCACCCGACGCTTCTGCCTGCGATGATCGCCCCCGCCGCCGGCCTCGATGCGCGCATCGTCAATATGCGCCGCCACATCGCGACGGAGTTCGGTTTCGTGATGCCCGAGGTGCGGCTGACGGATGATCCGCTCTTGGGCGAGAAGAGCTACACGGTTCTGATCCACGGTATCGAAGTCGGCCGGGCGGAACTTGAGCCCGGCTGCGTGATGGTGCTGCTGGGTGAGGATACGACGCTGGAGACGCCCGGGCGCGACGTCTCAGAGCCGGTCTATGGCGCGCCAGCCCGCTGGATCCCGGCGGAGGCGCAGGAAGCGGCCGATGTTCTTGGCCTGCCCGCGATCACCCCTGCCGAGGTGGTCGCGACCCATCTCTTGGAGACCGTGAAGAGCAATCTCGGCAGGCTCTGTACGCGGCGGGCGGTCCGTCGGTTGCTGGACGAGTTCTGCAGACCCTCCGACCCGGCGCGGGCCGAAGCGAACCGCCGCCTGGTGGATGATTTCGTGCCGGAGCGTGTGCCGCATGACCTCTTCCAAGCCATACTGCGCGGGCTCCTCGAAGAACGCGTGCCGCTCCGCAACTTGCAGCTCATCCTTGAGGCGACGGCGGAGGCACGGGGTGCGGGGCTCGCCCTCGATGCGACGGTCGAGCATGTGCGCCGACGCATTGCCTTTGCGATTGTCGCACGCTTCGCCGATGCCGATGGTCGGCTGCCGCTCGTCCAGCTCGACGAGGGGTGGGAACGGCTTTTCGAGCGGCACGAGCAGCCGGTGCAGGAGCCGGTTGCGGCAGCGGCTGGTGGTGCCGCTCCCGGCGGCGTCGGGCTTGCAACCGCGCCTACGCTCGATCTCGCCTTGCCACCCGATGCCTTCAATCGCCTGGCTGAGAGCGTGCGCGCCGCTTTGGCCACTTCGGCGCGGCGGGGCGTTACCGCAGCGGTCGCCACCAGCGCGCGGCGGCGCCGGTTCCTGAGCGAGGTGTTGGAGGCGAAGGGGATCAGCAACCCGGTTCTCTCCTACGAGGAGATCGGCACGCGGACGCCGCTCTCTCTGGTGGGGACAGCCGCGTGCTAAAGTCCGTGCACATCGCGGGCGCCTGATGACCGGCGGCGAAGAGGATGTGCTGATCGGGCTACTCGCGCTTCTTACGGGTGTCGTCTCGACGCATATGCTCGCGGCGGCGGGGCTTTTCGCGCGGATCGTTGCCGCGCTTTTCTACCTTCCCGGCATTGGCGAGCGGGCGGTGCCCATGCGGATCCGCCTTGGGCTCGCGCTTTTGTTGGCATGGCTTCTCGCGCCTCTTCTGGCAGGCCTCGCCGATGGGCTCACGCTCTCACCCGTCACGCTGATCCTCGTGCTGATCGCGGAGGCGGCGGCGGGGCTCGTGATCGGGCTCGCCTTCAGGTTTCTGATCTGGGCGTTGCAGATCGCCGGCACGATCGCCTCGCAAAGCATGACCATCAGCCACATCTTCGGCAATGCGATCGCGGGTGAGGCGGAGCCGTCGCTGGCGAGCCTCCTTGCCATGGCCGGTATCGCGCTCGCGCTCCTGATGGGGCTCCATATCGACGCCGTCGGTGCTATCGCAGGCCTCTACGGGGCGCTGCCCTTCGGTCTCGGCATCGCGGGCGGGGAGGCGGCGGAGTGGTCGACGGCGCGTGCGGGCGAGGCCTTCGCCCTTGGCCTCGGTCTCGCCGTCCCCTTCGTGCTCGCAGGCTTTGCCTATAACCTCACGCTCGGTGCGCTCAGCCGAGCTATGCCGCAGCTTCTCGTGGCCCTCGTGGGCGTGCCGCTCCTCGTCGGCCTCGGTCTTGGCACATTGTGGTACGCGCTCCCCGAGCTCTTCGCCCGCTGGCTGAGCGTGGCGGCCGCCATCGCTGCCGACCCGCTCGCGACCGGGATCGGGCAGTGAGCGAGGAGGGCGATCAGTCCCAGGAGAAATCGCTTCCAGCGACCGAACGCCGGCGTGAGGAAGCGCGGCGGAAGGGTGACCTTGCCCGTGCACCGGATGCGCAGGCCGCGATCGCCTATCTCGGGGTCGCGGTTGCCTTCGCGCTCACGCTCCGCTGGGCGGCGGAGCGTTCGGCGCTCGCCCTCGCGCCGATGCTGCACGATCCCGAGCGGTTCGGGATGCGCGCGCTGGCTGGGGAGCCGGGGCTATGGGCCGCGCTTACGGTCGAGATGGCGACCGCTGCGGCACCCGTCATGATTGGGCCCGCGGCGCTCATCATCATCTATCTCATCGCGACGCGGAGCATCGTCTTCGCTGGCGACAAGATCATGCCCAAGCTTTCGCGCATCTCACCCATCGAGAACGCCGGGCAGAAATACGGGCCCCATGGTTTGGGAGAGTTCGCGAAGAGCACGGCGAAGCTGACGCTCCTTCTGATCTGCCTCTCGATCACGTTGGTCGGGCTCGCCGGGGAGATCGGCGGTGGCGCCCATCTTCGGGCGCGGCTTTTGCCGAGGCTCTTGGAGGAGCCGCTTTGGAACGTGCTGGCAGGTGCTATGGCGGTCGCGATCGTCGTGGGTCTCGCGGATTTCTTCTGGCAGCGGCATCAGCACGAGAAGCGGCTGCGGATGAGCCATGAGGACATGAAGAAAGAACTGCGCGAATCCGAGGGCGATCCGCAGCTCAAGGCGCGCCGCCGGGAACGCGCGGAAGAGATCGCGCGCAATCGGATGCTGGATACGGTGCCGGATGCGGCGGTGGTGATCACGAACCCGACCCATGTCGCCGTCGCGCTCGCCTGGGAGCGGGGCGGTGCGCAGGCGCCCAAGTGCACGGCCAAGGGGGCGGATGAGGTCGCGGCCCGGATCCGTGAGCGGGCGGAGGAGGCAGGCGTCCCGATCCATCGTGACCCGGTGACGGCACGGGCCCTCTTTCACGGCACGCCCATCGGCGCAGAGATCGAGCCCGAACATTACAGGGCCGTCGCCGCCGCGATCCTCTTCGCCGAGGATCTGCGCGCGAAACAGCAGAAATGAGCGATAAGCCCCTGAAATTTCTGGCGATGCAGCTTGGCGTAGCGGAAGCGGTGGCCGAGGCTGCGGAGCGCCGACAGACGGCGCGTGCGGCAAAGGCTCAAGCGCTGGTCCAGGCATTGGCCGCAGCGGAGGAGGCGGTCGGCGCGACCAGATGGGGCTTGAAGTTAG
>JBCDFC010000314.1:0-4522 GCA_039178805.1 Pseudomonadota bacterium | reverse complement strand
CGGCGTTGATCGTCGCGGCCCTCCTCGGGATGATCGCGGCGAATGCTTCGACTGGGGGGCATCCGGATCTGCGCAGCATGCTGCGCCTGCCGCCGCATATCCCGTTGCCGGCGATCCCGTCCGAAAATCCGCTCACGCCCGAGAAGATCGCGCTCGGCCGTCATCTTTTCTACGACCAACGTCTCTCCGGCAACGGCACACAGTCCTGCGCGAGCTGCCATTTCCCGGAACGCGCCTTCGCTGACGGCAAAAGGCGCCCGACGGGTTCCACCGGACAGCCTCATCCGCGTAACTCCATGGCGCTCGTCAACCTCGCCTGGCTGCCGACGCTCACTTGGGCAAGCCCGTCGCTCACGACGCTCGAGGCGCAGATCCACATCCCGATCCGCTCGGATCGGCCGGTCGAGCTCGGCGTCAACGACGCCAACGCGCCCGAGGTGCTTGCCCGCTTCGCCAGCGATCCCGGCTACCAGGCGATGTTCGCGGCTGCGTTTCCCAATGCGCCCGAGCCGAGCTTCAACAAGATCGTCTTCGCGCTCGCAAGCTTTGTGCGCACCATGACGAGCTTCGCCACACCCTATGACCGCTACCTCGCCGGCGATGAGACGGCGTTGAGCCCGCCTGCCCGCCAGGGCCTCGCGCTGTTCAACGGGGAGCGGTTCGAGTGCTTCCACTGCCATAGCGGCGTGATGCTCACGACGGCCTATGTGGATGCCGAGACCGATCCGGGCGCTCGTCCGTTCCACTTCTTCTCGAACGGCCTCTACAATGTCGGCAATACCGGTGACTATCCGGCCCATGACCAGGGCCTTTTCGAGCACACTCAGAACCGGCGCCACCGCGGCCTCTTCCGACCGCCGACGCTCCGCAATATTGAGGTGACCGGCCCCTACATGCACGATGGCAGCCTGCTGACACTGGACGCGGTCATCGATCACTATGCAGCCGGCGGACGCCTGATCGAGGGCGGCCCCTTCGCAGGCGACGGACGCCTGCATCCCGGCAAGTCCCACTTCGTCCGCGGCTTCCGCGCCACCGAGGCGGAGCGCGCAGCTCTCCGCGCATTCCTAGAAAGCCTGACCGACGACACGTTCCTCGAGCGTGAAGACCTCGCACCACCCCACCCGCCCACGCGCTGACGCCTCCCGGGCATCGTCATGTTGCGGCTACGCCACCTCAACCACAGTGTTTGCAGATGCGCGTTTTACTGAGTGAGGCCCCGTTTCGGCACCAACTGCTGACGGCGTTTCAGTGTGTCGGGGCGGGTGCGGGCGTTCGTGTTCGGGCCGCCAGAAGGCTCGGTTGCATCGAGCGGGCGGAGGAGCGCGCCCGTCAGACGGAGGCGCGAGCAGAAGGGTTGCATGCCCACGATAGTCCGTCCGTCGCGGTAGAAGACCCGTAGTCCTGTTATTGCGCTCTCGAAGATCCGGTTGTCGGGATTGCAGCGAGCGGGTTCCGTCCACCCCTTTTTCTTCTTGCAGTTCGCCGTAAATTTCTTTTCGCCAAGGACGCCGCGTTCGCCGGGCAGGCCCTCTCCCTCGGGCAGGAAACCGAGCGGCGACCAGAGCTCTACGTCGCCTTGCGTCTCGCTCTGATCGAGCACACCCGGCACGGGGATCAGCGTCGGGACGAATTTCTGGCGAATCAGCGTCTCCGTTTCCTCGACGAAAACGATCTCACCGCGTGGCTCGATACTCTCGGTGCGCAGACCCTTCATTTTGCCGTTGTTGATACAGAGCGAAAGGCCCGATCCGAAGCCACCGCGTATGAGCCCATCATGCGTGAAGTTCACCCAACGCCCATGGGTGAGAGGCTCGAACAAGTTCCAGTTCGCATAGGTGTCGCAGCGGTCGTAAGTCTCGAAGGTGATCCGCTCCCCATTGTGCACATGTTGCATCTTGATTTTGAGCACACAGGCATCGTTGCGCTCCTCGTCCCAGAACACCCAGTCGACAAAGTAGTCCTCGCTGATCGGCAAGATGTCAGTGAAGTCATCTGTGGCAGTGCCTGCGATCTGACCAGCCTTCAATTCAGGTGGATGCCACTCGACGTGAGGAAACTCTGTGCGTGTGATTTTGACCTGACCCGATGCAGGCAAGCTATAGAAGGCAAGCGCCAACGCGATGAGAACCAAGGGCCGGATCAGCATGTTGGCCTCCTTTCGATCAGGCGCTCGTCTTTCAGTGGGTGCCGCATTACATAAGTAAATCAGTAATTACGGCGCAGTCTTGCTGACTTTGCCATTGATTTCATTGCCTTTGTGTACATACTCAGTGCAACGATAACTAGTGTGCTGACAGCGATAATGCCGAACCAGAAGTTGAGGGCGAGCCGCTCATAACCGAGAAAATGCAGCACATCGGCCGCCGACATATAAATGAAGAGCGGCGATACAACATAGATCAAGGCTTTCTTTGCTGAAATCGAGTTAAAAAATATGCCAATACGGTAGAACCAACCGCTAAATGGTCTTCGTTGTGCTTCCACGGTAGTCAAGAGTTCCCGCGCTGCGTTTGAGTTCGGCGACGTTGCGAGCGCGCTGAGACCTGCGTCGCGAGCCCGCGCCAGATCGCCCTGCGCCCAGAACGCCCAACCGATAGCGAGATGGCCGAGTGTGTCGTCAGGGTCGATCCGCAAAGCATCCCGCGCATGCTTTTCCGCTGTAGTCCCGTCACGACTGAGCGAGGCGGCGCGGGAGAGAGCGAAGTGCCCTTGGGTGTCGGTGGGTCTTTGCTTCAGCAGAGCAGTTGCCGCTTCTCGCAGCGCCGGAACATCCCGATCCCGAAGCGCGGCGACACAACGTACCACGAGCGCATCGGCATTCGTCGGATCAAGCCGCAACGCCTCGGCAATGGATGCCCGCGCTCCTTCGCGATCGTTCAACGCCGTCGCGATCCGAGCATGTCCCACATGTGCGAGGGCAAGCTCTGGATCTGCAGCCAATGCACGCTTCGTCTCTTCCAGCGCGGCGAATGGGCGGCGGAGTGACAGCAGACACATGCTTAAATGCGTGTGCGCATAGGCGTTCTCAGGCTCCTTAGTGAGCACACGCTGAAAGAGCTCAAGGGCGCGGGAGTGATCGCCGCGGTTGCTGGCATCGATCGCCATTGAAAGATCGGACATCGTTTCAACCCCCGCCTAGCACGCCGCCGAGGAGTAACTTCAGTGCGGGCATATCGTCCGGGACCGCGCCGCGCAGGACCAGGGACAGTGCGAAAAGGCCGATGGCGGCCGGGATGCCGTAAAGCTTCCAACGCGCGCGACTGTGGAAACCATAGAGCAGCTGTTGCCTGTCGAAGAGATAAATGATGACGCCGATCCCCAGGAAGACGGACAGCGTCCCGAGCAAGTCTGCGCCGAGCGCTGGTAGGCTGTCAGCATCGCCGACTTCACGCAGCCAGAGCGCTGCCAGATGCGCTCCTTTGACAGCCACGAAACCGGCTGCGAGCACAGCCCACTGCCGGCGCGCATCGCGACAGCCTAGGAAGACCGCGTTCAGGCCTGCCCAAACGAAGCCAAGGAGCGCGCTGGCAGCGAAGGACACCGCCATGATCGTGATCGCTGGCGCGATGAGCCTCGGCCTACTGCCAGGCAGGACATCGGCCGGTATGACGTAAGGCATTGTGTTCAATGTCCGTGTTTCTTCAGAAAGCTCAGTACATCGTCGTAGCGTCCGCTTTCGTTGGCGTAGGTCGCATGGTTGCGCGCCGTCGTCAGCCAATCCGTGACCGAGGAATGGACACCCCGGGCGGCCTGCGCCAGCATGCCATCGTTGATCGGGACTTCTTTGCCGCGTGCCAAGGTTGCGTCTATTGCAAGGTCTGCCGCCTGCTCGACGATCAGCGCCAGATCCGCGCCCGACAGCCCAGAAGTCGACGCCGCGATATGCTCCACACGCAGCCCCGAGGTGATGGGTCGTTCTCCCAGTTCCAGTTTCAGGATTGCCTCGCGAGCGGACCGATCGGGCGGTGGGATGAAGAACATCCGATCGAACCTGCCCGGGCGCAGAAAGGCGCTGTCGACCGCCCAAGGGATGTTCGTTGCCGCCAGAAGCAGGACACCTTCGTTCTTGGCATCAACACCGTCCATCTCCGCAAGGAAATGGCTCACGAGTTGCGCTTGATGGGTCGCTGATGTTGTCGTGCGCTTCGATGCAAGAGCATCGATCTCGTCGAAGAAAAGCACCGCTGGCGCTTTGCGGCGTGCGCGCTCGAAGAACGACGAAAGGTGCCTTTCTGAGGCGCCCACCGGGCTGTCGAGAACGTCCGATATCTTAACGGGTACGAACTCGAAACCGCATTCGCCCGCCGTCGCCCTGGCGATCAGTGTCTTGCCACACCCCGGAGGACCATAGAGCAGGACGCCGCCGCCGGCCCGTTTCTTGAAACGCGCAAGCAAGCTCGATTGCTTGAATGGAGCGATAATTCGGCGCTCGATGTCTCGCTTAACGTCTTCGAGGCCGCCGACCCCTCTGAAATCGAGAGTTCCTTCCGTGGGTGCAGGCAGAACAACAAAGGCGCCG
>JBCDFC010000313.1:0-4585 GCA_039178805.1 Pseudomonadota bacterium | reverse complement strand
GCCCGCAGATCCTCACCGGGCATGATCCTGGCCTCGACTACGACGTGCCAGAGGCCCTGGGGGCCGGGCACACGGTATCCGGGCGCCGCCGTGGTATCCGACGGGGCGACCGCCAGGACCAGCCGCCTGAGATTGGGTGAAAAGAGGGGCTGGTCATAGCTCAGCCGGCCCACGATCTGGCCATGGCGCCTCAGCAGGCGGGCTTCGAGATCCACCTTCGGGCCGAGGTCTCCGAGATCCCACTCCGTCGCCTCCCCCCCGAGCTGCGTGACGGTGAGCTTGGCGCGTCTGGCGTCCCCGGGCAGCCAGACCTCGAGAAAGCTCGATGTTCGGTCTCCGGGAGACAGCCGCCAAGGCAGCTCAAGCTCCACCTTGCGCCGCCGCCGCGGTGCGGCCTTTTCGTCGGCCGGGTGTTTGGCATTGGCGTGCCGGCGGGATTGAAAGCCGTTCCCGCTCGGCATCGTCAGCGCCACCCTGGGCTCGATCCCGTCGCGAGCCAACTGATCCTTGAAGACTTCGATCAGCGCATCGATGTGCCGTTCGAACAAGCCGGTGCCGTCATGCGGCCCGCCTGAGATGCCGTAGCTCAGGTTGATGACGATGCGTGGCCTGCGCACCCCGCTCGACTGCTGGATCACCTGGCGGACCCGATGGAACAGGTGATGCATCGCAAAGGTGACGAAGACCACCAGACCCGCGCCGGAATGATCCCAGTTCGCGAA
Organism: Pseudomonadota bacterium; assembly: GCA_039178805.1. Classification (GTDB taxonomy): domain Bacteria; phylum Pseudomonadota; class Alphaproteobacteria; order Rhodobacterales; family Rhodobacteraceae; genus Thermohalobaculum. The sequence goes on along the minus strand of JBCDFC010000313.1, from coordinate 3,863 downwards.
CGAGGGCAGGCCGACACTCATGATCCAGTTGGTGTTCCCGTGCTGCGCGCCGGGGCTCCGCAGCGAGGCCGTCTGGTTCACGGGCTCACCCGCCGCGATGTCGGCGACCGCCGTTCCGTGAGACATGCGCGACAGCGTGACCGGCTGCTGATCCCGGGCAAGATCGGCGAGTCCGACGCGGCGCATGATCTCCTCGGGGTCGTCGGTGTCGCCGAGGACGGCGTCAATTTCGGGCTTGGTCACCGCTCCGCCGAACGGCAGCCTGTCGCGGCGTTGGTACTGCCCCTCCTGCATCCAGGCCCACAGAACCCGGGTCTTGCGGTGGTCAGCATCGTTAGGATTGGAGCTCACCCGGAAGTTCTCGTGTGTGAACACGGTCGCATGATCGATGACGCAGCAGATCGTGTCGCCGTCCTGGATCCGTACGCCCGCGAGGCTCGGGTTTCTGAAGGCCCGGTCGTCCCCTGCCGCCTCCGCCTCGCGACTGTCCGCTGCCGCTGCCACCACGGCGGCGTCCCCGTCCCGCCTCTCCGGAGCAGCGGAGTCCCGCCGGAGCGCCAGCGGGATCACGAGCTCGGGGGCTTCCTCCAGCACACTGAACAGATTACGCGTCTCCTCCGCCGTCAGGGCAGCGAGCTGAAGCCCATCGGGACCGATCGCTTCTGTGTCCGCGCTGTCCTCGCCGTAGAAGGGCACGCGGAACCTGCGCTTCACGTCTGGCAGCCTGCCGCGGCTAAGGACCGCGAAGAGCCATGGCAACCCGTCGTTTCCTTTCAGATCGCCCTTGTAGTCGATCAGGAAATCGGCGCCCAGGCGGCTGGCCCAGTCACCGTAGGGGTCCCGGCTGAAGACGTCGCCGCCGTCTTCAGCCACCCACTCGAAGCCACTCATGACGGGTCTTCCACCGCGGAATCTGCCGGACCGTCGCGCCGCTTCGTCGGGTCGTTGCGCAGCGCGATCTCGTGCTTGGCTTCCTCCCAAAGCCATCTGAGCGGTGCTGAGGGGGGAAGGCTTGCCCGGACATGCGCCACCGACAGCTCCGGGTGCTTGCGCTTGAGCCCCACCTCACCATCGTCGGGCGTGATGGCGCGGTGGTCGAAGTCCTCCTCGCCATCGAAGCGGTCACCGGCGAACTTCACCCTGAGGACAGGCGCGCTCTGGTCTGCAAGCAGTGCCAAATGATGGGTCAACATGCGGCCAAGCACGGCGCCGAGGTAGCTGTCGACGGGGTAGTGCACCCCGGCGATGACCCGGTTCTGCGAGACACGCGCCGCCTGCCGGTCCAGCGCCTTGCGTCCGCGTTCGTCGGCGTCATTGCTGCCGGGGAAGAACAGCATCTTGAGCAACTCCCCCACGGCGAAGGCTTCCACCGCATGGGCGGCGGGGAAAGAGCCGTGGCCGGGAGTCGGGATCATCGGCATGATCTGATCCGACAACTCGTCCGGGCGGCGGCAGGCGAGCGCATGTTTGGTCCGCATCGAGATCGTCGCTCCTAGGCCCTGGACCACCGCGATCAGCTCGAGCACCCGCGCGTCGCGGCTTGGATGCAGGGATACGATCGAGCCGAAATAGGGCGTCGGGAAGCCCAGTTGCGAGATGATCTCGGCCTGTCGGTCCGCGCGGAGATCGGTGTGTGCCCGGACGAGGTCGAGCTGTTGCCGGAACTTGTGCTCGTTGGGACGCTTGATCTCCAGCATCTGGCGCCCGACGACGCGCAAGCTGCTGCCCGACACCTGCCGTTTCATGGCATGGAGCGTTACATCGCCGTCACCTTCTACCGTGAAGTTGATCGTGGGCAGCACCTCAGTCGACAGGATGAAACCCCGCACCCACGGGGCCCAAAGTTCCATCAGCGTCGGATCGTCGCCCGGCAGGTGCTGTCTGTCCCGCCCTTCCTGCCAAGGTGTCGATATACCGTCCGCAGCAACGATCAGGCCGGTGACCATGGCCGGGTCGTAGGGGATGGGCGCACCTGCGGCGGCGATGCCCGCATCGAGACCGACCGCCAAGCCGCCATATCCGCCGTAACCACCATAGCCACCGTATCCGCCATAGCCACCGTATCCGCCATAGCCACCGTATCCGCCATAGCCACCGTATCCGCCAGATGTAGGCATCAGAAAGTCCTTTCAGAGTGCATCAAAAACAGAGACTTCACTTCGGTACGCCTGCCTCCGCCAATGCGTCGGCGAACAATTTCCCCGATTTGCTTTGCGCCGCGGGGTGTTGTGAGAGATATCCGCCGACCGTCAATTTCGGTTCGATCGCTAGAAGATCGCGCACCGCCTGGCGCGCATCGTCGCCGCGGTCCATCATCTGAAGGGCGATAACGCGCACACGCAGGGTCGATGGGTGGTTTGGATTGACAGCAAGCGAGCGCTCGGCGAGCGACAGCGCCGCCTCGAAGTGCTTGCCGCAAAGCTGTGCTGTCGCACTGAGCGAGTCGTAGTAGTAGGATTCCGGGTCGAGCGGCGACAGCCGGCGTGCCCGTTCGGTATGCGCGATCGCCTTGTCGGGAACATCGCGGAACGCTGAGACCGCGCCGAGGAGGAGCTGCGCCAGCGCGTGGCTCGGGTCGATTGTCAGGGCGCCCCTGTATTCGTTCTCGGCGGTCTCGAAGTCCGCCATGAGATGGCTGTGGACAAATCCCCGGGTCGTGAGTGCAAGGACGCAGTGCGGGTCGAGATCGAGTGCCCGGGACGCGAATGCGAGCGCCTCGCTGCGATCCCTGTCGGGGGCAGGCGAGAGCGAGCGCTGGACTCGCATCACGTGCCACTTGCCACGCCACGCGCATAGGTCCGCCTGTTTCGTATCTCTGCGAAGCGCTTCTTCCAGAAGTGTCCCGGCGTGCACGAACCGCTCGGGGCTTGGCGAGTGCATCTCGGCAACGGCGGCGATCAGCAGGGCCTGGCTTGTCAGGCTGTGCAGCGGTCGGGCGCGGGCTGCTTGCGTGGCCCGGTCGCAAATCGTGAAAAGAACCTGCCGCGCGATCTCGGAGGTGATCGAGTCCGGATGCAGGAACGGCTCATCCGGGTTGCAGAAGAACTCGCGGCTCCAGAGCAAGCGTCGCCGCGCGAGATCATGCAGATCTACCACTGCTTCGATGCCGTGCGCGGTTTCGCTGATGCTGCCACTCAGCACGTAACTGACGCCCAATTCGGTCGCGCCCGGCATCCCGTCGCGCCGCTGGGAGAGTTCGCGTGCCGAGAGATGCGAGATCACGTCGATCAGCCGTGTTCTGGAGACCCGGCGCGCAACGTCCTCCGCGATCGCGTCACCGAGCGGCGTCTGCTGAGCCGCGAATTTCGATAAGGTGAACGGCAGGACGAGGACCATTTCATCGGGTATCTCGGCCCGCAGCAGCAGGCTGCTCTCTCGTACGGGAAAGTCCGCGCTCTGCCCGTGATCGCGCCGCCGCTCGCGCCTCAGCCAGTCCTCGAATGCATCGGCACCCGGAATGTCGATGCCTTCAAGCAATTCACCTGCGGTGGGCTCTAATTGCAGATCGATCTTGTCGAAGTCCAACTGAACGTCAGTTCGGGTAGCATGCATCGCTTCAGCAGCAGGCCCGAGCCGCCGCTTCAAATCCGAGAGAGCCGTTCGAAGGCTAGACTGAGCTTGCAGGGGATCCGAACGCCCCCAGAGAAGCGCTTGAAGCCGGCTTCGCGAACAGGCGCCACCGTTCGACAGAGCAACGACCGCCAGCATAGCTTGCTGTTTTGCGCTCAGTGCGATGCGCCCTCTGCCTGGGATCTCTGCAAGGAAGCTTCCAAATAGATGTAGCTGCAACTTCATTTCGTCGCCTCGGAGTAATAAATCTCCAGTATAATGTAGGTCGACTTAGGCTCTTCCGCTAAACACTG
>JBCDFC010000312.1:0-4660 GCA_039178805.1 Pseudomonadota bacterium | reverse complement strand
CTTCACATTCGGGTCGGACGTGATGATCTTAAAGGCCTCGGTCACCTTCTCCTTGGTCGCGCCGCCCCCCCCACATCGAGGAAGTTCGCGGGCTCCGAGCCATAAAGCTTGATGATATCCATTGTCGCCATGGCGAGGCCCGCGCCGTTCACCATGCAGCCGATCTCACCATCCAGCGCGATGTAATTGAGATCGAACTTCGAGGCTTCGAGCTCCTTCGGATCCTCCTCCGTCTCGTCGCGCAGCCCCATCACGTCCTTCTGACGGTAAAGCGCGTTCGAATCGAAGTTCATCTTCGCGTCGAGGCAGACGAGACGCCCCTCCTCGGTCAGGATCAGAGGGTTGATCTCGACAAGGCTCGCATCCTTTTCGACGAACATCCGATAAAGCGTCGAGGTCAGCCTGATCGCGTCCTTCGCCGCCTGGCCTTCGAGCCCCAGCGCCTTTGCGATCTTGCGCCCGTGATAGGGCATCACGCCCGTCGCCGGATCGACCGAGAAGGTGAGGATCTTCTCCGGCGTTTCGGCGGCTACCTCCTCGATATCCATGCCGCCCTCGGTCGAGGCGATGAACGAGATATGCGAGGTTTCCCGGTCGACGAGGAGCGAGAGATAGAACTCCTTCGCAATCGCCGCACCCTCTTCGAGATAGATGCGGTTGACCTGCTTGCCGGCCGCACCCGACTGATGCGTGACCAGCGTCTTGCCCAGCATCTGCTCGACAAAGGCCACGGCCTCATCGGCGCTCTTGGCGATGCGCACGCCACCCTTCTCGCCGGCCTCGCTCTCCTTGAAATGGCCCTTGCCGCGGCCGCCCGCATGGATCTGCGCCTTCACAACCCAGACCGGCCCACCAAGCTCGTCGACCGCCCGGCGCGCTTGGCTCGCCTCCATCACGGGCACGCCGCGCGATACGGGGGCGCCGAAGTCCTTGAGGATCTGCTTGGCCTGATATTCGTGGATGTTCATGGGAGAGCCCTCGGGTAATGCCCGGCGGGATGCCCGGATGGGCCTGCGGGCGCGCGTCGAACGGCGCCGGTCGGCCCCGTGCGAGCGCGGTTTACCCCGCCCGCTCGCGCGCAGCAACCGCCGACGGCATCGCCGGCGCCTCGAGCCAGGGCGCGATCAACGCGCCAAGATCGACCCGCGCACCGAGCCGCGTCGCCAGCATGTACATGCCCCCAAGCTTGCGCTGGAAATACAAGAGATCCATCGGCGGCACGTGCTCGAAACTGCGGTCCAGGGCGAGCTCCGTCCCCGCCTCGCGCAGCCGATCGGTGAGATCGCTCGCCGCAAAGTCATAGGGCGCGTTGGTGTGGAAGGGTTCGACCGCCATCGCCATCATCGCGACGACACCCTCCGTGTGATGCGCCTGCGTCTCGGGGCCCACGAAGCCTACAGCCAGTGCCGCCTCCGCCATGGCCGCGCGATCATCCGCCATCGCCGCCTGCATAAGCGCGCGCATCGGCGCCATCATCTCGCCCGGCACCTCCCGCGAAGCGCCGAAATCCAACAGCACGATCTGCGACGTCTCCGGGTCGTAGCGATAATTGGCGAAGTTCGGATCGGTCTGAACGAGCCCAAAGCCGTAGATCTCACGAAAGCAGAGATCGAGGAGGAGATGCGCGATCCGGTCCCGCTCCGCCTGCGGCGCACTCAGCCGCGCCTCGACCGCCTCGCCCGGCTCATAGCTCATCACCAACACTTCGCGGGTGCAGAGCGGCTCGTGCAAGGCTGGCACGCGATAGTCGTCGAGCCCCTCCATGAGCGCCGCGTAGCGCCTGAGCTGCCCAGCCTCGTAGCCGTAATCCGCCTCCTGATGGAGCTGCCGCTTCGCCTCCGCCAGAAACGGTGCCGGATCGACGCCATCGGGCATGAGACCCGAGAGGCGCAGCAGCGTGCCCACATTGTCCACATCGCTGTCGATGCTCTCCCGCACGCCCGGATACTGCACCTTGATGGCGAGCCGCGCACCTTCCTTGGTCACGCCTCGATGCACCTGCCCGATGGAGGCCGCAGCAATCGGCGTTGTCTCGAAACTCCGGAATTGGCGGAGCCAGCTCTTCCCCCACGCCTCGGTCAGCACGGTCTTGAGCTGCTGGGGCGGCATCGGGTCAGCGCCCATGCGGAGCCGCGCCATGATCTCGGCAAGCTCGGGCGGCAGCATGTCGCCGGCATCCATACTGATGAGCTGACCGAGCTTCATCGCGGCACCCCTGAGGCGCGCGAGCTCGTCCGTCAGCCGCCCGATATTGCCGGGCGTGAGCAGCAGGTCGCGGAAAGCCGGGCGCCGCCCCTGCGCTATCTCCCCGATGCCACGCGCTGCCATATTGGCCGCGATCCCGCCGACGGTGCCGCCAAGGCCTGCAACCCTCGCGATGCGCCCCGCGGGCACAGAGCGACCCGCGGGCTCCGCACTGGTACGCCGCGGCCCGCCGGACCCGCCAGGCCTCTCATCCATCGCCATCCGCTCACTCCATCAATCGCGCAGGTGGGAGATGGCGCGATAGGCCACGGCGGCGAGGGCACAGGCACGCGGCGTCTCCGCGCGCCCACCTCCGAACGCGCCGCGGCCCGGGCCCACCGAAAGGTTGGGGCCACGCCCAGGCTTGGCCCAGCCACGACCCAACGTGTCAGTGGTCTGGCCGAGACATTCGGTGCCGTCATTGCCGGACTTGATCCGGCAACCCAGCAACGCAACGCCCGTGTTGCTGGATCCCTGGGTCAAGCCCGGGGATGACGTGAACAGGCTCGTTCCGTTCTACTGCAACCACTGGAAAACCAACCGAGCCTTAAGTCTTCACGGCATCTCCGTGGATCGGTCGCGCCGGCCGGATCTTTGGTGGTCGTCGTCGGAAGAGCGCTGCCACCATCGCCCGGAGAGCCAGTGCCCTCGCGCGCCGGCCGGCACGTACCGCCCGCTCGATCTCACCCGGATCGATGCTTGGCCGATCATTCGCTGAACGCTTGTCGTTGCTAGACTGCCTCATCGGAAAACCTCCGTTTCACCTCATGGTGCCGCGGGGTTTCCTCCCATCCGGGGCTTCCGCTTCTCGGTGCCCCGTTCGTGAGACTAAGGGTGTGGGCCGAAGCGCCCTTCGACAATTGCAAAGGGCGAAGGGCGGGTTTGCTCAGAAAGCGCTTGCCAGGCCTCGGCTTTCAGCGTCCACCCGCAACATCGAGGAGCGCGCCGCTGACATACCGCGCCTTGTCGGAGAGGAGCCAGAGGATCGTCTCCGCCACTTCTTCGGCCGTACCGGCGCGGCCGAGAGGCGTGCTCGCGCCAAGACGCGCTGCCCGATCCGGCGCGCCTGCGTCGATGTGGATATCGGTCTCGATCAACCCCGGCCGCACGGCATTAACACGGATGCCCTTCGGCCCCAGCTCCTTGGCAAGCCCGATGGTCATCGTGTCGGTCGCGCCCTTGCTCGCCGCGTAGTCGATGAATTCACCGGGACTACCCAACCGCGCCGCGGCGGAGGAGACGACGACGATAGCCCCACCCGGGGACAATCTGCGCGCAGCCTCCCGCGCCGTCAGCAACGCGCCCGTGACGTTGACGCCGACAACGCGCGCGATCCGCTCGGGCGCCATCTCGGCGAGCGGTGCAACGGGCCCGATGATCCCGGCATTCACGACGACACCGCTGAGCGCACCGAACCGCGCCTCCGCCGCATCGAAGGCCGCAGCGAGCGCCTGCGCGTCGGCAGCATCGGCGCACTCAGCCATCGCCTTGCCACCCGCCTTCTCGACGGCGCCGGCGGTGGCCTCAGCGGCCGCCGCGTTCGATCCGTAGGTGAAGCTGACCGTGTGCCCGCCCGCGCCCGCCAACCGGCAGACCGCGGCGCCAATGCCCCGCGAGCCGCCCGTGACGAAGAGATGCATCAGCCCTTCAGGCCTTAAGGCTCTCATCGATGCCCTGGCAGGCGGCAACGAGGCCCTGCACAGCGTCGACGGACTTGCCGAGCATCGCCTTCTCGTCCGCGTTGAGCTCGATCTCGACGACCTTCTCCACACCGCTTGCGCCGATAATCACCGGCACGCCGACATAGAGGCCCTTCAATCCATAGGCGCCCTCGACCCAGGCCGCCGCGGGCAGCAGGCGGCGCTGGTCCTTAAGATAGCTCTCGGCCATCTGGATCGCGGAGGCCGCAGGGGCGTAGAAGGCGGAGCCCGTCTTCAGGAGGCCCACGATCTCCGCCCCGCCATCGCGGGTACGCTGGACGATCGCATCCAGCCGCTCCTGGCTCGTCCAGCCCATTTTCACGAGGTCCGGCAGCGGGATACCGCCAATGGCCGAATACCGCGTGAGCGGCACCATCGTGTCGCCATGGCCACCGAGGACGAAGGCCGTGACATCCTTGACCGAGACCTTGAACTCATCGGCCAGGAAGTGCCGGAACCGCGCGCTGTCGAGCACACCGGCCATGCCCACGACCTTCTCGCGCGGCAGGCCCGAGAACTCCCGCAGGGCCCAGACCATCGCGTCGAGCGGGTTCGTGATGCAGATCACGAAGGCGTCGGGCGCGTGCTTCGCAATCCCCTCACCCACCGCCTTCATGACCTTGAGATTGATGCCGAGGAGGTCGTCGCGGCTCATCCCGGGCTTGCGCGGCACGCCAGCAGTGACGATGCAGACATCGGCGCCGGCGAGATCGGCG
>JBCDFC010000311.1:0-4723 GCA_039178805.1 Pseudomonadota bacterium | reverse complement strand
GCGTTCACCGCGACGGCGGATGAGGAGACGCGGCGCGAGATCCTGGCGCGGCTTTTTCCGGGGCGGGGACCGCGGGTTTTCCTGCGCGGCTTCGACCGGCCGAACCTGTTCCTCGCCTTCGAACCGAAGCAGGGCGGGGACCGGCAGATCGTGGACTGGGTGACGGCGCGCAAGGGCAGCTCCGGCATCGTCTACGCGGCGACGCGGGCGCGGACGGAGAAACTGGCGGATGCGCTCGCGCGGGCCGGGTTGCAGACGGCGGCCTATCACGCGGGCCTCGATGCGGAGACGCGGCAGGCGCGTCAGCGGGCGTTCTCACGCGCCGACGATATGGTGATGGTTGCGACGGTCGCCTTCGGCATGGGGGTCGACAAGCCGGATGTGCGGTTCGTGGTCGAGGCGGACCTCCCGAAATCGGTGGAGGCCTATTACCAGGAGATCGGGCGGGCCGGGCGCGACGGGCTGCCGGCGGAGACGATCTGCTTCTACGGGCTCGACGATATCAGGCTCGCGCGGTCGCGCATCGAGAGCTCCGATGCCCCCGATGAGCGGAAGCGCGCCGATCATGCGCGGCTGAACGCACTGCTGGCGATTGCCGAGAGCCCGACGTGCCGGCGGGTGCCGCTCCTCGCCTATTTCGGAGATGAGGCGGGCCCTTGCGCGAATTGCGATACCTGCCGCACGCCGCCCGCGACGATCGATGGGACGGAGCCTGCGCAGATGGCGCTCTCGGCCATGGTGCGTTCGGGCGAGCGGTTCGGGATGGGCCACGTCGTCTCGATCCTGCGGGGCGAGACGGATGAGCGGATCGAGCGGCTGGGCCATGACCGGCTGAAGACCTTTGGCGTCGGGCGGCAGTGGTCGGATGCGGCCTGGAAGGGGTGGCTCCGCCAGCTCTATGCCCAGGGCCTTTGCGGGATCGATGGGGAGCGGCATGGTGCCTGGTACGTGACCGAAGCCGGCTGGGAGGTGCTGCGCGCGACGCGCGAAGTGGTCCTCCGCCCCGCCGAGAGCGGTGAGCGGCGGCGGAAGGGGCAGGGCGGCAGCGCCGGCCCGAGGGCGCCGAAGCCAGTGCTGGCCGAGGACGATGCGCCGCTTTTCGAGGAGATGCGCGCCCTCCGCCGCAAGCTCGCCACCGAAGCCTCGGTGCCGCCCTACGTGATCTTCCCCGACCGCACGCTCATCGCGCTCGCCGAAGCGCGCCCCACCACCCTCGAAGCCATGGCCGCCGTCGACGGCGTCGGCCGCGTGAAGCTCCAACGCTTCGGCGAAACCTTCTTAGAGGTCATTCGCGCCTATCGATGACGCCTCGCAGAGCGCGCCCTGGCGACCAAGATTGCGTGGCGGGCGCAGCGCCAGTTTACCTCTAGAGCACTCGCTTACTAACGTGGTCACGTCATGCTCGGGCTTGACCCGAGCATCCACGGCCCTGGGCGCTCGATTGCCGGGTCAATCCCGGCAAATATACCGTTCCCGTGAACACGTTAGATCGAGCGGCGCGCTAGCGATGTCAGATGTGAGGTCGGATCACTCATCGCCGTCGCGGGGGGCTACGAGTTCGGCGTAGTGTTGGCGGCGGGCTTGGACTTCTTCGGAGCGGGCCAGGAGTTCGTCCTTGGTGGGGGGAACGACGAGGCCCGCTGAGATGACGAGTTTGGCGGCGTCCTCAATGCTCATATCGAGGGGGATGACGTCTTCCTCGGGCACGAACAGAAGAAATCCCGACGTAGGGTTCGGCGTCGTCGGCAGGAAGACGCTGACCAAGCGTCCGACATTCGTGCGCTGCGGGATCTCACCCTTGGCATCCGTCGAGATGAAGGCGATGGCCCACAGGCCGCGGCGCGGATACTCGATCAGGCAGGCTTCCTGAAAGGTCGTCTTGCTTTGCGAGAGCACTGTTTCGACGAGTTGCTTGAGCGCTCCGTAGATCGAGCGGACGACCGGGGTCCGGTTGACGATGGACTCGCCGAACCGGATGAGCTGCATCCCGAAGACCTTCTTCGCGAAGTAGCCGACGATGACCGTGAAGATGAGAAAGACGAGGACGCCGTAGCCGGGAACATCGATGCCAACCCAGGTGCGCGGGTGGTACGGGGTCGGCACCAGCGGCATCACCTGGCTGTCGACGAATGAGATCGTCGCGGCCGTGAGCCAAAGCGTGACGACGACAGGTGCTACGACGACGATGCCGGTCAGGAAGTTGTTGCGTGCCCTCTGTAGAATCCTCATCCGCCGGCGACGCGGCCGCTTTTCATCCTTCCCCTGCTCGCGATCAGTCCTCGCTGCAGTCATCGCCCGTGTCCTGCCCCCGTGACCTGCATTCGACGCCTCCCCCGATGTGACGCGTCGCTGAACCTAGTAGCCTCGGGTGCGCTGCACAATGTGAAGGAAGGGCTCGCCCCGTTCGCCCCGTGAAATCTGTGCGATAAGCGCGTCCGCAGCCGTCTCAGGCCTGGTTGCCGACGCGATATGGGGCGTCACGGTCACGTTCGGGTGGTCGCGGAAAGGATGGTCTTCGGGCAGGGGTTCGATGTCGAAGACGTCGAGCGTCGCGTGGTCGAGCTGACCGGCATCGAGGGCTGCCAGAAGCGCGTCGTCGTCGATGAGCGGGCCGCGGCCGGGATTTATGATGGCCGCCCCTTTGGCGAGGCGTGCGATGGCCCCAGCGTCGATCACATGCCGGGTGGCGGGCGTGTCCGGCAAAAGCAGCACGAGGATCTCGGCCCCGTCGAGCGCTGCGCCGAGGCCTTCGGGGCCTGCGAAACACTGGACGCCGGGGACGTCTTTCTGACTGCGGGCCCAGCCGCGAACATTGAAGCCGTTGAGCGCGAGGCGTTCGGCGCAGATGGCGCCGAGCTCACCGAGGCCGAGGACCGTCACCGTCCGCTCATGGGCGAGCGGGGGGAAGACCGCCGACCAGGGCATGTCCGCACCGCGGCCCAAATGCTGATCGATGCCGAGATGGTGGCGCAGCACATGTCCCGTCACATAGTCGAGCATGCCGAGGGTCAGACCGTCCTCCACCATGCGCACGAGGGGGACGTGCTCGGGCAATGGCAGCTTCATGATTCCGTCGACGCCGGCCCAAAGGCTGAGGATCGCCTTGAGACGGGCGAAGCCCTCGAATTCTGTGATCGGCCCTTTGGCCGAGAAGACGAGGTAGTCGACCTCCGCGCGGGGGACCTCTTCGGCCTCCATCACAAGCCGGATCTCGAGCCCGGCATCGGCGGCGGCGCGGGTCAGGGCACGCGCGTAGGCGGGGCGGTCGGCGGGTTTGCCGGCATAGAGGACGGTCGGAATACTCATGGATTAGCGCCTGTGAACGTGGGCGGATTGGATGAGGCCGAAGGCGAGCAGCAGCACGAGCATGGCCGATCCGCCATAGCTGACAAGGGGGAGCGGCACGCCCACGACCGGGATCAGGCCCATCACCATCGCCATGTTGACGGCCCAGAAGAAGAAGAAGGCCGCTCCGAGCCCGCCTGTGAGGAGCGCGCCGAAGCGATCCCGGTTGCGCATGCAGCTCAGAATGCAAAGGTCTGCGACGATCAGATAGAGCATGAGGAGCGAGAAGGAGCCGATGAAGCCGAACTCCTCGGCCAAGGTCGTGAAGATGAAGTCGGTGTGCTTCTCGGGCAGGAAGTTGAGCCGGCTTTGCGTGCCCTGCATAAAGCCGCGCCCGTCGGGCCCGCCAGAGCCCATGGCGATCTTGGACTGTGTGATGTGGTAGCCCGCGCCGAGGGGATCGGCATCGGGGTTCAGGAAGGTCTCGATGCGGCGGTACTGATACTCCTTGAGGATCTGATGCTCGGTCCCGCGAGAGGCGATGACGGCCCAGACCGCGCCGACGCCGGCGGTGCCGATGGCGATGAAGTACCAGAGCGAGACGCCGGCCAGAAACATCACGACCGCACCGCCGAGGCCGAGGAGAAGCGCCGTGCCGAGATCCGGTTGCTTGAGCACGAGCGCCATGGGGATGGCGATCAGGAGGCAGGGCGGAATGAGCCAGAGCGGGTGGCTGACGCGTTCGGGCCCGAGCCAGTCGAAATAGCGGGCGAGCGCCATGACGAGACCGATCTTCATGAGCTCGGAGGGTTGGAGCTGAATCGGGCCGACCTGGATCCAGCGGGTCGCGCCCATCCCCGTGACGCCAACGAACTCGACGGCGATGAGCAGAAGAAGCGCTGCGCCATAGGCGAAGGGGGAGGCGAAGCGCCAGACGCGGATATCGATGAGCGCAATCACCAGCATAAGCACGACGCCGACGCCGAAGCGCGTCATCTGTCGCGAGGCCCAAGGGTCGGTCGAGCCGCCGGCGACCGAGTAGAGCATCACGAAGCCGATGGTTGCGATGGCGCCGACCACCAGCATCAGGCCCCAATCTATCCGCATGAGCTTCGCGCCGAGGCCCGGCGGGGCCTGACGATGCTGGGGATGGGGCATGCCGGCGGGGCGGCGGAAGGTCTCGGCCATCAGGTCCGGATCCCCGAGGCAGCAGGCTCGGCCGCGTCATCCGCTGGCCGCCAGTTCTCGGGCGGGCCATCCGGCCGGGGCGCTGGCGGCAGGACTGGACGCTCAGGCGCTTGACCCGGGGCATAAGCGCTACGCGGTGGCTCCGGCCCATAATGGGCGTGCATCAGGACGTCGCGGGCGATGGGGGCCGCGGCTTTGGAGCCGCCGCCGCCATGCTCGACAATCACGGCCACCGCATAGCGCGGATTCT
>JBCDFC010000310.1:0-4776 GCA_039178805.1 Pseudomonadota bacterium | reverse complement strand
TAGAGCGTCTGCCCAGTGGCCTTGCGCGCAAGCTCCTTCGAGAGCTTTACCCGCTGCGCCTCACCGCCCGAGAGCGTCGTCGCCTGGTGGCCGATCTTGATATAGCCGAGGCCAACCTCGTTCAGCGTCACCAGCTTGCCCCGGATCATCGGGATCGCGTCGAAAAACTTCACGCCGTCCTCGACCGTCATCTCCAGCACATCGGCGATGGATTTCTCGCGGTACTTGATCTCCAGCGTCTCGCGATTGTAGCGCGCGCCGCCGCAGGTCTCGCAGGTGACGTAGACATCGGGCAGGAAGTGCATCTCGACCTTGATGACGCCGTCGCCCTGGCATGCTTCGCAGCGCCCACCCTTGACGTTGAAGCTGAACCGGCCGGGTTTGTAGCCGCGCGCTTTCGATTCCGGCAGGCCAGAGAACCAGTCGCGGATCGGGCCGAAGGCGCCGGTATAGGTCGCCGGGTTCGAGCGCGGCGTGCGTCCGATGGGCGACTGGTCGATATCGATGACTTTGTCGAAGAATTCGAGGCCCCGCACCGTGCGGCAGGGCGAGGGTTGTTGGCGCGCCCCGTTCAGCTTGTTCGCCGCGTGTTTGTAGAGCGTCTCGTTGATCAGCGTCGATTTGCCGGAGCCCGAGACGCCGGTGATGCAGGTCAGCGTCCCAACCGGGATCTCGAGCGTAACGTCTTGCAGGTTGTTGCCGGACGCGCCCTCCACCACCAGCCGCTCGCCGGTCCCCGCCCGGCGCATCGCGGGGATCGCGATCTCCCGCCGGCCGACGAGATAGTCCCCGGTGATCGAGCCCTCGGTATCGGCGATCTCTGCCGGGGTGCCGGTCGCGATGATCTTACCGCCATGCACGCCCGCGCCGGGGCCGATATCGAGGACATAATCGGCGTCGCGGATCGCCTCCTCGTCATGCTCGACGACGATCACGGTGTTGCCCTGGTCGCGTAGACCTTTCAGCGAAGCGAGGAGCCGGCCGTTATCCCGCTGATGGAGGCCGATGGACGGCTCGTCCAACACATAAAGCACACCGGTTAGGCCCGAGCCGATCTGGCTCGCCAACCGAATGCGCTGGCTCTCCCCGCCCGACAACGTCCCGGCCCCGCGTGCGAGCGTGAGATAATCGAGGCCCACATCGACCAGAAACCCGAGCCGCTCCCGGATCTCCTTCAGGATCGCGCTCGCGATCTGGTTCTTCTGCTTCGTCAGATGCTCGGGCACGCCGATGACCCAGTCGCGCGCCTCGCGGATCGAGAGCTGTGTGACCTCACCGATATGCCGCCCGCCGATCTTGACGGCGAGCGCCTCGGCCCGCAGCCGGTGCCCGCCGCAGGTACCGCAAGCGCGGCTGCCCTGGTAGCGCTCGAACTCCTCGCGCACCCAGGCGCTCTCGGTTTCGCGCCAGCGCCGTTCCATGTTCGGGATCACGCCCTCGAAGACGCGGTTGACGGTGTAGACGCGGCCGCCGTCGTCGAAGCGGAACTTGATCTTCTCCTCGCCAGAGCCGTGCAGCATGAGCTGCTTCACATGCGCCGGAAGCTTCCGCCATGGCGTGAACTGCGAGAACTCGTAGTGACCGGCGAGCGCCTCCAGCGTCTGGCGGAACACCGGCGTCTTTGACTTGTTCCAGGGTGCGATGGCGCCTTCGGAGAGGCTGAGCGCGTCGTCCGGCACGATCAGCTTCTCGTCGAAGAAATGCTCACGCCCGAGCCCGTCGCAATCCGGGCAGGCGCCGAAGGGCGCGTTGAAGGAGAAGAGGCGCGGCTCGATCTCGGCAATGGTGAAGCCTGAGACCGGGCAAGCGAAGTTCTCGCTGAAGGTCACGCGCTCGGGCTCCGGCGTGTTTCCATCGTCGTCGGCCTGCGGCGCCGTCTCGATGATCGCGATACCGTCTGCGAGGCCCAGCGCCGTCGAGAAGCTGTCGGCAAGCCGCTGCTCCAGCCCCTCGCGCACCACGATCCGATCGACCACGATGTCGATGTTGTGTCGGAACTTCTTGTCGAGCGTCGGCGGCTCATCGAGGTCGTAGAACTCGCCGTCGACCTTCACGCGTTGAAAGCCCGATTTCCGCCACTCGGCGAACTCTTTGCGATACTCGCCCTTGCGGTCGCGGATCACGGGGGCCAGCAAATAGGCGCGCGTGCCCTCGGGCATCGTCATCACCCGGTCGACCATCTCCGAGACCTGCTGCGCCTCGATCGGGAGCCCAGTGGCAGGGCTATAGGGCGTGCCCGCGCGGGCGAAGAGGAGGCGCAGATAGTCGTAGATCTCCGTCACGGTGCCAACGGTGGAGCGCGGATTGCGGCTCGTCGTCTTCTGCTCGATGGAGATCGCTGGCGACAGACCCTCGATATGGTCGACGTCCGGCTTCTCCATCATCTGAAGGAACTGCCGCGCATAGGCCGAGAGGCTTTCGACATAGCGGCGCTGCCCCTCCGCATAGATCGTATCGAACGCAAGGCTCGACTTACCGGATCCCGACAGCCCCGTGATCACCGTTAGGCTGTTCCTTGGGATGTCGACATCGACGCCCGTGAGATTGTGCTCGCGCGCGCCCCGCACCGAGATGTTCTTCAGTTCCGCCATGCCGCCCATCCCTTGAGATCAGCGCCATGAAATATGCCAGCGCGCGCAGGTTGCGAGTCGCCATAATGGTAAACAAAAAGCGAACATCTGCCAAGTTGCGACTTGGATCTATTGCAGTGCGGTAACGGCTCCCTGCAGTTGCGGTGGTTCGATCCTTGGCAGCCCATGTTCGATAAGTGGTCGCACTGCGGAACTCATCTCGTCCTCGCCCACAAGGATGTGCAGCCGTCGTTCAGCTTCTAGTCTGATCGCACCCTCCGGGTCATCGGTGGGGTAGTCGTCGGGTGCCGTGTCGAATGGGCGCACCCCCTCCAGCCATCTCCTGCCAAGCTCTTCGTTGCAGCCCTCGAAAGTGGCGAGAAAGGCGTAAACCGCATCGCGGCCCACCGGCGGCAGTTCGAAGTGAGGGATGGAAGCAAGGCGACGCTCCAGCACACCGCGCAGTCGATCGGCCCTCGGATGCTGCAGAGTGAGCGCTTCGAGGATCATGAGGCTTGCGCTATCGGGGCTGCGGTTAAGGCGCGCCGTCGCGGCGAAACCGTCGGCCTCGACGCCAAGGGTCCGATAGAAGAGCGCCACGCTGTCCGCCGAGGCTTCAGCACTGCCCGGACCGACCGCGACCACCCGGACTGACCCTTCGCCGAAGACGGCGGACCAGTCATTCAGGATCTCCGCATAGTTGTAGAACCGGCGTTCCTCCGCCGTCGACAAGGCCGGCAGCACGCCGGCCGGCACATGGCCAGAGCGGATAAGCTGTGCCCGACGCCGGAGCGCCAGAACGTCCTGGCGCGGTGCGAACATCACGACTTGGAACCGACTGAAATGCGGCGCCAGTAGATCGCCGAGGCGCCATACAGCGGCGGCAGGCAGGCGCTGCAGATCCTCGCTCGAGACGATGATCGCATCATGGGCTGTGGCCAGCGCCGATAGATCGGCCATTGCGCCCTTTCGGAACGTCGCATGGGCCGCGCGATCGCCATGGAACGCATTCCCGATCATCGCAGCATCGGGACTGTCATGCGCCAGCGCTGCCGCGGCCAGCAGCTTATGGTTCCGCTCCCCCAGAAATCCGGGCCAGCCGATGCCGCGCGCCGCCAGCAGCCCGCGGTTCAGGAACAGCGACTCCTGGATCGAGGTCGTGCCCGTCTTCTCCGCCCCGATGTGAAGAATGCAGAGTGGCTCCCCACGGTCCCCATCCTGCCTTGTCCCAGGAACGTCGTCCCTGTTCATGCGTCTCCCCCGCCGGTCAGGCGTCGGTTTTCGTGGATCATGCTTACGAAAAGGTGGAGAATGCGGGTTCGATACAGGTGGGGGGCAACGATGTTCAGCGGGCTCGACCGTTTCGGACTGCCGGTGAAATACGGCGTGGCGGGGCTTGTCGGCGGGGTGATCGCGGTGCTGATCGGCCCGCTCCTCGGCCTCGATGATGGCCCGGACGCCTGGCTCACGCCGCTTCTCAGCGGTGCCGCGGGCTATGGTATCGGCGTCTTCGCCGCCCGCGCAGAACGCAGCCGCGACGAAGAAGAGGAGTAAGCGGCGGGTCAGGCCGATCCGCAATTGCGCCGGCTGCGCGGCCCGTTAGAGTGGCGCCGCTGGAAAAGTTGCGGGAGGAAACGGCATGGCCGGCAGCGTGAACAAGGTGATCCTGATCGGCAATCTGGGCGCCGACCCGGAGGTCAGAAGCTTCCAGAACGGCGGGCAGGTCTGCAACCTCTCCGTGGCGACGTCCGAACGCTGGCGCGACAAGCAGTCGGGCGAGATGCGCGACAAGACCGAGTGGCATCGTGTTGCGATCTTCAACGAGAACCTGGTGCGGTTGGCGCAGCAGTATCTGCGCAAGGGCTCGAAGGTATATCTCGAGGGCCAGCTCGAGACCCGCAAATGGCAGGACCAGTCCGGCCAGGACCGTTACTCGACCGAAGTGGTGCTCCGCCCCTATCGCGGTGAAATGACGTTCCTCGACGGCCGCGATGGCGCCGGTGCCGGGGGCGGTGCTGGCGGCGGGGAGTTTGGCGGCGGTCGCATGGGCGGCGGCGGTGATTTCGGCGGTGGCGGCGGTGGCCACGGGGGTGGTGGCAGCAGTGGCGGCGGCGGCCAAGGTGGCGGCGGTCGGGGTGGCTTCGGCAGCGAGTTGGATGACGAGATCCCGTTCTGATGGACGACGATCCGCTGAAAAAGGGCGTCG
>JBCDFC010000309.1:0-4797 GCA_039178805.1 Pseudomonadota bacterium | reverse complement strand
ATGGGGGCGCCCGCGAAGCCGGTCACCGACTGGTTCCACCAATCGATGCGGATCCAGCATGTCGAGGCCGTGGCGCAGGCGTTTCCCGAGCCCAACCGGTCGCTGGCAGCGAGCCGCCGCTCGATCCTGCGCAAGATCGAGCGAATGCGCCACCGGCTGTGGCCCACCTTTGGAACGAACGGCCGTGCAAACGCGTTGTCGAAAGCCGAGCGGGCGCTCAAAGGGGAGCTGAAGACCTACCGCGGCGATCCGAAGACGGAGAGCTGGAAGGCGCGGGCCAAGGCGCTCCGCCAGAGCCTTAAGAAGCTGCGAGACTACGTCGAAAGCCCGCAGACCAACCTTGTCGATTACGCGGCGCGACATCGAGCCGGCGAGCGTGTCGGCACTTCGCTGGCCGAAAGCGGGGCCGAGTTCATCGTCAATGCGCGCATGGCACGATCGCAGCACATGCGCTGGTCCGAGCACGGTGCGTTCAACCTGCTCCAGGTTCGTACCGCAGACATCAACCGCACCTTGAAGGCCACAATCATGGCCGCATGGCCCCCCAACTTCGGAAAGGTCCCACGATCAACACGATAACCCCTATGACAGTACACCGTTCCGCTCGCACGCACAGTCCGTGAGGGAGGCGTTCAGCAGGGGTACGCGGACGGTGTGGCCATTCAGGGGCGCACTCCCCCGCATCCTCGACAGTCTCGTAGCAAGCGCGTTCCACCTTCGTCAGGCTAGGACGAGGAAGCCATCGGCGTAGTCGGTCTCGACAAGACGCTCTGCCTCTTCAGAGCGGAGGAAGGCGGCAACGACCTCGCCCTGTGTCAGCGCGTTGCTGTCCAGGAGCTCCAGCCAGAATTCGCGCCCTGGCGTATCCGCGTCCCGGCCAAATCCCTTCCGATAGAGCCCATCGAGAAAGACGGGGTTTTCCTGCGGGCCAGCGAAGCGATCTTGAAACTCTATGCTATCCACAAATCGCTCCCCGATGGCCGCCAGCGACAGCTCCGCCTCCGCTGCGTCGAACCAGAACGACAGGCCGGCACGCTCGGGAAAGCGATCAAGAAGGAAGTCATAAAGGAGAGCGGTTTCGATCAGCGCGGCGTCGGTCTCGAGGGTGAGTTCGGCATCGTCGAACCGGATCCTCTCGACCGAAAGGAGGTCCTGCGCGGCAGCACCATCGAGCCCTGCCTCGACAAAGCGAAAGCCCCCCTCAAGACGCTCGATGCGGAAATCCGCCAGCGCGCCGGGTAGGACAACCGTATCGATCCCGCCGCGTCCTTCGACCGTGCAGGCGGTCAGCATGTCTTCCAGCGTCCAGAGGTTATCGCTCTCGTCCCAGATCTTGCGGCTCGGCGGGTCCGGCAGGGTGAAGCGGATGTCCACGACCGCCGAGGCACTCGCGTTCCCATCGTCGACGATGACGTAGGCGAAGCTGTCCGTGCCCGTCTCGCCGGGGGCAAGATCGGCGAAGGCATCGCCTGGGTCATAGGTGAACTCGCCCACCCCCGTGCCGGAGATGCTAGCGCCCGACGGCAGTACGACGGGGGCGCCAGGCGCTGCGCCAGCGAGGGTGAGCACAGAGAGCGCGCCGCCGTCTGGGTCCCGATCAGCGCCGGCACCGTTGTCGCTCAGCAGGTTGCCCGAGAAGGGCGCGAGGAAACTGCGCTGGAAGAGATCGTCCACCGCGATCGGCGCGGCGTTCTCATCGAGATCCGTCAGCGCGACGCTCACCGTCTCCACATCCTCATTACCAGCGGCGTCGCGTGCGGTGATCGTGAGGACACGGTCGTTTGGGAGGGCTTCGAAGTCATTCGCTGTCGAAGCCGCACCGGCCGCGGTGAGCCTCAACACCCCGCCGTTATCGATCGTGAAGAACCCGACTGGGTCGCCGTCCGTGATGGTGAGGCTGGTCAGCGCCAGGTCATCGCTCGCCGCGACAGTACCGATCACGGCGCCTACCGTCTGGTTCTCGGCGTAAGAGAAGGCCTGATCGGGTGCGATGACAGGGGGCGTGTCATCAATGTCATCGACGCTCACGGTGAGGGTACGGGCGCTCTCGTTACCCGCTGCATCCCGTGCCGCAACGGTCAGCAGGAAGCCGTTGGGCAGCGCCTCGAAGTCATTGGCTGCGGCCGCAGCGCCCGCAGCGGTGAGGCTGAGCCCCCCGGCATTGTCGATAGCAAAGAAGCCCGGCGCATCGCCGTCCGTGATGTCGAAACCGGTGATCGCCACGTTGTCGGTGGCCGTCACTGTGCCGATCACGAAGCCGGTAGCCTGGTTCTCTTCGTAGGAGAACGTCTGACCGTTCGTAATGGTAGGCGGCGTGTCATCGACGTCCTCGACGCTTACGGTGACGGTCGCGGCGCCTTCGTTGCCGGTTGCATCCCGCGCCGTGACAGTCAGGAGGAATTCGTTCGGGAGCGTCTCAAAATCGTTCGCGGCGGCTGCTACGCCAGCCGCCGTCAGACTGAGTGCGCCAGCGTTGTCGATGGTGAAGAGGCCCGGCGCATCGCCGCCGGTGATGTCGAAATCGATGATCGCGACATTGTCGGCGGCCGCCACTGTGCCGATCACGAAGCCGGCAGCCTGGTTCTCATCATAGGAGAACGTCTGACCCGCCGCGACTACAGGCAGGCCCTCGTCGAGATCGCGGAGGTTCAGGGTAACGGTTCCGCTGCCTGAGTTGCCCGCCGCATCCCGCACCGTGATCGTGAGATCGAAGGTGTTGGGCAAGGCCTCGAAATCGTTGGCCGCCGCGCCGATACCCGTCGCGCTGAGGCTGAGCGCGCCGCCGTCGTCGATGGCGAAGAAGCCGGCCGCGTCGCCGCCTGTGATCTCGAAGCTGGTGACGCCGAGGTTGTCGCTCACCGCCACGGTCCCGATCACGACGTCCGCAAGCTGGTTCTCGTCGTAGCTGAAGGTCTGATCGGGCAGCACGGCGGGCTCTATGCCGTCGGCGATCTCATACCGCTCTCGCGGTAGGCCCGAGACGCTGGTCACTCCCAGTCCGGCGAGCGGGGTCGCGATGCTGGCTGCCGCGGCGAGGTCGACCCCAATGGAGCCGCCGCCACCATCGGGGACGTCGACCAGGATCTGGAAGCTGTCACCGGTTGTGGCGGTCGAACCATTGCCGGTGACCGAGAGGATCGTGCTCGCCCCCGCCAGCGTGCCGGTCAGCACGAAATCGGCGATATCAGCCCCTTCCACGGGCAGATCGAAGAGGGCTGTGAAGACGACCTCATCCGCATCGGTTTCCTCGACCAGAGGCACGCTGCGGCGCACGGCCTCCAAGACCGGCGCCTCGCCGTTCACTACGCTAAAGCGCTGAGTGTAGATCCCGGTGTTCCCGTTGTTGTCAGTCGCTCGGTAGGTGACCTCGGTCACCCCCGGCTCGGCGCGCAACTGCCCGTCCGTGATGCTCGCCGGCCCCTCGATCGAGATCCCGCGCGAGGCGATACCGAAGATGTCGCTCCAAACGATGTCGTCCGCGAGGGGAGCCGTGAAGGCCGCTACACCCGTGCTCGCGTTTGCGATAGCCACCTGGTCGGGGGGCATTGAGTTGGGCGTCGGTGGGGTCGTGTCGAAAACCTCAAGGATGAAGGGTGCGCTCGCCCGGTTTCCGTCGCTGTCCACGACGAAAGGCACGAAGCCCAGCACCGTGCCGAGCGCATAGCTTGTGGCTGGCGCGGCGTAGCCGAGGGCGTACTCTATCTCGTCGGTGAGGTCCCCGTCCTCAGCGTCATTCGCGGTGATCGGCAGTGTGACGGGCGTCATGGCGCCTGTGGCTTCGATCCGGACCACCTCGTCGACCGTGATGGTGGGGGCGGTGCCGCTTATGTCGGGGATCCGTTCGAACGCGCCGGGATCGGAGAACCCGTTCTGCGGTCGCTCGACGCCCCGGGCGTCCGTGTCGGGGAAATAGAGCTCGCGCTCGATCGCATAAGGGAAGACCGGAAAGCTGCCTCCCTGAAAGTCCACCCCCTGTCGCGGGTCGGGCAGAAAGAAACCCGGGCGGACCTGATCGTAGTCGTCTCGCAGTGCGATGGTCAGGACCGGCCCGCCGTTGTCGGTCAGCAATATGAGGCCCGTGTCCGGATCGATATCGCGGAAGATCCGCTCGACCGGATCGCCGTTGATGTTCGAGAACTCGGGACGGTCGGGCGCGAAGCCGTCCCGGTTGACCAGAGACGACCCTTGCAGATTGCCCCTAACGATGGAGTTGGTGATCGGGACCGAGGCGTCTCTAGGCAGGACACTCGAGAACAGGCCGACCTCCTGGGGGTCCGTCGAGATGTTGTCTGTGATCGTTGCGTGATTGATCAGGCCGACCACATTCCCGTCCGCCTCGATCGCAGCCCCTTCCCTCGCCTGGTTCTGGCTGAAGGTCGTGTTGATGACGGCAAAGCCCGCAGACCCGCTGTCCCGGACGTTGATGCCGCCACCCACACCTGTGCTGACGTTTCGGTAGAAGAGGCTCGAGTCCACCAGAAGAGAGAAGTTGGTCTCGGAAACCTCCCCGGCGAAGAGCGTACTTTCATGCTCCAGACCGGTACCGGTGTTGTTCGAGAACGTGGTGCCGACAACCTTGGCCTGTGAGAAGACCGAGACGCCTCGGTTGGTGAAGAACGTGTTCTCGTTTTTGTCGATCGTCGAGTTGAGGATCTCGATAAAGCCGCTCACTGAGATGGCGGAAGCCTCACGGGATGTGTTCTCCGCGATGGTGACGGCATCGAGCGTTGATCCGAGGGAGCCTGTCTGAAAGATCCCGCCCCCTCGAAAGTCGGCCATGTTGCCCGAGACGGAACT
>JBCDFC010000308.1:0-4823 GCA_039178805.1 Pseudomonadota bacterium | reverse complement strand
CGTCGCCCGTCAGACCGAGGACAGCGACCTGGCCGAGGGTGTCTACCTTAAGCAGGAGGCCGGCGGGCGCGTGATCGAGCGCGCGAAATACGTGCGCGCTGACTTCGTCCAGGCGATCGCGACAGCCGACGATCACTGGCAGAGCAGACCGATCCTGCCGAACGCTTTGGCCCCGGGCATCGACATTCTGGCGCCCGAGACAGGCGTGAAGGGGGCCTATGATGACCCGGACGCGTGACCGGCTGCGGCTGGGCGGGCCGTCCTTCGTCGACCTCGAGGCCCTTGTCCCAGCCGCGCCCAGCTGGCGCATCGACTGGAGCGCCGTCTGGTCGCTCTGGCCCGAGTTCGCCGCGCTCGACAGCTGTCCGCAGGACCCCCGCCACCACGGCGAGGGCGATGTGGGCACCCATACGCGCATGGTCGTCGAGGCGCTTGTCGCCGATGCCGAATGGCAGGCTCTCCCGGCTGAAGCGCGAGGACGATTGTTTTGGGCGGCCGTCCTACATGACGTCGGCAAGCCCGCGACCACGCGTGAGGAGGACGGCCGGATCACGTCCCGCGGCCATTCGCGCCGCGGGGCCGCCATCGCCCGACGGCTTCTCTGGGAGGCCGAGGCACCTTTCGCCTGGCGTGAGGCGCTTTGCGGCCTGATCACCTGCCATCAACTGCCCTTCTGGCTCATCGAGCGCGAGGACGGCGAGCGGCGCGCGATCGAGGCCTCCTGGACCGCGCCTCCCGATCACCTGTGCCTGCACGCGCGTGCTGATGCCTGCGGGCGCATAGCAGTGGACAGCGATGGTCTGATCGAGAATGTCGCGCTCGCCCGCCTGGCCTTCGAGGAAGCGGGCTGTCTCGCCGGCCCGTTCCCCTTCGCCAACGACGAGAGCCGCGTGGCGTTCTTTGAGCGTGAGGACCGCGATCCCCGCCACGCCGCGCACGAGGAGCATCCCTGCACAGTCACGGTGATGTCTGGCCTGCCGGGCTCCGGCAAGGACCACTGGATCGCCAAGAACTGCCCCGACCTACCGGTGGTCAGCCTCGACACCCTCCGAGCCGAACTCGGCGCATCGCCCACCGGCAACCAGGGGGCGGTCGTACAAGCCGCACGCGAACGGGCGCGAGAACACTTGCGCGCGGGCCGGGACTTTGTCTGGAACGCGACCAATGTGACCAAGCAGATGCGTGGCCGCGTGCTCGGCCTCCTGCGCGCCTACGGGGCACACATCCGTATCGTCTATCTCGAAGTAGCACCCGACGGCCTGCTCGCCCAAAACGCTGACCGCGAGGCGATGGTGCCAGCCAAGGCGATCCTCAGCCTCGTAGACACGCTAGAACCCCCGACGCGGAAGGAGGCTCATGTCATCACCCATATCATCGGATGACGGGAAGGTGGCGAGCCCGTCGTCGTTCAGGGCGCCAACTGCAGTCTGACGGCATGAAGCGCGATCACGGGAGTGGGGCAGGACTGATCCGTCGCGATCACGATCGGTGGTTGAGGGATCAACGCCTTCGGATCTGTCCTCGGATGTCCGGTGCGTCGATCTTGTCGTCGTCCGCCAGCATCAGCGCCTTGGAGAGGATGACCGCGAGCCGCCCATCGCCTTCGAAGGGCAGGGCGATGGTGGCGTTTGGCGCGGCGGGGCCCGGCACGATGCAGAGAAAACGCTCTCCCGGGTCCATCAGGATGTTCGAGGAGCCGAGATGTATTCGGTAGCGGTTGTGCGTGCCATCGACGACGAGGAAGCGCCCCTCGATCCGGCATCGGTCGCGGATCTTGAGCCTTGGCAGCACTGCTTCGAGCACTGCCTTGCGCGTCTCGGCGAAGCCGTCGAGATTGCCGAAGGCGTAGGCCTGCCAGTAGTCGCGCGCAGCGGGCGTATGGCCCTGATCGAACCAGGCGGGATCGTTCCCCACGCTGGCGACGCCGACGAAGAGATCGGCCTCGCGCATGATCTCTGAGAAGAGCCGCAGCGGCACCTCGATCAGTGGGACAGGCGCACCATCGGGTTCCACGAAGCGGATCTGGTCGGTACCCGCATGCAGGTAAATGCCCGTGGCGTTGATGTCGTCGTCGTTCCAGGTCGAGGTGATCAGATACTCCGCACGCAGCGGCGAGGTATGGATCGTCTTGATTGCCCACTGATCGTCGAGCCCATCGTCGAAGCTGCCCATGAGGGTGTAGCGCCAGCCGCGCGACACCATGAGCCGGGCGAGCTGGTGCTGTTTCACGAGATGGGAGGCCATGCGATTGGAATAGGTGCCGGTCCGCCGTTCCGCATCGGTGAGCAGGTAGACCTCGCGGTGCGCTTGCTTCGAGGGCTGGACGATCCCGAGGGCGGACAACCGGGCTCGCCAGGCCATCACGGTCTCGACATCCGCCTCTACCGGATGCCAGAGGCGAGCCAACGCACCGCTCGTGTCGATGGTGCGGCCCTCGACATCCTCCCACCGCCCCTCGCGGTGGAGCGCGGGCACCGAGGTGCTCCCGAGCTCAAGTGACCAAACGTAACGCTGCGCGATCAGCCCGATCAGCGCGTGACCCACATAGTGGCGCTCGACCTCCTCCAACGGCCAGCTTAGCGTCTCGGCGAAGAGGCGGTCGATCCGGTCGCGCTGTCCAGTGAGAAGTTTCTTGGTCGCCGCGACTGCGGCGCGTGCCTTCTTCAGTCTTCCGGCATGCGACGCGCTTTCACGAACGGCCCTGGGCACAGTTTTGCGCTCTGCGCTATCAGACAGGATCCAGCGCTGGGCGACACGTCCCGGGCCCTCGACCGTGAGCTCCAGTGTCTCATCGCCAAAGGCGATACGCTTGGTCCCGTCCGAGAAGCCGTGATCGGGCACCACACGCTCCTCAAGTTGGAGCGGGCTCAGACCGGCCTTCTCCGCCTTGATCGCGAGAGCCGCGCGCAGCCGCGCCTGCACGCCCTTGTTCTTCACCGTCGTTGTGAGCGACGAGAGCCGAGCCGCTGCTTCCGGTCCCGGTGTCGTTTCGAGATGCCACAGACAAGCATTCGCCGTCGCCTGCGCAGCCGGACCCCGGCCCGGCAAGTTGCGGAGCGCAACGTCACAGAGATCCGCCACGAGGCCGATGGTGCGCCCGTCACGAAACCCGTCGCACATCCAGACCAGCCCTTTCAGCGCGACTATGTTGTTGTCAATAAAGATGAAGTGTTGCTCGAAGTCGCAGGTGGGCCGGCCGCAGGGGCAGCGCACTCGACGCTCGGCCGACTTCGCTGCAATGGCTCGCTGGAGCCAGCTCTGGATGAGCCTGCGGATGCGGGTCTTGCCGTGCGGCTCGAGGAGGGTGCGGGTAGCCTCGCGCCAGGCCTTTGAAGGCTTGGCACCACTCGCGGTGGCCGCGTGGTTGAGGAGGCGGTTCCAGATCTCGGCTTGATCGGAAGGCAGGTCAGCGAGCGCCTGCTCCATCGCATCGCCGAAGTCGTCGCCCGCGAGGCGCGTGTAGGGCCTCGGCGCCGGAGCATCGCCGCTCGCGTCCAGCAGCGCTTCGATGCGCGCCCTCAGCTTAACAAAGTCGGTGCCGCTGCGGCCGTTGCGCTCACTCATCTGGGGCCATTCAAGGATAGCCCGCAGCCGTTCACGCGCAGCGCTCGATAGCCGACCGGCCCTAGTCTCCAGTTCGATCTTGCTGAGCATCCGGGTCAGCGGCCAGTCGCCGAGGTTGACGCGCGTCCATCCCCAGCGCTGGCCGCTCAGCTCCTCGCCGAGCGCGACCAGCCATTCGGTCAGCTCGTCGGCGCCGAGCGAAAGCTTGCAGGCCATGAGGGCCCTAAAGGTTGGAAAGCTCTCGATCTGCATCGGCACGGCCCTGGGCGGCGAGATGCGTCGGATCAGCCGGGCTCGATGCTGAAAGATGTAGCGGGCGACGGCCGTTTGCTGCTCGACGGACCCCGCCCTCAACGCGGCGTATTCGGAGCTCGTCCGCGGGTCGAGCTCGCCCCATCCCTGTTCGCGCCGTTCCATCATCTCGTCGTTGATGATCTCGACGATCGTCTCGAGCTCGCGGTCGAAGCCCTCGTGCTCTTCGGCACGCTTGCCGGGGCTTTCGGTTCTGTACCTGGGGGGCCGCATAGGCTCAGCCTCCAATGAGAGGGACGAGGCGAAGGAACGTCACCACGGTGTCCGGTTCGACGGTCACAGGGCTCTCCAGGTGCTCGACCTGGCGATCGTCGACGAGAACAACGAAAGCGTTCGCCTCGAACGCGGCAAGCGCCTTCGCCAACTGAACCTCCGGGTCTGGCACTGGCCATTCCTTGCTGGCAGAGACGTTGAGCACCGTTTCGACTGGACCGGGCACGACGAGCGGCGCAGCATCGTTACCCCACTGTCGACGGTCGCACTCGGCGCGCACCCGCTCGGCGATCAGCTCCTCCAGGGTGAGCCTGTGCTCGTGGATGCTGATGACAAACTCATGCGCTGCAGGAGAGGCGAGCACACAGTCTCGTATCCGAAGGTGTTGCCCTTCCGCCGCCTGCTCGACCCGAATGTCTGCCATCTCCGCTCCACAATGCCGTTCTCGAAGGGCGGGAGGCTGCTTCTTCTTCGTGGGCAAATCATGGCGATGAAACGCTGCGCCTCATTAAAGCTGATTGGACGCTCTAAATGTCCCTACGTTCGGGTTGGGTGGAACTACGGCCGCACCCACAGGGTCGCCCGAAAGACTTCGGCCCGAGGACGAAGCCGCTCTCGCGGCAGGGGCTCCTGTGGTTGGCGTTGCGCTCTGATCTTGCCGCCTTTCTTCGCTGAGGGGGCCGCCTGGCCTGACGATTGGGGTCTTTTCCGTCGTCAGACAGGAGGTTCCTATG
>JBCDFC010000307.1:0-4890 GCA_039178805.1 Pseudomonadota bacterium | reverse complement strand
CTTGAGGCCTCAAAATACGATCTCAACTACATCGCCCTTGATGGGGAGATCGGCTGCATGGTGAATGGCGCGGGCCTGGCGATGGCCACGATGGACATCATCAAACTCTATGGCGCAGAGCCTGCCAACTTCCTTGATGTGGGCGGCGGCGCCACCAAAGAGAAGGTGACCGAGGCCTTTAAGATCATCACGTCCGACCCGAATGTGAAGGGCATCTTGGTCAACATCTTCGGCGGCATCATGCGCTGTGACGTGATCGCCGAGGGCACGATTGCGGCGGTCAAGGAAGTCGGGCTGAAGGTGCCGCTGGTGGTCCGGCTCGAAGGGACGAATGTCGAGCTTGGTAAAGAGATCATCAACAGTTCAGGCCTGGACGTGATCGCTGCCGACAACCTGGCGGATGCGGCCGAGAAGATCGTCAAAGCCGTTAAGGGATGATGCCGGCGCGCTTGCGGCGTCGGTGCATCTTTGCGTGATCGTGGGCTAGCTCTTGGCTGCGGTTAAGCTGTTCCCAGAAACGCATTAAGGCGGTATCCTGATTGAGCAGTCTCAGAGTGGAGACCTAGCCTTGGCGTGCGTTTGCCGGGGCAGCGCGCGTGCTGATGCCGACGGGTACGGTTCTCGATTGGTGTTCGTCCATGCCGGGCGTTTCGACGCGCATGCAGGGAGCACCACAGCAGGCGCCGACATCCC
This sequence comes from Pseudomonadota bacterium, assembly GCA_039178805.1. GTDB lineage: Bacteria > Pseudomonadota > Alphaproteobacteria > Rhodobacterales > Rhodobacteraceae > Thermohalobaculum. The sequence goes on along the minus strand of JBCDFC010000307.1, from coordinate 4,197 downwards.
GCTGATTTAAATGACCCGGTCGCCTCGGCGGTGGGGGATGTGAGGGAACAGGGCCTCGGGTGCTGCCGTTTGGTTTGCGGCGCCTTATGGCCTCAACACAAAGAGCCTCTGGCCGCGCCGCATCAGGCGGATGGCGGGACAAACGGGGCGCAGAGGCGGCGAGTAGGTGGAATGGCGCAGCTTACACACACGATCGCGTTGCTGGGCGGCCTCGGCCAGGTCTGGGCGCTCACTTGCGCTGCAGCGCTGATCGTTGCGGCGCTGACGATCCTCTTCGGGCTCGTCTCCGGGTTGAGACCGCTGCAGGCATTCTTGATTTCCGCCACGGTGATCTCTGGCGGGATCGTGACGCTCTGCCTCATCGGCTCGCTCGCCATGGCGGTCGGCGCGCCGCGCGAGCTTGGCTATCTTGCCTTCGCCATGCTGGGGCTCTATGCGATTGTCGTGTCGCTGATCGGCGGCGCCATCGGTTGTACGGGGCTCGCCATGCTGCGCGCCGCCGGGGCCGCCGGGGGGCGCTGAGACCGCTCGAATGAGGAGTGGCCGGCCGGTTTCGTGAGCCTCTCGCGGCAGGTCGCGCCGCACCCGCCCCATGGTCGCGCCGCGGCGCGTCAGCCAGCTGCCGCCACACCCCGTCGCCAGGGCGGCTCATCCGAGAAAAACGAGGAAATGCCGATGGCCGTGCTCGTCGACGAAAACACCAAGGTCATCTGCCAGGGCCTAACGGGTGCGCAGGGGACCTTCCACAGCGAGCAGGCCATGGCCTATGGCACGCAGATGGTTGGCGGTGTGACGCCTGGCAAAGGCGGCAGCGAGCATATCGGCCTGCCGGTCTTCGATACGGTGGGCGAAGCGGTCGAGAAGACCGGCGCCAATGCGAGCGTGATCTATGTCCCGCCGCCCTTTGCCGGCGATGCGATCCTGGAGGCGATCGATGCGGAGGTGCCGCTCATCGTCTGCATCACCGAGGGTATTCCGGTGATGGACATGATGAAGGTGAAGCGGGCGCTGGAGGGCGCGTCCTCGCGCCTCATCGGGCCGAACTGCCCAGGGATCATCACGCCTGATGCCTGCAAGATCGGGATCATGCCGGGGCATATCCACAAGCGCGGATCGATCGGTATCGTCAGCCGCTCCGGCACGCTGACATATGAGGCGGTGGCGCAGACGACGGCGACGGGGCTGGGACAGTCGACCTGCATCGGCATCGGCGGCGACCCGATCAAGGGCATGGAGCATGTGGATGCGCTCGAGCTCTTGCTGGGCGATCCGGAGACCGAGGCGATCATCATGATCGGCGAGATCGGCGGTTCGGCCGAGGAGCAGGCGGCGGAGTTCATCGGCCAAGAGGCGAAGGCCGGCCGCGGCAAACCCATCGCGGGCTTCATCGCCGGTCGCACGGCGCCCCCGGGCCGCCGCATGGGACATGCCGGCGCGATCATCGCGGGCGGCAAGGGCGGCGCCGACGACAAGATCGCCGCGATGCAGGAAAATGGCATCGTCGTAGCCGACAGCCCGGCGGGCCTTGGCGAGGCGCTATTGAAGGCGATGGGCCGCTAGGGCGCGTTCCGCACTGCCGTGCTCACCGCAGTTGCGTCATTGCCGGGCTTGACCCGGCAATCCAGCACCACCGGCCGTGGATGCCCGGGTCAAGCCCGGGCATGACATGTGCGCGTCAGGTCGAGAGGTGCACGGGTCCGCATGGAGCGGAGCGAGCCCACCCACGTCATCCTCGGGCTTGACCCTGGGATCCAGAAACCCGCTCGATTATAGTGGCTTGGCCCTGCTGGAGTGTCGGATCAAATCCAGCAATCACGGTCTGGGGTGGGTCGGCTAGACCACTAGATCTTCAGCATCTCTCTTGCCCTGTCGCTCGCCACGAGCACGTCGTGGTTGAGCAGCGTTTCGGGCGTGAGGTTGGTGCGAAGCGTCGGGGTCTCGAAGTTGAGGTCCGGTTCTGCCTCAAAGCGTTGCATGCGCAGTGCGGGCTCGTTGGTCAGGATCACGTTGTTCGCGATCCGCTGCCGCTCCCGTGCGACGAAGCTGTCGACGAATTTGTAGTGGCGCAGCATCGCCGTGAAATCGCTGCAGGTGACGCCGGCGGCGATATGCGGGTTGGCGGCGGGATCGGCCGGATGCGCATTTTTGACGAGCGGGTGCTTGGTGAGACAACACTCCTCGCCGAAAAGATGACCGCGGATACCGCCGAACATGAGCCCGATGCCTGGGTTCGTCACACGGTTCTGAGCCGTTAGCGGGCTGAAGAAGAAGCGGTCGTCGTGGTAGCCGTACCGCTGCAGATGATCGATGTCGAAGTAGCGGCAGACGGCGATCGCCTCCTCGTAGTGTCGTGAGAGGCTGCCCTCATCATAGACCCTGGGCACCATGTCGATCATCTGCGCGACGACGGCCGTGTGCCCGATGGTGTCGAGCTGTCGCGTGAGGGCGGGCAGCGGGAGCCTTTCCGAGCCCGGATAGTCGAAGAGCTCATCCGCATCGAGGATCAGCACCCAGCCGCCATCGACGAACATCTCGATGGCCAGGCGCCGGAAATCGGTCTGATATTCGCGGTAAGGCAGATCCGTGCGCACCGCCAGCATGCCGGGCTCACGGCTCGCAAGCGTGAGCGACGCATCTTCGGAGCCATTGTCGATATAGAGAAAGTGTTCGACGCCGAGCGCGCGATGATGGCGGATCAGCTCGGGCAGGAAGAATGCCACGTCCTTGCCGAGGATCACGGCGCAAACCTCGTGTTCCGCGAGCTGATGGCGGCGAGGACCCGCGACATGGTCGAAGGCACGCCGCACACGCATTTTCCGCTTCTCCCAAAGGAAGCGGTTGTGAACGCGCGTCAGTAGGGTCTGCGGCATCCGAGCGCCCCCAAGCTGGCCCCCAAGCTGGCCCTCAAGCTGATTGGTGCGATGGTCGTCCCCGTCGCCTGCTGACCTGTCAAGACTGGCGCTCGTCTTCGGGTTGGGCGGAAACGACGACATACGTCGCGCTCGCCGCTTCCGCCCTGGTGCGGCCCCCCGGGCCAGCGCTTGCCTAGATCGAACCGCACCCCCACCAGCTCTTCCGCAAACGAGCCCCGCGGAAGAGAGTTGAGTGGTACACGGGCAGGCATGGGCCAGGTGTGTCGCACAGCACAATTTCCCACCGCTTAAGGAGCGGTCTGCGCGTTTGCGCCACGATGGTTCGCCCGCAGGATGAACGACTGTGGGGTGGCTGCAAGTCACGGTGGATTGTGATGCTGCGGGGTGTTCAGCGCCGACGCAAGGGCGTAAGGATTCGTGAAAGGCGCTGCCGTACAGCGAAAGTGTCGACCCGAGAGCACTCATCCCTGCCGCGGGGGGCCGCGCGCCGCCCGCCATCTGCCCGAGCGAGGACCGCATGGCCAAGGACGGAAACGAGAACCAGGCGCTACACGCCACAAGCTTCCTGCAGGGCACGAACCAGGTCTATGTCGAGCAGCTCTACGCGGCCTGGGTACGCGATGCGAGCGCGGTCGACGAAAGCTGGGCCGAGTACTTCGACAGCCTGCGCGAGGATCCGGGCGCTGTGCGCGAAGAGGCCGCGGGCGCGCCCTGGGCGCGGGCCGACTGGCCGCCGCAGGTGAATGGCGAACTGGTCGCCGCCCTCGACGGGCAGTGGCAGGAGACGCCCGATCCGAAAGCGCTTGGGCAGAAGATCGCAAAGAAGGCGGAGGCTGCGGGTCAGCCGATGGATGCCGAGGCGCTCCGCCGGGCCGTGCTCGATAGCATCCGCGCCATCATGTATATCCGCAGCTTCCGCAGCCGTGGGCATCTCGGCGCCGATCTCGATCCGCTGGGTCTTGTCGGGCGCAAGGGGCATCCTGAATTCGATCCGCATTTCTTCGGCTTCGAGGAGAAGGATCTCGACCGCCCGATCTTCATCGACAAGGTGCTCGGCCTCGAGCATGCCACGATGCGGGAGATCGAGGCGCTTCTGAAGCGGACCTATCAGGGCACCTTCGCGCTGCAGTTCATGCATCTGCAGGACCCGGAGCCCAAGGCCTGGCTGCAGCAGCGGATCGAGGGCTATGGCAAGGAGATCGCCTTCACCAAGCAGGGCCGCCGCGCGATCCTGAACAAGCTGGTCGAGGCTGAAGGGTTCGAGAAATTCCTGCATGTCAAATATATGGGTACCAAACGTTTCGGCCTGGATGGCGGCGAGGCG
>JBCDFC010000306.1:0-4910 GCA_039178805.1 Pseudomonadota bacterium | reverse complement strand
CGGGGCTCGCCTATGAGGGACTGCCCTGGATCACCGGGGCGGCGGTCATGCTGGGCCAGGCGCCCGAGCCGCGGGTTTGGGCGGTGGCGCTTCTCTATGCGCTGGGTGCCCATGGCATCATGACGCTCAATGATTTCAAAGCGATCGAGGGGGATCGGCGGCATGGGCTGCGTTCGCTGCCGGTAACGCTCGGGCCAGATCGGGCAGCGCGGGTGGCGTGCTGGGTGATGGCGATGCCCCAGGCGGCGGTGATCGCTCTGCTCCTTTCCTGGGGCGCGCCCTGGCACGCGGCGATCGTCGCGGTGCTTCTCGGCGTGCAGCTTGCGATGATGCCGCGGCTTCTCGCCGATCCGGAGGGGCGGGCGCCCTGGTACAACGGTGTCGGCGTCGGGCCCTATGTGCTCGGTATGGCGGTCGCGGCGCATGCGATCGGAGGCGGCGCATGAGCGCGGCGCGCCCGCTCTCCTGGGCCGGGATCTTCCGGCTCGGCTGCGTGCAGCTCGCGCTCGGCGCGGTGGTGGTGCTGACCACCTCGACGCTGAACCGGGTGATGGTGGTGGAGCTGGCGCTGCCGGCGATGCTGCCCGGGGCGCTCGTCGCGCTGCACTACGCCGTGCAGCTCAGCCGCCCGCGCTGGGGTTATGGGGCCGACCGTGGCGGGCGGCGGACGCCTTGGATCATCGGCGGCATGGCGCTCCTCGCAAGCGGCGGGTTCGGCGCAGCGGTCGCCACCGTGGCGATGGCGACAGCGCCCACGGCTGGGATCGTGGGCGCAGTGCTCGCCTTTGTGCTGATCGGGCTTGGTGTCGGCATGTCGGGCACCAACCTCCTGGCATTATTGGCGACGCGGACGGCGCCGGCGCGCCGGCCGGCGGCGGCGACGCTCGCCTGGTTGATGATGATCTTCGGCATCGCGGCGACGGCGGGCGTGGCGGGGCAGCTTCTCGACCCCTTCGGCCCCGGCCGGCTGTTGGCGGTTGCGGCCGGGATCGGTGTCTTCGCCATGGTGCTGTCGGTCTTTGGGACCTGGGGGATGGAGCCTCGGAAGGAACCGCGGGCGACGACACCGACCGTTCGTAAGCCGAGAGAAGCGCAGGCCTTCCGCAAGGCCTTGGCCGAGATCTGGGCCGACGGGCAAGCGCGGCGCTTCACGATCTTCGTCTTCGTCTCGATGATGGCCTATTCGGCCCAGGATCTGATCCTGGAGCCCTTCGCGGGGCATGTCTTCGCCTTCACGCCAGGTGAGAGCACGGCGCTGGCAGGCACGCAGCATGGCGGCGTCTTCCTCGGCATGCTGTTCACCGGTGCTGTTGCGAGTCTTTGGGGCAAGGGGCGGCCCGGTTTCCTGCGTGCATGGAGCACGGGGGGCTGTATCGCCTCGGCCGGGGCCCTCGCTCTGCTCGCGTTCGGCGCGATGCATGGGCCCGGTTGGCCGCTCTCGCTCAACGTCTTTGCGCTCGGTTTTTCGAACGGCGCCTTTGCGGTCGCGGCGATCAGCGCGATGATGGCGCTCGCCTCCGAAGGTGGGCCCGCAGCCGACGGGTCGGGGCGCGAGGGCACGCGCATCGGTCTCTGGGGTGCCGCTCAGGCCATCGGCTTCGGTCTTGGCGGCTTCTTCGGCGCGCTCGCGGCGGATGCGGCACGCGCGATTGTCGAGGCGCCGGGCCCAGCCTATGGCGCGGTCTTTGCGGCAGAAGCGCTCCTTTTCCTCGTCTCCGCCCTTCTTGCCGCCCGCGCAGGCCGTCAGCTTGCCGTCGTCAGCCGGCCGAGCGCGGCCCTCGTTCCGGGAGAATGACATGAGCCCGAAAGACCTTTCGCGAGACAGCCGGCCGGATGCGCCCCTCTACGACTGTGTGGTGGTGGGCGGCGGACCCTGTGGTGCGACGGCAGCGGACGATCTGGCCCGGGCAGGGCTGAGCGTCGCGCTTTTGGACCGGGCGGGCAAAATCAAGCCCTGCGGTGGTGCCATCCCTCCCCGTGCGATCCAGATGTTCGATCTCCCCGAAAGCTTGCTCGTCGCCCGCATCACCAAGGCGCGCATGATCTCGCCCAAGGGCGCGAAGGTCGTGATCCCCATCAAGGACGGCTTCGTCGGTATGGTCGACCGCGACGTGTTCGACGAATGGCTGCGCGCTCGTGCTGCCGAGCATGGGGCCGACCGGCATACCGGCACCTATCAGCGCATCGAGCGGGAGGCGGATGGTACCGCCCGCGTGATCTACCGGCCCAAGGCGGGCGGCCATGATGGGGAGAGCGTCGCGCTTCGCGCACGCATGATCATCGGCGCCGATGGTGCACGGTCGAGCGTGGCCGAGCATGAGATCCCCGGTGCTGCGGAGGCGCTCAGGACCGTCATCGCTTACCATGAGATCGTCGAGAGCCCGTCGGAGGCTATTGCCGACTTCGAGGCGAACCGCTGCGATGTCTACTATGACGGCCGCATCAGCCCCGATTTCTACGGCTGGGTGTTCCCGCATGGCTCCTCGACAAGCGTCGGCATGGGAACGGAGACGCCTGAGTTTGGCGTCAAGGCAGCGACCACCCGCCTCCGCGAGATGGCAGGGCTAGACACCGCGCGTACAATCAGGCGTGAGGGTGCGCCCATTCCGCTCAAGCCCCTGCCGCGCTGGGACAATGGGCGGGACGTGATCCTGGCGGGCGATGCTGCGGGCGTTGTCGCACCGTCCTCGGGCGAGGGCATCTTCTACGCGATGTATGGCGGCCGGATCGCGGCGGAGGCGGTGGCCGAAGCGCTCGCCAAGGAGAGCCCGAAACCGCTCGCCAAGGCGCGCAAGCGCTACATGCGCGCCCATGGCGGCGTCTTCTGGATCCTCGGGCTCATGCAGGACTACTGGTACGGCACCGACGAGCGTCGGGAGCGCTTCGTGCATATCTGCCGGGACGTGGATGTGCAGGAGCTGACCTTCGATGCGTATATGAACAAGGAGCTGGTCAAGGCCCGGCCGCTTGCCCATGTCCGCATCTTCGCCAAGAACATCGCCCATCTCACCGGTCTCGCGAAGGTCTGAGCCGGTCGGCGTTCGCGCCGCACTTGAAGCGCTCGCCCGCGTCCCCAACGCCCCATTCTGTCGTCTCAGCGACGTGACCCGCCTGTTTTGCAGGGTCGGCCCGGCACTGCGTCGCTACGCTAAGGCCGAGATCGTTCAAACCTGCGGGAAGCGTCGAGATGGTGCCTATTGTCGAGGGCGGGCGGCTGCGCAGATCGCCCTTTTACCGTTCAACGATCGCAGAGGGGGCCGAGTCCCTGCTGACCTACAACCGCATGCTGATCCCGCGGGGCTATGGCGACCGGGAGGCCGAATACTGGCGCCTGGTGAATGGCGTGAGCATGTGGGACGTGGCCGTGCAGCGCCAGGTGCAGCTTAAAGGGCCGGATGCTGGGCGCCTCGCCCAAGTTCTCTGCACCCGCGACCTCTCCGCGCAGAAGGTGAACCAGGGCAAGTATGTCGCCCTCTGCGATCATCGCGGCACGCTCATCAACGATCCGATCGCCCTCAAGATCGACGAGAACTGCTACTGGCTCTCCATCGGTAACTCCGACATCTGGTTCTGGGCACGCTGTGTCGCGGGCGAACGCGGCCTGGATGTCGAGGTGAGCGAGCCCGATATCTCGCCGCTCGCCGTGCAGGGCCCGAAGGCGGAGGACGTGGCCGCCTCGATCTTCGGCGATTGGGTGCGGGGCCTGAAGTACTTCTGGTTCGGCGATGCGGAGATCGAGGGCATTCCGCTCAAGATCGCCCGCTCCGGTTGGTCCAAGCAGGGCGGCTTCGAGCTTTATCTGATGGATGGCAGCAAGGGCGATCGGCTTTGGCAGATTGTCAAGGAGGCGGGGAAGCCCTTCGACATCGGTCCCGGGTACCCTAACCCGTCGGAGCGAACCGAGAGCGGCCTCCTGAACTTCGGCACCGATACGGATGACGAGACGAACCCGCTCGAAGTGCGGATGGAGAAGTTCGTCGATCTGGATCTAGACGACGACGTGATCGGCATGGCGGCGCTGCGGCGGATCAAGGCCGAGGGCGTGAAGCGGCATCAGCTCGGCATCATGCTCGACGCTGAGGAGGAGGACGAGGACCAATCGATCTGGCTCGATATCGAGAAGGATGGCACGGCTGTGGGGAAGATGACCCACAAGGCGTGGTCCTACAGGCTGAAGCGGATGATCGGCTACGCGCTGGTGTCGGTCGAGGTCCGCCCGGGTGACGAGGTTGTCGTGCTGAGGAACGGAGCGCGCGTCACCGGCATGCTGGTGGAGCTGCCGTTCAAGACCTGACAGTGGTGGGCTCGGCGGCGACGGCGGCACGCTCGATCCTGTGGGTCCAGACGGCCGAGAGAAGACCGGCGAAGGACGCCAACAGCATCAGGGTGAGCAGCAACTCGGGCGCGTTCGACGGCGTGAGCACGTTACCCGCAAGCGAGGTGAGCAAGGCACCACCCGTAACGGTCAAGGCACCGTTCAGCCCGGCGGCAGTTCCCGCGAGGTGCGGGACGGCGGACATGGCGGCCGCATTGCTGCTCGGCATTGTGAGCCCATTGCCGAGGCCGACGAAGATCGTCGCGCCGAAGAAGGTCGGTGGACTGACGATGCCGGCGATTACGAGGGCAAGCCCGACCGCGAGCCCGAAGCAGGCGACGAGCCTGCCGGCGATCATCATCGTTGGCAGGCTGTAGCGCGGCGCGAGTTTGCCTGCGATGAAGCTGCCGGTCAGGAAGCCGCCCGTGATGCTGCCCACATAGATCCCCAAGGTCGCCGTCGTGACCTCGAAGACCGAGACAGCGACAAGCGGGGCGCCCGCGAGGAAGGTGTAGAACGCGCCGGTTGAGAACGCCGTACAAAGCGCCGGCGCCCAGAACGCCGGAATGCGGGCGACTTGGAGGATCCCTGGCCG
>JBCDFC010000305.1:0-4912 GCA_039178805.1 Pseudomonadota bacterium | reverse complement strand
GCGAGCCTGACCTGCCCGCATTGCGCTGCGTTTCACGAGGACACCTTCCCCGTGATCAAGGCCAACTACATCGATACTGGCAAGGTCAACTTCATCATGCGCGAGGTCTATTTCGACCGTTACGGGCTCTGGGCCTCGATGCTCGCCCGCTGCGGGGGGGAACGCGGGTTCTACCCGATGTCCGAGATGTTCCTGAAGCAGCAGCGGAGCTGGACCCGGTCCGACGATATCGCTGGAGCCATCCGCAAGATCGGGCGCGTGAACGGTCTCGGCAGCGATCAGATCGACGCGTGCCTGAACGATGAGCCCTATGCGCGCGCTCTGGTCGAGCGCTACCAGGCCTTCGCTGAAGAGGATGGCGTCCGCTCGACGCCGAGCTTCGTGATCAATGGCGAGCTGAAGAGCGGCAATATGGGCGTGAGTGAGTTCTCCGCCTGGCTGGATGAGGCTCTCTCGAGCTAATCAGCCGCCGGTTCTGTATCCCTGGTTCAATAAGAGGCGCGGCACAGCGGCGCCTCTTTTCGTTCTTGAGGGACGAGCGCTGCCATCGCGCCAGCGTTCGGGTGAGGGAAGCACAGACCCACTGTTTCTTTTCTTACGCACCCTCTTGATGACCGAGACTGCCTCTCGACTTCACCCGCTCCTGTCATGCGAGGGTATGACCCGGGCATCCCGGGGCGTTGGCGCTGGATTGCCGGGTCGAGCCCGGCAATGACAGGTTCTAGGCAAAGCAGTGAGCTTGGCGTGTGCTGCTGCACACGGCCGTCGGTAGCCTCAATGTAGGTGCTGACCGACTTTTGCGATGGCGTCGTCGGTGAGCTGACCGGCGGTTTCCTCGGTCATGCTCTTCGCAATGACCTCGCGCGCGGCCGCAATGGCAACCGTCACCGCCCGGTCCTTCACTTCGCGCACGGCACTTTGCTCTGCCATGGCGATTTGCTCTTCGGCGCTCTTCAGACGGCGTTCAACAGCGACCTTAAGCTCTTCCTGCGCACGCGTTGCCGCTGACTGAGCCTCACGCTTCGCGTGCTCGACGATCTCTTCGACCTGACCGTCGACCTCCGCGCGCTTCCGCTCGAACTCGGCATAGGTCCGCTGCGCTTCCTCGCGAAGCCGCCGCGCTTCGTCGAGCTCCTCCCGGATCCGTTCCGCCCGGTTGTCCAAGGCACCGCCGAGCAGCCGGTGGACGCCATAGTACCACAGCAGCCCTATGAAGAGCAGGAACGCCACGAGTGTGACGACATTGCTGTCCATCAGGATCGACATCGTGCGCCCCTCCTCAGATCCGCGACTTCACGGCGGCAGCGATCGCATCGCCGCCATCGGCACCGGGCAAGAGCCGGGCGACCAGAGCCTCCGCAGCCTCGGTCGCGACGCTCTCGATGGCAGCGCTCGCCTCGGTACGGATCTCCACGATGCGCTTCTCGCTCTCCGCCGCCCGGGCCGCGATCTCGGCATCGGCCTTCGCCATCGCCTCGTCGACCTGTTTCTGCACTTCGGCACGCGTTTCAGCCGCGATCCCTTGCGCCTTGGCTCGCGCTTCAGCAAGGGCGCGATCATAGGCCTGTTCGGCCTCCGTTGCGCGCCGCCGGAACTCCTCCGCGCGGTCGAGATCGTCCGCAATCGTGTCGGCGCGTTCCTCGAGGATGCCTGAGATGCGCGGGATCGCCTGCTTCGCCAGCAATTGGTATAGCAGCACCAGCGCAACCGCTGCCCAGATGATCTGGCTCGGCCAAGTGTTGAAATCGAGCTGCGGCAGGCCGCTCGTGCCCGCCTCCATGGCTGCGATTGCCGCTTCCGGCGAGTGGTCTGTCGCCATGAATTCGCTCCGTGTAAGCGCCACGACCCGCGCCAGTCGGCGCGGGGAGACATGTCATCGTGTCGTCAGCCCCATCGCAGCCCCGTTGCCGGGGCATTACTGGGGCGACCGCTCAGACTGCGAAGAGCAGCAGGAACGCGACGACCAGGCCGAAGATGCCGAGCGCTTCGGCGAAGGCCATGCCGATGAAGAGCGTGGCAGTCTGCTCCTTGGCAGCCGCCGGGTTGCGCAGCGCGCCGGCGAGGAAGTTGCCGGCCACGTGACCGACACCGATGCCGGCACCGGCCATGGCAAGGCAGGCGAGGCCCGCACCGATATACTTGCCGAGAAGGGCTGCTGCTTCAGCTTCCATGAGACTCACTCCTTAGGTTTGGATGTGTTCGCGAATTGGGGTGAACGGGGCGCCGCGCGTCAGTGCATGTGCAACGCGTCGTGCAGATAGACGCAGGTCAGAACGGCGAAGATGTATGCCTGTATGAAGGCCACGAGCAGCTCGAACGCCGTCAGCCCGACCATCGCGACGAGCGGCAGCACCGCGAGCGGCCCGAGCCCTCCGGCAATCGTCATCGCGAAAAGGCCCGCAAAGACCTTCAGCACCGCATGGCCGGCCAACATATTGGCGCCGAGACGGATTGAGTGGCTGATGGGTCGGACAAAGTAGCTGATCAGCTCGATCACGCAGAGGATCGGCCGCAGCCAACCCGGCGCCTCAGCCGGCCAGAAAAAGCTCAAGAAGTGCAACCCGTGCTTCAAGAAACCGATCACGGTGACGGTGACGAAGACCGAGAGTGCCAGGAACGCCGTCACTGCGATATGCGAGGTCGGCGTGAAGGAGAACGGGATCATCCCGAACACGTTACAAAACAGCACGAACATGAAGACGGTGAAGATGTAGGGGAAGTATTTCATCGCCCCTTCACCGCCGACCTCTTCGACCATCTGCCGAACGAAGCCATACAGCATCTCAGCAACGGATTGCGTGCGCGTGGGCACCAGCGCGCGGCCCGAGGTGCCCCAAATCAGCAAAGCCGAAGCGCCGGCCACCGCAAGGAACATCCAGAACGTCGCGTTCGAGATCGTCAGCACCCCGATATGATCACCGCCGAAGAGCGGTTTGATCAGAAACTGATCCATCGGCACGATCGGCTTGTCGGGATTGAAAGCAGCCATCAGGCCTCTCCGTTCTGGTCGGCGCCGTCCTTGGCCGCCTGATCCGTTCCTCCCGACGCGAGGCGCCGGCTGGCTTCTTCGGCAGAGCGGATCATGACCCGCACCCCCGCCGCGAAGCCTAAGAGCCCGAACACGATCAGGAACGCCGGCAGCGTGCCCAGCAGTGTGTCGAGCCCGTATCCAACGCCCGAACCGATCGCGATGCCCACGACCAGCTCAAGCACAAGCCGAATGGCAAGCTCCCAGCCGCGCATCGCTCCCGCAGAGTAGCGTTGCGCAGGCTTCTGCGCGTCGCGGGCCCGAGCGATCCGGGCGCCAAGGTCATCGAGTGATGCCTGTCGCTGCCGGTGATCGGCCATCGGGCGGCCTCGGGGATGCAGGGCTGAGTGCCCCTTTCGGATCGCGGCGGACCCTAGAAGCGGCCCCAGAGGGTGTCAAGCGAGCTTCGCCGCTTTGCAACACGCCCAGTATGATGCCCTTTAGAATGCCCTGAACCGCGCAGCGGAAACCGGGGGATCGCAGCCGGGATTTCACGCCCAATGGACATCGCCATGGCGATCCTTACGCTCATCGACGGGGAGCGTCTGCGGGAGGCTTGATGAACGCGACTGACAGCCTTTCTTCGGACGCTCGAGCCTTGGCTGCCGGCCTCGGCGCGCGCGGCTGGCCGCGCCGCATCGTGCTCGTGACGGGCCCCGGCGATGTCGTCGGCACCTTCACCCATTGGCGCGCGGGACGGGACGACCCGTCGATCCCTAACATTGGGTACTCGCACCAGATCTATGACGCGGCGGCTGCGCTCGATGTGCCGCTTCTAACGATCGCGGAACAAGCGTCTGAAACCGATCCGCCCGACGAGCGTTTCTCATTCGACGCGGTGGCACCGCCATCGGGCCGGGGTGTTCGGCATCATCTGCGCGAGATCGCTTATCTCCTGGGCCTCGTCCAGCGCGCCTGGCGGGAGGGCGCCGACATCCTGATGCTTCAGCGCATGTCGCTGCATTTCTACGCGCTCGCGCCTGCCTTGCTCCTCGGCATGACCCTCGTGCTCTCGCTTCACAACACGTTCTGGGCAATGGGCAAGGCGCCATCGGCGAAGCTTCGCCCTCTGTTCTGGTTGAGCGGCCGTTTGATGCGGTGCCGACGGGTGATCGTGCTCGCGGCCTCGCCTGAGATCGAGCGCCAAGCGACGGCGGTATCGGGTCGCCGGCCAAGGCAGATGGCCCTGCATCTGCCACAGTATGCCGCAGACCGTCTTCCGGCGAGGCCGGATGAGGCTCCGACTGGCCCGCCGATGATCGTCTTTGTCGGCCGGGTCACTGTCGAGAAGGGCGTGTTCCTTCTTCTGGAAGCATTCGAGACGGTGCGTAAGCGCCATCCAGAAGCCAGGCTTGTTTATGCCGGTGATGGTGCAGCCCTAGAGAGCTTGCGAGACGCCGTAGCGCGCAGCCCGTGCCAGAATGCGGTCGAACTCCTTGGTCAAGTCGATGGTGATGCGGTATTCACGCTTCTATCGCAGGCGACGCTGCTCGCATGCCCCACGCTTGCAGGGTTTCCCGAAGGCCTCGCTCAAACCCCGCTCGAAGCCGCTCTCGCCGGCGTTCCGTCCGTCGTCAGCGACGTGGTTCCGGTTGCCGAGATCATGGGCGATGCCGTCGCTGTGCATCCTGAAGGCGATGCAAACGCCCTTGCGGAGACCATCGACACAATCCTTGCGGATCCGGCCCGGCATGCAGCCATGCGAACGGCGGGATTGGAGATCAGGGCGACCCTTACGGATCGCTCTCTCTCCTCCTCATCACGGCTTCTCAGCCTGCTGTCCCAAGCCGCGGCAAGGTGACCTAGGTTTCAGGTGGGGCGCCGTGCCCGCCCACGTCAGGCTAGAAGTCATTCGGTTAACGATGCGCGAACGCTGCAGCGATG
>JBCDFC010000304.1:0-4919 GCA_039178805.1 Pseudomonadota bacterium | reverse complement strand
TGCATCCGCCAACTTGCTGAGGCGTTCGAACAAGTGGCTGACATCGATCTTCATGAACCAGAAGACATGCCGAACAAACGCTCGCAGTTCATCGAGTTCTGTTCGCTGCTAATCAACACGGCCTTCGACATGGCGGAAACACCACGCCCCAAAGACATTCCTCAGGTGGTGAAGAAGGAGCTTGCATCCCTTGCAAATAAATAGCTCTGCCCATTTTATACCCTTCGACGAGAAGCAAGCACTAGTGAGATAAGTCGCTCTATCAGAGCCGGCCGCATCGACCGGCAACATGGAGCGACAAGATGAATAGTACGCCAAAGTCCGTCCTACGTCGTCGCGCCCGTCTCATGACGCGTCGTGAAGTCTCAGAAGAAAAGAATATCCCCCATCGGTTTCTTGAGCAGGCCGCTGTGACAGGAGATGGCCCGCCCTTCGTTAAGGTGAGCCATCGGATCGTTCGCTACTACGAGGACGATGTGGACGAGTGGTTGAACGCGCGCCGCGTGGCATCGACTGCTGAAGTGGCTGCCTGATCCATGACCACAAAAGAACGAGACCCGGCGATTGACCGGGCCTCTCTGCTATCCAATGCGGGCATGCTGGACGGCAGGGATAATACAACAGAATCATGTGAAAATAAAGGCCTTGGCGGCATCTCGCGCCATGAGACCTCTGATCACTACGAAAGCGTCCAAGCCCAGAGCGGCAGCATCCGCGTCACCCGCTGCAAGGACAACATCCAGTACATCCTCCAGAAACGGGCGGGGGGCGGGAACTGGCCGTGGAAGGCCGTCGCTTACGTTCACAGCCGAGCGCTGCTCCCCGACGTGCTGCAGCGTCCGTCGCTGGGAATTCCAAAGGCAGACGTTGCCGTCCTTCTCGATCAACTCGCGGGGGTGCCGGCATGATGACCTCGACTGTTTGTCGTACCCGCACGATAAAGCGGCGGCGTCGCACGCAGGCCGAGGTTGGCCTTCTGGATGACCAGATCTGCGCGGCGCTCGAAGCAGACCATCCACAGTCGGTGCGGCACATCTTCTACCGGATGACTGATCCGCGCCTTGCGGAGCCCGTCGAAAAGTCGGAGCGCGGCTACCGCCACGTTCAGGACCGCATCACGAAGCTCAGGCGGGAGGGGCGTCTTCCGTATGGCTGGATCGCCGACGCGACCCGTCGGGGGCACTTCGTGGACACGTTCACTGGGGCCTCGGACTTCATCGCCCGGACAGCAGCGTTCTATCGGGCGGACCTCTGGGAGAAGACTGATCACTACGTAGAGGTGTGGACCGAGAGCCGTTCTATCGCCGGCGTCATCCAGTCCGAGTGCAAAGACCTTGCGGTGACGCTATACCCCTGCGGCGGCTTCAGCAGCATTACGCTGGCCTACGAGGCCGCCGAACACATGAATGCGGTCCATGCCGGCCGCCTCGTAAGCATCCTTTACATCGGAGACTACGACCCGGCGGGCGTCCTGATCGATGTGTCTCTGGAGCGTGAACTCCGGACCCACCTCGACGCCGACGTCGATCTGGCGTTTGAGCGGATCGCAATCACGGAAGCCCAGATCGAGACCTACGGGCTTCCGACGAAACCCCGGAAGGACGGTGACCGTCGCGCGAGGGAGATCCAGGCGACGGTCGAGGCCGAGGCCATGCCTGCTGAGGTGCTTCGCAAGCTGTTGCGAAACCGCGTCGAGGCCCTTCTACCGCCCGAAGCCCTTCGCCTTGCCCGCGTCGCCGAGGCGTCGGAGCGCAAGCATCTTCGGAACCTAGCCGCTGAAATGCAGGGGGGTGTGTGATGATTGACGACACCTACCGCAGGCGGCGCATAGAGAGCCGCTGTCTCAATGAAGGCGCGCCTTCAGGCGGCTGGCGTATCGCCGTCGAGCGCATCGCCCTGCATCCCGATTGGCGGCCCAGCGATACCGAGCAGCGGTTTGTCGCCGACATGCGTCGGTTAACGCAGTGGCGTGCGCCGAGCGAGCGGCAGGCGCGCTGGCTCCTCGACATCGCTGAGAAGCTTAGCGCTGCGAAGTGCCCGCCTCGCCCCTCGGGTCTGATCGACAAGGAGGACAGCGATGTGTGATGCACGAGGGATCACCCATGTCCTAGGCGGCAGGTGGAGTGGACGCGCCGGTTCCGCGCCGTGCCCGATATGCCAGCCACAAGGCCGTAAGGATCAGCGCGCGCTCAGCATCGGCACGGGCCGAGACGGCCGCGTGCTCGTGAAGTGCCACAAACTCGGATGCGACTTCCTCGATATCCTGGCCACCCTTCGTGATGTTGGCGCCATGGGTGATTGGCGGCCTGACCCGGTGGCGGCGGCCAAGCGCGCGGAAGAGGAGCGGCAGGACCGCGAGCGGCGGATAAGCGGGGCGCAGGCCCTGTGGGAAAGAGCAGCGCCTATCCACGGAACACTAGCAGAGACCTATCTCCGTGCGCGCCAGATCCAAGGCAACCTGTCGGCCGTGCGCTTTGACCCCGAGTGCCGCCATCCTTCCCGTATGGATCTGCCGGCCATGATCGCTCCCATGATCCGAGAGGGTGATGGCTTAGTTGCGGTGCATCGAACGTTTCTTGCCGCGCCCGGCCGTAAGGCTGATGTCGATCCGGTAAAGGCGATGCTGGGGGTCGCAACCGGGGCGGCTGTGCGGCTCACCGAAGGACCAGGTCCATTGCTTGTCGGCGAAGGCATCGAAAGCACGCTTTCCGCAGCCGACGCGATCTGCGCGCATAAGCCGTCGGCATGGGCTGCAGCGTCTGCCCACGGCATCCGGAAGTTGGCGCTACCCAAAGATCCAGGGCTTCTGATCATCGCGCCCGACGCTGAGGCGGTAGGGATCTCAGCGGCAGAGGATCTTGCTGCGCGGGCTGATGACGCGGGCTGGCGGGTACGTCTCATGCCCCCGCCAGATGGGTTCAACGATTGGAACGACGCGGCCCGCGCTGAAGGGGTGTCGGCATGAGCGCTGTGGAGGAGGAGATTGTAGGCACAGAGCCCATCAGGCTTCGGCCCGATGGGCTGCCGAAGGGCTTCATCATGAAGACTGACGGCGTCTACTCGCGCCGCGATGGGAAGGACGGCGAAGCCCCGGAATGGAGGCGGCTGTGCTCGCCCATCAAGGTCATAGCCCTGCCCTGCGGCGCCGACGGCACCGGTTGGGGGCGGCTGGTAGAAATCGACGACCCGGACGGGCGCACCCATCGTTGGGCCATCCCTGCCGAGATGCTGGCCGGCGACGGTATCGAGGTTCGCCGTGAGGCGTTCCGTCTCGGCCTCGACCTTGAGCCGGGTACGCGGGCGAGAAACGAGTTCCTCTCTCTCCTCCAGCTCTGGCGGCCATCGGCGAGGGCACTGACCGTTGACTGCCTAGGTTGGGCATCACCGGCCTGCCACGCGTTCACCCTCGGCAATGGCGACGTCATAGGCGCGAGTGACGTCGTCTATCAGTCCGAGGGCGCGCCCCATGCGGCGCGCGAGATGAAGCCCGCGGGCAGTCTTGCCGAGTGGCAGAGATCCGTCGGCGCCGCATGCATCGGCAACCCGATATTGGTGGCCTGTGTCTCTCTCGCCTTCGCAGGGCCGCTGCTCGAGCCCCTGCAGATGGAGGGCGGTGGCCTGCATTTGCGGGGAGCATCGTCGCGAGGGAAGAGCAGCGCGCAGCGCGTCGCCGTCTCAGTCTGGGGCTCTCCGAAGTTCCTGCATACCTGGCGCGCCACCGCCAACGGCCTGGAGGGCACGGCCTCCGCTTGCAACTCAACGCTGCTGGCGCTCGATGAGATGGGCGAAGTCGCCGCCCGGGAGGCCGGGGCAGCGTGCTACATGCTGGCGAATGGCTCCGGCAAAATGCGGGCTTCCCGCACCGGGACCGCACGGCCCGCTGCAAGGTGGCGACTGCCAATCCTCAGCTCGGGTGAGATCAGCCTCGCGGACAAGATGTCGGAGGGGCGTGAGCGCATTCGGGCCGGACAGGAAGTCCGCTTGCTCGACATCCCGGCAGACGGCCGCGCCTTCGGCGCATTCGACAACCTTCACGGCAAGACGGACGGTAAGGCGTTCGCGGACCACATTAACCGAGCTGCGGCAGCCTCATACGGGACGGCCGGGCCTGCGTTTGTGACCGCGCTTCTCAACGACTTCGAGGGCACGGTCGGGAACGTAAGGACATCGGTCGAAACATTCTCCGAAGAGGCCGCGAGGCAGCTTGGCTTTGAAGACGGACAGGTGAAGCGCGGTGCGCAGCGCCTTGGTCTCATAGCGGCAGCCGGGGAGCTGGCGACGAAGTTCGGCATCACTGGATGGGAACCGGGCGATGCGTTCTCCGCTGCCATGGAGGTGCTTAAGCTATGGATCGCGTCGCGGGGCGGCGGTGGCTCGGCCGAGGCTCGCGAGGCTGTGGAACGCACCCGCGAGTTCATCGTGGCTCACGGCCTTTCGCGGTTCGAGACCTTCGGTGGCGAGAAGGTCTTCAATCGAGCCGGCTGGCGGATGGGCGAATTGTACTGCTTTGCGCCGGATGTTTGGCGCCGTGAAGTCCACGCCGGTGCGGATGGCGGGCGCGCGGCGCAGCTCATTTCGGCCGCCGGCCTTCTTGAACCGGGGGACGGGAAGAACCTCGCCAAGCGCATTTCGGTCCCCGGGGAGCAGCGTGTTCGCGCCTACTGCGTCAGCGCGACCATTATGGAGATGGACGATGAGTGAGCGCAGCTCGGCCCAAATTGCGTCGGACAGGTCGGACAGGTCGGACAGCACTGAATTTAAACGGAAATTCCTGTCCGACCTGGGTGTGGCGGTGTCGGACAGGTCGGCCAGCACGTCAGACACGGGCAGTTCTGTCCTACATTGTCCGACCGTTGTCCGACCGGGTCGGCCGGGAAAAGGTGAGAAAAAGCAACGGTGTCCGACCTGTCCGACCTGTC
>JBCDFC010000303.1:0-4969 GCA_039178805.1 Pseudomonadota bacterium | reverse complement strand
CTTAGCTCCCATGCCACCTACCTGGACGGGTTAAAGACTCAGCACGCCCGAAAGTCTGGCTTCTGGGCAAGGGTCGCTGCGATATGAAGCCGATGCCCTCAGCCCACTCTTGACGCTCGTCAAGGTTCTCGATGCTGCTGGCCCGCTCCCGCTTCCGGCCATTCGCTGCCCCTACGCATCGATCTGGGAGCCGGGGGATCAGCTGCGAACCGAAGCCGAAACTCCGTGCGGTTGGAATGCACTTTCGTTTCGGTCGACCGTACATGTGCAGCAAGCCTGGGTGGATTCAGAGGTGAGGTGAAACACCGCTTTTTGTTTGGCGACAGACGGATACGGCATCCGTCAGCGATGCTACACCTCACGCCTTGGGGTCCGCCTCAAAAGTCTGCGGACGGTCCTGGACGCCCTCCCAACTCCCCGAAGGATGCGCTGATCGGGGGCTGGACGGCGGTGGATGGCCACGGATCGACGGCTTCGGCGACTTCTCGGACAGATGGGGTGATTGGGGTCTCGGCCTGAAGATGGCTGCTCCAAGCAGGATGACGGAACGTAGTCCGTATCGCGCGGCCACAATCATCTGAAGGAGCAGCCATGACGTACTATGCCGGACTGGACGTGTCGCTGGAAGAGACGGCGATCTGCATCGTCGACGCCAAGGGGCGGATCGTGAGGGAGGTGCGGGCGGCGAGCGAGCCAGACGCGCTTGTCTCGACGCTCGAGGCGCTAGAGCTGCCTCTGGAACGGATCGGCCTCGAGGCCTGCTCGCTGACCGCGTGGCTGCACGACGGTCTCCGAGCTGCAGGCCTGCCAGCGATCTGCATCGAGACGCGCCAGGCCAATGCGGCCATGAAGACGATGCCGAACAAGACCGACCGGAACGACGCCAGGGCGCTGGCCCAGATCATGCGCACTGGCTGGTTCCGGCAGGTTCATGTGAAGAGCCGGCCCTCGCGGCTGCAGCGCTTGCTTCTGGTGGCGCGCCGCACCCTTGCTGAACGAAATGCGCTCGATCGAAAACGTGGTGCGCGCCGTGCTGCGCGAAGCTGGACTGAAGCTGCGCTCGCCTGGCCGGGCGCGGTTTGCGGCGCGGGTTCGCGAGCTGACCGGCGAGGATCGTCCTGTCATGGCCATCGTCGAGCCGCTGCTCGAGGTTCTCGCGACAATGCTGGAGCAGCTCGCCCGGCTGAAGAGCCAGGTGCTCGACACTGTCCGCGAGGACCGGACCTGCCGGCGGCTGATGACTGTCCCGGGCGTCGGGCCGATCACCGTGCTGGCCTTCCGGGCCACCATCGACGATCCGGCGCGTTTCGGGAAACCCCGCGCGGTCGGCGCCCATCTCGGGCTCACGCCAGGGCGCTACCAGTCTGGTGAGACCGACATCCAGGGCAGGATCAGTCGATACGGCGACGAGCTCGCCCGAACCGCTCTCTACGAAGCGACCCACACGCTGCTTGTGCGCAGCCGGAAATGGTCGAGACTGCGTGACTGGGGCATGGTTGTGGCCCGCGCCGCGGCATGGCCCGCGCCCGCGTCGCCCTGGCGGGCAAGCTCGCAACGATCCTGCACACCATGTGGCGCGACGGCGCGGACTTCCGCTTCGGCGCCGAGCCCGCCGCATAAAGCCGAGAAGGAGAAAGACGGTGATCGCTCAAGCCTAACGGCACCGCCCGGATCGTTCCCGTGGGGACGAGGGGCGCGGCGATCCCGTTGAGAGTCCCGGACCTGCGGGCGAGCAGCTGCCCGCAAGGCCATAAAACAGATTGGGACGCCCCGCTCTCCTGACCCCACCATGCTACGACCACGCGTCGACCGCGAAGAGAAGCGAGTGACCGATGGGAATGAGGCCCACGAAACCAAAGGAGCAGCTTGACCCAACAAACCCCAATCAGAGAGGCTCTTAGTTCACGGCCACCATCCGCGCACCCAGTAGCATCAACTCCACTGTGCTCGAAGTCGTCGTTTGCCAGGAGGAGGCCTCTAAGAGCCTTGCGTCTCCGGCGGCTTGCTGATTCTGTGGCGTTGGTCTGTTAGGGAGGCGCGGATGTCGGGACTGCCTGGGTATTTCGATCTGGATGAGCGGTACCGAGCGCTCCCGTAGCCCACGGCCTGTGCCAGACGCTCGGCGACCTCTGCCAGGGTCAGATCCGGCTCCTCCGCGATCCAGCCGAAGATCAGCTCACGATGCTCGTCAATGCGGTGCGAGCGATGGTTCCCGCCCCGCTTGTCCGGCTCCAGATCCCCCAGTGTGCGGGTTCGGGTGACCCAGCGCACGGCCGAGGAGACACCGACGCCAAACCGCGCCGCCGCCTGTCGGCAAGATGCCCCGGCTTCGACAGCATCAACTACAGGCCTTCGTAGATCGACGGCAAGGGCTTTGGCCATGCGGGATGGCCTCCTTCACCAGCCCTCAGGGTGAATCATACCGCCGCCCGATTGGGAGCCCCCCATGCAGATGCCGCTCAAACCGCTCGAGTTGGACGACTCGGACGGAAGGAACCCATCCATGAGATCCCGGGGTTTGGCCTCGTGTTTGGGAAAACCGAATTCACTCAGATACTTCAAGCTCAGTTGAATCGCCAAATCGCGTCCGGCGACAACGGGTTCTAGTGTTTCGGTGGGGTCATTACGCCGTTTCCTGGCGTTGGCTGAGCGTGTCTGGTTCGTGCCCGACGAAGGTCGCGGTGACCGTTGGGCGCTCATAGGCCCGGCCGCGGAGCCGTTCGTACTCCTTGTCGAACTCGGCGCGGCGGGAGGTTGCGGCACTGGTCGTGGCGCCGCCGTGGATCTGGTGGAAGGTCGCTTCGCCCAATAGGACGACCACCGATGCGCTGGGCAGCTCGCAGGCCCGTTTCCAGATGTCGAGATTGGCGAGGCCTCCGCCGGCACTCGTGAACCTCTCATCGAAGCCATTCAGCGCCTGCCAGGTCTCGCGCTTCAGAAAGAGTGCGTTGGTTTCGGAGGGTAGGGTCCGCCAGCCTTTGCCCGAGGATTTGGAGAAGACGGAGACCTCGAAAAGCCGGTAGGGATCTTCGCGCCAGGCGGCCTCGGCGAGGAGGGCATCCTCCGCGGTCTGGTCGTAGCCGTTCTGCACCACCTCGGACTGCACGTTGTGCCCGAGATGGAAGCCATGCGCGCCGACGACGGCGGCCGGTTTCGCCTCGAGCGCGTCGAGGGCCGCGCGGAGGAGGCCTGGCGACGCCATGCGCGCGCCGTCAATCAAGACGCCGACACAGTCCGCACGGGCCAGCGCGACGCCGATATTGGCGGCGTGGCAGGGCGAGACGCCGGATTTCGGAAGCCGGAAGAAGCGCGCATTGGGAGCGAGCGCCGCGCATTCGGCGGTGTCCGCCGGCTGCGTCGAGCCGTTGTCGATGACGATCAGCTCGACATCGTCCTCGGCGACGCCCTGCTGCATGGCAGCGGAGAGGGTTTCGAGCGTTCGCGGCAGTTCGCGCGCCATCTCATAAGCGACGACGACGACCGACAGTTTGGGCTGCTCGGGCACCCGGTCGCCGCGCGCGATCTCCTCCGGCGGAGCGATTGCCGACGCTGTGGCGAGGTCGCGTCCCGCGCGCGCCGCGGTCTCGAGACTGCCGATCGGTTGCGGGAGCATCAGGGCATCGAGGGCGTCGATCGTCTCGACATCGTCGCGCCCGGCCATGATCTCGGCCTCGATCTCCGCATACCGCTCCTCGAGCACCTTACTCTCAGGGTCGAGGCCGGTGACGACGGCTAGGCCCTTCCGATAGGGCCCGATGAAGGTCTCAAAGACGGAGACTTGGAGATTGGGACGATAGCGCCTGAGGATCGGCACGATCTTGTAGACGTCGCCGCACCAGGCGTTGAAGCGGCGCTCCCGCTCCAGCATCTCGATCTTGTCGGGCAGGACGTCGTCGAACAGGATCGCGCCATCGGGCGTCATCCAGCGTTCGGTCGCGATGAAGTCCCGCAGCACGAACTCTGCCAAATGCATGCCGTCGATGAAGGCGAGATCGATCCCCTCGCGAAAGAGCCCAGCGCAGCGCTTCTCGTTCTTGAAGAAAGTGTCGCTCGTCTGACGGAACAGCCGCGTCGGGTGGGTGAGGTTGCTGGAGACCCAGAAGGACGGGTCAACGCCGATCGTCTTGCAGGCGGCGAGCTTGAGGCTGGCGCCCGTGTCGATGCCGATCTCAAAGTAAAGTTTGGGCTGCACCGTTCGGTGGACGGTGCGGAGCGCTTCGAGATAGCTGAGCTCTGCTTCCGCCACGCCATTTCGCGCGGCAGCCTTGGGCAGGATGCCGAGGGGCGGGAGAGGTGGGCGGGCCATCCGCTCATCCGGGGCGCCACCGAAGACGAGGTTCGGGCGCTGCCCGTCGCTGACCCCGCCGCGGACGCGCGCGACATAGATATCCGCAAGCTGGCTTTGCAGTTGATGCGATGCTTTGCCGAACTCACGCGAGATCGTCGGGATAAGCTGCGTGACGCGCCTTGTCTTGCCAAAGAGGAAGGGGCTTCGGGCGTTGAGGATCGCGTCGCTGCCCGTCACCTCGCGATAGCGGTCCTTGTACCGGGCGACGAGGCGGTCGCGCTCACTGGGGGCGGGATGGGTCGTCGTACCGCTATGGTCCTGATGGAACGTCGCCTCGCCCGGAAGGGTCACATAGGTGTTCTCCGGGGCGTGGATGAGCCGGGAGAAAAGTTCGAGATTGGCGAAGCCCGCGCCCGGTTCGTCGAAACGCTCATCGAAACCGCCGAGCCGGTCGAAGACCTGGCGGCTCGCAATCAGGCAGTTCGTCTCGAAGGCATCGACATAGGAGCGGGAGTAGTTCTCACCGGGATAGAGCGCGTATTGGAAAAGCGAATAGCCGTCCTTCGGCCAACCGATCAGCTTCAGCGCTTCGCTCTCACGCTCAAACGCGTCGCCCTCGGTCGTGAGGTTCTGCGAGGCGTTGCCGAGCATGAGCTGCGGTACGTTCACCACGGGGCTTGG
>JBCDFC010000302.1:0-4994 GCA_039178805.1 Pseudomonadota bacterium | reverse complement strand
GCGCATCACGATCTGCGGCACGGCGGCGGTGACCGAATGGGACCCGGTGCCGATGGGCCCCCGCGTCCACCGCCAACTCCTCGTCGCCCGCGCCCGCATCCAGGGCTTTCTCGTGTTCGACTACAAAGACCGCCTGGCCGAAGCCCGCACGGCGCTCGCAAACTGGCTCCGCTCCGGCCAACTCTCGGTCCGCGAGCACGTTCTGGACGGCCCCGAACACGCCCCAGGCGCCATCGAGATGCTCTACGAGGGCCGAAACACCGGCAAACTCATCATCGCCGTCTGAGTTTTCGAAGGGCGTCTTGCGCGGCATCGGCTGCCTCCGTATGAGCCGCGCATGCCGTTTACCCTCGCCATCATCGGTCGGCCCAATGTCGGCAAATCGACCCTGTTCAACCGCCTCGTCGGCAAGCGGCTTGCGCTCGTCGACGACCGGCCCGGGGTTACGCGCGATTTGCGTGAGGGGGATGCGCGGCTCGGGGATCTGAGCTTTCGCGTGGTCGACACCGCGGGGCTTGAGGAGGCGACCGATGACAGCCTGCCCGCCCGCATGCGTCGGCTGACCGAACGCGCGGTGGCGGAGAGCGATCTTTGCCTCTTCCTCATCGATGCGCGCGCGGGTCTCACGCCCACTGACCGGCTCTTCGCGGATCTCCTTCGCAAGGGCGGCCGGCAGGTGCTGCTCGCCGCCAACAAGGCCGAGGGGCGGGCCGGCGAGGCGGGGCTCTACGAGGCCTTCGAGCTTGGTCTCGGCGAGCCCCTTGCGGTTTCGGCCGAGCATGGGGAGGGGATGGGTGAGCTCTACGCCGCCCTCGCGCCCCATATCGCCGCCCGCGCCGCGGATGATGACGAGGCCGCCGAAGCGGACGACGCGTTGGCCGAGAACCGGCCCCTGCAGATCGCCGTCGTCGGCCGTCCGAACGCCGGCAAATCGACGCTCGTGAACGCGATCCTGGGCCAGGATCGGCTGCTGACGGGCCCCGAGGCCGGTATCACCCGCGACGCGATCAGCGTCGAGGCGGATTGGGGTGGGCGGGCCTTCCGCATCTTCGACACGGCGGGCATGCGCAAGAAGGCGCGCGTCCAGGAGAAGCTCGAGAAGCTCTCCGTCGCCGATGGCCTGCGCGCCGTGCGCTTTGCGGAGGTCGTGATCCTGCTGATGGACGCCGAGACCGCGTTCGAGACCCAGGATCTGCGCATCGCTGACCTGGCCGAGCGCGAGGGGCGCGCTGTCGTCTTCGCCATCAACAAATGGGACGCGGCGGAGGATCGCCAAGCGCTCCTTGCGGACCTGAAGGAGAAGGCCGAGCGCCTCTTGCCGCAGCTCTCGGGCACACCGCTCGTGACGCTGAGCGCCCTTCGCGCCAAGGGCCTCGACCGGCTGAAGGGTGCGGTCGAGCGGCAGCACCGGATCTGGAACGAACGGGTGACGACGTCGAAACTGAACGACTGGCTCGGCGCGATGCTCTCGGCCCATCCACCGCCCGCGCCGGGTGGGCGGCGCATCCGCATCCGCTTCATGACGCAGGTAAAGGCCCGCCCGCCGAGCTTCGTCGCCTTCTGCTCGCGCCCCGACGCGCTGCCCGACGCCTATGCCCGCTACCTCACCAACGGCCTCCGCCGCGACTTCGCTCTCCACGGCGTGCCCATCCGTCTCGACTGGCGCAAACGCGAAAACCCCTACGACAAGGGCTGAGTCTAAGCGTGCAGCGTTGGATGCCGCTTCAGAGGGTGATGCGGCTGCCCGGGGCGATGGGTTGGGCGAGGGCGGTCATGAGGGTTTCGGCGGCCGCGTCGATGCTGGTTAGGGACTGGCGATCCTGGCCAGGGAAGAACTTTGAGCGGAGTGCCGTGGGCATCTCTGGGGGCACGACTTCGGCCACAGTGTAGTCGCGCTTCGCCTCTGCCGCCCAAGCCTGCGTGATCGCGGATTGTGCGGCTTTGCTGGCGGTGTAGCTCCCCCAGAAGGGCTCAGCTGTACGCGGATCGGCGGCGACCAGCGCCACGCCGCGTGGTGCTAGGCGGAGGAGGGGGTCGATCATCCGGACCGCCCGCTGGAACGCCTTCACATTGATCGCGAGCGCCTTCTCCAGATCCTTCTCCAGGATATGCGCCGCGGGTTCGAGCTGAGGCCCGAAGACCGCGGTGTGGAGCCAGAGGTCGACCCGCGCGAAGCGGGCATGGAGTGCCTGCGCCATGCGCTGCATGCCCGGATCGTCGGTGATGTCCAGCGGCACGAGCACCGCGCGCGCGCCCCCCGCCTCCGTTATCCGGTCGTCCAGCTCCTCAAGCCCGCCCATCGTGCGCGCAACCGCCACGACCTGCGCGCCCGCCGCCCCGAAGGCCCGTGCCGCTGCGAAACCGAAGCCGCGCGAGGCGCCGGTCACGAGAGCCACCTTGTTCTCAAGCACTGACATGCCGCGCCCTTACGCCATCCCGCGTGGTCAGGAAAGCAGGGTCCGGTTTCTTTGGCGTATAGGGTCAGCGATGCGCGGCGCGTTCCGGCATCGCCACACTGGCGGGAGCGGGCGGCATGGGCTGCGAAAGGGGTGCAGGTGCTGCAGCGCGATCGTCGGGCCCCGACAGGATCTCGGCCAACTGCGCCTCGGCGTTCTTTTGGTTCTCCAGCAACCGGTTGGTGATGAGCCGTGTCAGGAAGAAACCGAATGCCGGGTTCTGGTGGAAAAGCCTCTGCACCTGCTGCTGGGTCAGGACGCAGATCTCACATGGCACAAGGCAGCGCACGGTCGCCATACGGCGCCCGTCGCCGGCAAACAGGCCGATCTCGCCGACCAGGGCACCGGGGCCGATGGTCTTGTCTACTTCTTCCAGCCGCACATAGCCGTCGGCCAGATAGAACATAAAATCCGCTGGATCGCCCTTGTGGAACAGGATCTCGCCCGCGCGACATCGGCGGTTCTGCATGAAGGGGAGCAGATGATCGACGCTGAGATCGCCCTGCGCCGCGGCTCGCACACGGTTTCTCAGGCGGATCTGTTCCGCCGTCCTGATCAGATTGAGCGGAAGGAGCGCTGCGTGGAGGATCAGCACCGGCATCAGGCCTGCGCCCCAGCTATAGGCGATGAAGGCAATGTTGGAGAGGATCGCGAGCACCCTAAGCGGGATCAGCGTCTTCATGCAGAAGGTCAGGAAAACGAGGCCCGACGCCAGGTAGCCCGCAATCTCGGGCCAGTCGCTGAGGGTGATTAGGCTCACGCGATGACCCTTTGGCGAGCTTCCCCGATCTCTTCAGCGTCACACGCTATGCGGGAGCTATCCTAAGGGCAACCGCCGATCTGACGCAGGCGTCCGTTTGCAACCCGACCCGGTTCTGCGGCCAAATTTCATTGCAAGTGGCAAGTTTTGGCGGCAATCCCATATATGGGCCAGCGCATGAGGAAGCCCGCATGAGACCAGTACAGGGAATGATCGCGCTCGGTGCGGCGCTGCTGTCGCTCGCAGTGCCGACGGGCCCCGTTTTGGGGGCCGCGGCCGAACCCGTGGTGGGTGAGCGCGCGACACTCACCATGATCGTCGACCGCAGCGACGGCGACATGGCGTATTACCTCCTCATGCCCGCTGAGCAGATCGTGCCGCTCCTCAACACCGATCCGGAGCTTGTGTTTTCCGCCAACGGCGCTGTGCCTATCGACGCGTTCAGGCGCGAGGGCAGTTTCGATCTTGCCGACGACGTTTTCCGCGGCGTTCGGTCGAACCGGCCTGATGGGGCGTTGGCCTTCTACTCGATGTCGCTGATGCTGCATCCCAAGGGTGAGCCGATGCCGTTCGACACGCCCTTTGACGGGCTCACGGCGATTTCGGTCTGCACCGTCGATTACGCCTTCGATGCGTTCGTGCCGGGCGATCTCGATCTCTATTACGGCGCCTATGCCTATGAGGTGGCGGACGACGAGACGGTGACGCTGACCTTCCCGGAGACGGGGCGCGCGGCGTTGGATGTGGTGATCCGTCAATATGTCGACGGCCGTTTCGTCACTGAGGAGACCGCCGTGCTGGAAGATGGCGGCACGCTTGCATTGGCGCCCGCCGCACAGTCGGCGATGCCGATGCCACCGGCCGCACTCGCCTTTGCCGGCATCACCGTGCTGCTGCTCGGCGCCTGGCGTATCCGGGTACAAGTCCGAGCCTGAACGCGGACCGTCGCCCTGACGGCTTCCCGCTCAGCGCATAGAGCGCGTCGGACGGTGCGGTCGGCGCTCGTTTACACCTGACCTTTAGCGCGTGTTTCGACCAGCACGGAACGAAACCATACACGTCATCCCCGGACCTGACCCAGGGATCCATGCGAATGGACCAGGATGCGTGCAGGAAAGCTGGATTGCCGGGTCAGGCCCGGCAATGACGGAACCTATGGTTTCAGTCGGAACACCAGAGTGCATCCGTCTACGGACGCACACGTCCTACGCGGGCGTCTTCTCGGGTTCGCGGAGGGCGCCCCGGCGCTCGGCATCGACTGGGCGGATCGGGTAGTTGCCGGAGAAGCAGGCGTCGCAGAACCGTGGCGCCCGGTCGTTGCGCCCAGCGGTGACGCCAGCGGCGCGGTAGAGCCCGTCGAGGCTTACGAATTTCAAGCTGTCGACGCCCAGATGGTCGCAGATCTCATCCTCGCTCATCCGCGCTGCGAGCAGCTTCTCCCGGTTCGGCGTATCGACACCATAGAAGCAGGGCCATTTGGTCGGCGGCGAGGCGATGCGTAAATGGACCTCCGCCGCACCCGCATCCAGCAGCATGTCCTTGATCTTGCGTGTCGTCGTCCCGCGTACGACGCTGTCATCGACCAGCACCAGCCGTTTGCCCCGCACCACCGCGCGGTTGATGTTCAGTTTCAGCCGCACGCCCATGTCGCGGATCTGATCGGTCGGCTCGATAAAGGTCCGCCCGACATACTGGTTCTTGATGATCCCCATCGCGTAGCGGATGCCGCTTTCCTGGCTGAAGCCAATGGCGGCGGGCGTGCCGCTATCGGGTACCGG
>JBCDFC010000301.1:0-5096 GCA_039178805.1 Pseudomonadota bacterium | reverse complement strand
CGGGCCCGCCGGATCGCGTCGTAGACCGTTCGTCTCGCACGCACGGTCCATCAGGGTGAAGCGATGGTAGGCCCAGACCGCGTAGGCGACGATCTCGCGTGGGAAGCGAAAGACTTTCAGGCGCGGCAGGGTGGATGGCATCGGCATGGACGTCGCCTATCCGGAGGCACCCCGCTCGGACAACCTGGCAATGCCCGGGCCTCTCTTCACAGTGTGCTCGCACGTCAGGCCAGCGTCGAAGCGCCTACTCGCGATTGAGTGCTGGAGCGTCGAGACGTTGCATCCCTGGCGGTCTCAGTCTGACCAGAGCGCCGAGAGCGGGAAAGAGATCGCGTCGAACGGCGCGAGTTGGACGGGCTGATCGTCGCGCAGCGCGGCAGCGAGCACCCAGGCTCCATCCTTTAGCATGAACGCCTCTAGGCTCTTCGCGAGCGGATCGACGAGCCAGAGGTCGGCGATACCCTCGCGAGCATAGATCGCGCGCTTCTCGACGAGGTCAAACTGACGTGTGCCCGGCGAGAGCACCTCGCAGACCCAGTCGGGCGTGAGCTCAAAATACGCCACGTCCGGATACTCGGGCATGCGCTCCCGCCGCCAGCCGGCAATGTCAGGCACAACCACATCCTCGCCCACATGCAGTTCAGGCTCGTCGATAATCCACCAACCGCCAGGGCCCCCGTCGTCGAAATCGAACGGGCCACCGATTTTCGCACCGAGCGCCGAGGTCGCCCGCGCATGCCGCGACGCCGGACGCGGCTGGAGGTGCAACCGGCCTGCGACGAGCTCGGCAACCATGGTCGCCGGTGCATCGAGCAAGTCCTGGTAAGTCGCCGGCTCCCGGATTATCGGTTCAATCTGGTTCATCGCACCACTGACAGCCCTTTTCTCTCGTCTCCGCGAAGTGTAGCGCAGCAGGCGTGCGCTGTCGCGCCTGGCCTGATCGGTGCACAGCAGAGCGACGACGCGCCTGTTATGTCACGACCTGCCAATATCGAAACCGCGCATGCCCGGTCATCTCCGTGGCGAGGCCAGCGTCTTCGAACGCCGCGAGAAGATCGCGGGTGCGGGCAGCCGTAAGCCCCGTTGCTGCCGCCGCGATCGGCGCAGAGAGGATCGGGCGGGCAAGAAAGAGATCTGCGAGGGCAGCCGCCCCCCTGCCCCGCCGGCATTTGAGGACATCCGCCGCCCGCATGCGCCACGCATCGAGCGCGACCAGCCGCCGACGCGCTGCGAGCGCCGAGGCGTCGACTGCGGTCAGCCACTCGGAGAGCTGCACCTCCGGACTTGACCCGAACCCGAGCCGGGTCGCTGGTCGCCCAAGGCCAAGCGGCAGGAACGAGAGGGCGCCCAGCTCTGCCCCCAGCGCTTGCGCGAGCGCCAGGGAGGAGGCAAGCGCCGCGGCCTCGAGCACGCGATCGGGCTGCCCGCGCCACCAGATCGAAAAGCCTGCCCCGGCGCGTCAGCGGATGCAGATCGCCAAGCGGCGCAAGGGCTGCGAGCCATCCCCCGCCCGATCCACTTCGAGCGGCAGAAGCCTTGTATCGGCGCTGCCAGTGAGACCTCTCTGCCTCGACAACCAGTCGACGACCGAAGCAATGCGCAATGGCTTCCTCACTATCTAAGGGGGATGGGGCCGCACGCCACCGCCGCAGAGCCCAGGCCGCCCGCCCCAGCACCTCCGCATCGTCATCTGTTCGGCCGGCCCGGTCGAGATCGACGAATGACAGGCGCTCAGGTCGGAGCCGGGCGCCTTCGGCCCAGACGAACTCACCGACGTCCAGGAGCGCGAGATGCTGCAGGGCGCCAGCGCGCTGTTCCGCGCTCAACATCATCAGCCGCTCATCAAGGCGCGCGCCCGAGCGACGCCTCCGCGGCGCGCCATGCCGCCGCTTCCGAGCCCGCCTGCACTGCCCGGTCCGACGACGGCTGCCGATCAACGGGCGGCTGCCAGAGCCAGTCATCGAGCGGGCCTTCATGGAGGTCGTTGTCCCAGACCGAGGGCGGCATCGGTGCCGTATCGTAGTTGTTGCCCGGCATCCGGCTCATTGGCTTGCCGAACTCACACGTTCAATCAGAATGCCCATAGTTTAACGCAAGTCTGTGGGCCTTGACTTGCGCTACTGCATCCTTACGGATCGACAACTTTTACTCACGATAAGTACAGACTATCGTGGATGTTATGAAAAAGAGAGCAATGCGCAAACATCTATGCCCATGCAGCCCGGATTTCAGGTGGTAGAATGCGCGACAGGCGGTTTAGATGAGCCTCACCGGGCCGTCATAGGCGCCGAGACGTCGGTCCGATGTGACGAGCATCAATCCTTCAGCCGCGGCCTGCGCGAGCAGGATCCGGTCGAAGGGATCGCCATGGTGGCGCGGCAGCGTGGAGACCGCGAGGCAATGGCGCCCTTCGATCGCGAGCTCCCGGTAGCCATTTGCCAGGAGCCCCGCCCGCAGCACCGAGGGCTCTGTCTGGAAATCCGACCGGTCGAGCGACCGCTTGATCGCGACCTCCCAGATGCTCGCCGCACTGTACCAGAGCGCATTGGCCGGGTCTTTCACCAGCCGGTCAGCCTCGGGGGACATCATGTCGTCGCGCCCGGCCGACCAGAGCAGCAGATGCGTATCGAGGAGCAGGTTCACCGATCAGGTCCTCTGCTCTTCTCCGCTTCGCTCTCGCCCGCCTCGCGCCCTTCGAACATGTCTCGGATCTCGTCCTCGAACATGGCGTCGAAGTCCTCGGGAATGTCGATCTGGCCCTTCAGAAAGCCCGTCCGACGCGGCACCTCAATAGCTACCTTCTCGACCCTCACGAGCGGCTTGCCGGCCTTCGCGATGACGAAGGGCTCGCCCTCCACGGCGGCCTCAACGAGCTTCGAGAGGTGCGTCTTGGCTTCGTGCATGTTGACTGTCTTCATCATGCTCTCCTGCTTAGTCTAATCAACTTAGTCCATAGGCGATGACAGAACAAGCCCAATCCCCCGCACCGATCGCCCTGCCCCACCTGCTGCCGGCCGCGCTCGAGCGCGAGCTCGAGGATCTCTATCTGCGCGGCACGCCGGCCAACACGCTGCGCGCCTATTAGCGCGACCTCGTCTACATCCGGGCGTGGAAGCAGGCGCGCTTCGGGGTCGAGCTCGCATGGCCGGAGGCGGAGGATGTGGCGCTGCGCTTCGTGCTCGACCACGCCCGGGATCTCTCGGAGACCCCCGTGGACGACCCGGCGCGGCGGGCTGCCGAGGCCCCC
Source organism: Pseudomonadota bacterium (assembly GCA_039178805.1). Lineage (GTDB taxonomy): Bacteria > Pseudomonadota > Alphaproteobacteria > Rhodobacterales > Rhodobacteraceae > Thermohalobaculum. The sequence goes on along the minus strand of JBCDFC010000301.1, from coordinate 1,849 downwards.
GTGGCAGCACGGCTCCGCCGCGCGCTTGGTCCCCCTGCCCCGTCGACGCTCGATCGGCGGATCGCTTCCTGGCGCGCGTTTCATCGAATGCGCAACCTCGCCTCGCCCTTCGATGCGCCACTGGTGCGTCAGTCCCGTGCGAAGGCGCGGCGGGCTCTGGTCCGACCGGTCGCGAAGAAGTCGGCCAATCCGGTGATGCGTGATGTGCTGGAAGCGCTCATGACAGCCTGCGGGCCTGACGAGAACGGCGAGCCAATGCGCGGGCTGCGCGACCGGGCGATCCTCGCGCTGGCCTGGGCATCGGGCGGGCGGCGGCGCTCGGAGATTGCAGCGCTTCGGCGCGACGACCTCGACCTCAAGGATTTCGACGCTGAAGGACTGAACTGGCTGCGATTGCTCGGTATGAAGACGACCGCGCCCGATGCCACGCCCTGGCTTGTCGTCAAAGGCCGCGCCGCCCGGGCGCTCGTCGCCTGAATGGATGCTGCACGCATCGAAGAAGGCCTGCTCTTCCGCCCGATCTCAAAGTCGGGCCGCGTTCTTGCCCGACCCCTCTCGGCGGATGGCGTCAGGCTCATACTGCGCCGACGGCTTCACGATGCCGGGCTCGATCCCGACTTCGCCTCACCCCACGGCCTGCGCTCAGGTCTCCTCACACAGGCAGCGCTCGATGGCGTGCCGGTGCAGGCCGCCATGCGGCTCTCGCTCCACCGGTCGGTAGCCCAGGCGCAGCGTTACTATGACGACGTCGAAATCGCTGAGAATCCCGCAACGGATCTTCTGGACTGACCGTTCGCCCGGAACTCCGTTGCGCATTGCATGGTTGTCCCCACGGGGACATCGGCGGCGAAGGCTGGTGTCCCCGTGGGGACACGCCCGAAAGGAAACACACCACTCCGCTAGCCGTCGATCTCGCGCATGAAGGCAGCGACCGCGGCTTCGAGGCGGCGACGGTCAATCGAGGAGAAATCAGCGTCACCACGAAGCTTAAGCTTGCCACCTGCGGCCGTGCAGCGCACCTCACCACCGCTCGTCGCAAACCGGAAGCTTGTCCAACTCTTGCGAACGCCCGCGCCGACCGGCTCCGACCGCGACGAGAGCGCCCCTATACGTCCGCCCACTTCTCCCAGTCCTTCTCCCACGAGCCCGCGGGGAACGGCAGTTTCCTCCTCTGCCGTGGCCGCCCTGCGCGCCCGTAGCGCATGCTGCACCTCGGCAAGCGAAAGACTGCTCTCCCCAATCTGTCGCCGCAGCTCGAGCCCAAGATTCCGTGGTATCGCCTCAGGAAAGCTCAACGCCGTGTCTAGCATCTGAAGGAGATCGGCGAAGGCCCGAATATAGGCGCGCTTCTGATGAGCCGCCGAGGCGTAGAGCGTGTTGACCGCATCATGCAGCGCCTCGCAGCCCGTGCCGGGATCGGCGGCGTAGGCCTGGGCCAGCATCGCCATCTCGGCGAAGGAAATGTCGCGGTGGACCATGTTCTCGTCGACCATCCGGCGGTAGTTCATCTCCAAGCTCTCACCCGGCTGGCTGACGCCTGCGGGGATCACGCCAAACCGCTCGTCGCCCGCCTCCGCATGCAACGCGCGGTAGGCCTGGAGGCGGCGCCAGCCCTGGATCAGCTGATAGCGCCCATCTTCGGTCGCCTCCACGCGGATCGGGTTCGAGTGGCCGAGTTCCCGGATCGAGCCCTTTGGCTCCTCGAGGTCCGGATCGGGTGCCGCTCCCGATCGGTCACTATGGAGCTGCGTCGGGTCGCGTGCGTCGAGCGGACTGGCGATTGCGAGCTGCGCGTGGGGCTTCAGACGGACATGGGCGTGGGCCGGGCGGTGGTGCTCCGCCCGCCCGG
>JBCDFC010000300.1:0-5097 GCA_039178805.1 Pseudomonadota bacterium | reverse complement strand
GGCGCGGTGATCCTAGGGGCGGTGCTCTTCACGCTCCGCTCGAGCAACATCGCCCCGCTGCTCGGCCTTGTACCGAGCGACGCGATGCTTCCCGGCACGACGGTCGCGACCATCGCCGGGCTCGGCCTCTTCCTGTGGTTCGGCCTGCGGCTCGCCCTCGCCACCCGCACGGGGCGGAAGGCCGCCTGACACTTCGGCCGAGACACTTGGCACCGTCCTTACCGGACTTGATCGGGCGAACCGGATCGTTGCCAGCCAGTTGGGATTGGGAAGTCTTCTGGATCCCCGGGTCAGGCCTAGGGCAGGGCCTCGAACGGTACCATCCGTCCGATTTTGTTGAAAAAGTCCCGTTGAAGGAACGATCTAGCACTGATTCACTGGCTCTGGCTAGCGAGGAGATCAGTGATGATGGGCGATCGGCAGGTGCTTCAGGCAAGCCTGTTCTACGAGTTCAATCTCGAGGAGATCGTGCCAGCAGATCACCTGTTAAGGCGGATCGACCAGTTCGTTGATCTCTCAGCGCTGCGGCGGGAGCTGGCACCATTCTACAGTGCGATCGGGCGCCCTTCGATCGATCCGGAGCTGATGATCCGCATGCTGATCATCGGCTACAGTCACGGCATCCGCTATGAGCGACGGCTGTGCCAAGAGGTTTATCTGAACCTTGCCTATCGCTGGTTTTGCAAACTCGATCTCACAGACCAGGTGCCTGACCACTCGACATTCTCGAAGAACCGGCATGGGCGGTTCCGCGAGAGCGATCTGTTCCGCCGGCTGTTCGAGCAGGTGCTGGCGCGCTGTCTCAGCGAGGGGCTTGTCGGTGGAGAGGCGTTCGGGGTCGATGCCTCGCTGATCAAGGCCGATGCCAACCGCGAGGATGGGATCGCGCCTGCCGATTGGTCAGCGCAGGACCATGCCAGCCGGGCGACGACGGAGTATCTCGAGACGCTCGACGATGCGGCCTTCGGTGCCGCCACACCGGTCGAGCCCAAATACATCTCGCCGGTCGATCCAGCAGCGCGTTGGTCGGCCGCTGATCGCGGCAAGGCGCACTTCATCTACTCGACCAACTATCTGGTGGATCTCGAACACGCGATCGTCGTCGACATGGAGCCGACCGCCCCGATCCGCCAGGCCGAGAACAAGGCAGCGCGGGACATGATCGAGCGCACCCGCGACCGCTTCGGCCTCTACCCCGAGCGCCTCGTCGGCGACACCGCCTATGGTTGCGCGGAGATGCTGGGCTGGTTGGTGGATGAACAAGGCATCGAGCCGCATATCCCGGTTTTCGACAAATCGACCCGGCGCGACCAGACCTTCTCGCGCGGCGACTTCGTCTACGACCATCGCCGCGACGCCTATCGCTGCCCGGCCGGCAAGTGGCTCTATCAGTACCGTCGCCCGTTCAAGGTCGAGCGCGACACGATCTGCGAGGACTGCATGCGCCGCTACCGCGCGAGCAAACACGACTGCGAGGCCTGTCCGCTGAAGCCTCGCTGCGTGCCGAAGGAGCCCGCCCGCAAGCTGCTCCGCTCAATCCACGAAGGCGCGCGCGACATGGCTCGCGCCATCTCCAAGTCGGACGCCTTCGTCATCTCGCTGCGCCAGCGCAAGAAGGTCGAGATGCTCTTCGCCCATCTCAAACGCATCCTGAAGCTCGACCGCCTGCGCCTCAGAGGCCCCAACGGCGCCCGCGACGAATTCCTCCTCGCCGCAACTGCCCAGAACCTCCGGAAACTCGCAAAGCTCGTCCCAAACCCCGCTTGAAGGGACGCCTGAAGAACGATCAGCCGCTCGCCAAATCCCGCGCACCAAGGACTTCTTCAACGAAATCGGCCCGAAGCCGACATCGATCAACGAGCCTAGCTTCGCAACTGCGGGACGCCGAAGCAGGCGTTCGCTGTCCTTAAGGGGTGAGTTTCAGCTTGGCAGTCGGTTGCGGGACACCGTTGTCATGAAGTCTCGAGCCGAAACTTAAGGAACCTCGCGCCGTCGTACTCGATCTCGCCGAGCAGCCGTGCCTCCAGTCGTTCCAGGGCGCCTAGGTTTTTTCGGGAGGGTGGCAGGAGGAACGTCACGAAAGAGATGCGGCTGTCCGCTCTCGCGAAGTCGAGCGCCTTGCTTGTGATCCGCCGTCCCAGCCCGAACGCACCGGGCGTCAGGACCAAGCCGAAATCCCAGTCGTCGCCTTCCTTCTGAAAGCCGCCCCACCCCACATAATGGCCGTTGGACAGTATGGCCCAATGCCCCAGGCCATCGCGCGCCCAGTACCCCTCCTTCTGAGCCACGAAGGCGGCCGTCGCCGCGGCGCTCCAGTCCGAGGTCAGAAGTGGCATATGCTCTGCTATCCGAGGGTCGGACATATGCGCTGCAATCTCGGTCGGATCGATCTCTGACAGCCGAACGAAGGTGATGGCGTCGTCCATGGTGGCTCCTTTCGGCGGCTTGGCCGGAGTTAATCGCCAAGGGGCGCAGCCGCCTCCTTCAGGCCACGGGCAAGCTGGTCGAATACGATCCTGATCCGGGGGCTGGTCTGCAGCTCCCGGTGGGTGACCAGCCAGATCGGGAACTGCAGCGGCGGGAGATCCGGTAGCACCTTCTCGACACCCTCCTCGGCATCGCAGAGAACCTCCGGTAGCATCGAGATGCCGAAGCCCGCTTTCAGAAGCTCCCACACGACCGCGCCGTTTTGGCTGTTCATCACGAAGTTCTCGGCGCGCACGGGGATGCCCATGTTGTGGAGTGCGGGGAGCAGGCGCTCGGGATCCGGGCTGCCGACGAAGGCGTGTTCGGCCACGTCCTGCGGGGCGCGCGGGCGGCCCGCCTGGTCGAGGTAACGGCTGGCCGCATAGAGCGTCGCCCGAAAGTTCGCAACGTGGCGCGCGATCAGATCTGGCTGGGTCGGGCGGGCATGTCGGATCGCGATGTCTGCCTCGCGCTGGGTCAGGTTCTGGGTCTCGTTCGAAGCGACGATGCGAATCCGGATGCCAGGGGCCGTCTCGCGCAGCGGGGCCAGAAGCTTGGGCAGCACGACCGCCGACAGAAGGTCCGTCGCCGTCACCGCGACTTCGCCCGAGACCTGCTGCGATTGGCTCTCGGCAGCCATCGAAATCAGGGTCGCGGCCTCGCCCATTGCGCGCACATGGTCCAGCAGATCGCGGCCCGCATCGGTCAGCGTGGGCCCCCGGACGCTGCGCTCAAACAGGGTGACACCCAGAGAGCGCTCGAGTTCCGAGATCTGACGTCCAATCGTCGGCTGGGTCGAGCTAAGCGCCCGCGCAGCCTCGCTGAATGTGCCTTCCTCGGCGGTGGCGAGGAAGGCACGGACCTGATTCCAATCGAACGAGACCGCCTGCCAGTTCATGCACCTGCGTATAGCAACTGTAGGAAAATCGGCAATCCACTGCTTGCCCGCGCATGGCTATAGCGCCCTCTGCAATTGAGAGGTGCAACGATGACGACCACAACAAGGGCCCCGGGCGCGCCGCATGACGCCCACCAACCAACCGCCGCGTCGGGGCACACCGTGCCCCAGGAAACGATGGATGTCCGGATCAAGCTTGCCGCGCTGTGGCTGTTCGTGCTGCTGAACATCATCTTCCGCGACATCCACCAGTTCGCGCTGAAGTCGCATCTGGAGATGCTGCTGACCGGCACCTACAACGGCGTGGTGATCACCGAGGAGTTGATGCTGTTCGGCGCGGTGATCGTGCAGATCCCTGTCGGAATGGTACCGCTGTCGGTGTGGCTCGGCCGCAGGGCCGGTCGGCCGGTCACGTTTGTCGCCGTAGTCCTGGCGACGGTGGGCATGCTGTCCAACGCGCCCACCGATCTGGACGATTGGTTCCACCTGATCATCCAGCTTCTGGCGATGGCCGCGATCGTGAGGCTGGCTTGGCTGTGGACTGGCCCCGCCTCCCGATCAGCGTGATGTGCAGAGGCGGATCGTAAGATGTCACTCGCGCTCTCGCACCCGGACGCTGTCAGCCTCTACGACCGGCTGGCGCCTCAATACGACCGTCTTCACCGGCGTTGGCTGAAGCATTCGGGCGGCGAGGCCCAGGTCGCGCTGGAAGCCGCGGTCCGGGCGCTCGTCACCCCCACGACCAACCTGCTGGACGCCGGCTGCGGGACGGGCGCTTTCGCTCGAGCCCTGATCGCCGAGGGACTGGCGTCCGAGCACGTCACCCTGCTGGACCCGTCGGAGGAAATGCTAGCGCGCTGCGCCGACATCCAGGCCAACCGGGTGAACGGCCGTCTGGAGGCGCTTCCCTTCCAGGACGGTGCGTTCGATATGGTCACCTGCGCTTGGGCGCTGGAGACGGTGCAGGAACCGGACCTCGCCGTGCGGGAGCTTTGCCGGGTAGTGCGGCCGGGCGGTGTACTGTGTGTGATCTTCTGCGCCCAGGCGCCATCGCGTGGGCTCACGGCCTGGCTGCTACGTCAGTCCATTATCTGGCGAGGCACCGGGCAACTCCTGTCGCGCGACGCCGTCGTCGACACCATTCTGGAGGTCGGCGGGTTCGAGGTGCGCGCCATACCGAACAAGGGCCCAGCCGCCGCGGTGCTAGCGCGACGCGCTGGACCCTCCTGCAACCAAGATGGCGCTTGATACTCGCGGCCCTCTCCAGACATTCGCCGGTCTCCTCGATGCTGCAAGCGCGTTCCCGCTTTTGGCCTTTCGCTGCGCCTGCTCATCGGGTCGGGTGCCACAGGTTTGCGTGCCGGACTGTTCGGTCATTTGCGGGTAGTAGTCGAAGGCCCGGGATGGGTGAGAGGCAGACGCTCACTTTATCGTCGTACAGCAAGCACAGGGAGTGCCGGTTCTTCGATAGGGGTGCGTGCGGCCGCGCAGCCCCCCGTGAAGCTCACCACCGTCACGATCAGCGGCACGAGGTCGCGCGCGTTCGCACGGACCTGCGCCAGGTTGCCATGCGCGTAGGCACGCAGGAACAAGAGCTTGTAGCCCGCGTGCAGGAGCCCCGAGCCAAGCACTCAGGGCAATGCTGCAGCGGACGGCATGGGGAAGCGCGGGCGAATTCAGGATCTGTCGAGCAGGTAGCGGGCGTTTACGACCCGCGCGGCGGCGGTAACGAG
>JBCDFC010000299.1:0-5125 GCA_039178805.1 Pseudomonadota bacterium | reverse complement strand
GCCGCGATCACCCGCGGCACACCGGTGAAGCCCATCGCAATCGAGAGGAATGCGGCGCCGGCCAGGATGAAAGCGATCATGGTCGAGGTCCGCACCGCCCCCATCAGCGCATCGGCAAACGAGGCGCGCGTCAGGCTCCCTGAACAGGCCGCGAGGACCAGCGCCCCGACGACGCCCATCGTCGCGGCCTCGGTCGGCGTTGCGAACCCGCCATAGATCGATCCGATGACCGCGAAGATCAGCAGCACCACCGGGATCAGCAACCGCGCCCGGTTGAGCTTCTCGCGAAAGCTCAGCTGCTCAGTGAAAGGCGGTGCGAGCGATGGGTTGAGCTTCGCCCGAATGGCCACATAGGCCATGAACAGCAGGATCAGCATGATCCCCGGCAGGACGCCCGCAATGAAAAGCCGGCTGATCGACTGCTGCGCGATCACGCCATAGACGATCAGCATGATCGAGGGCGGGATAAGGAGGCCGAGCGTGCCGGAACCCGCAAGCGTCCCGATCGTCAGGCGCTCATCATAGCCGCGGCGCTTCAGCTCAGGCACGCTCATTCGGCCAACGGTCGCGCATGTCACAGCGGAGGACCCGGCAACCGCCGCCATCACCCCGCAGCCGAGAACGTTGACATGGAGAAGGCCGCCCGGCAGCCGCCCGACGATGGGGCTCAGGCCGCGGAACATGTCCTCTGACAGCCGCGTTCGGAACAGGATCTCGCCCATCCAGATAAAGAGCGGCAGCGCCGTCAGCGCCCAGTTCCAGCTCGCATCCCAAACCGTGCTGGCCAGCAGCGATCCGGCCGGCGCCGGCGAGAAGAAGTGAAGCGCGACGAAGCCGACGCTGAGCAAGCTCACCGCGACCCAGATCCCACTCGCGAGGAGGACGGTCATCACGATGAACAGGATGACCGCGATCGTACCCGGATCGCTCATTGCGACGATGCCTCGGCGTCTTCAGCCGGAAGGATCCGCTCGGCATTCGCCTCATAACTCGGCTCGCACTCGAACCAGAGGGCGACGAGATCGTCGACCAAGGCGATGAGGAGGATGAGCGCACCGAGCGCCATCGACAGCCGCGGGATCCAGAACGGGATCGCCATCAGGCCAGGGCTAAGCTCATCGAACTTCCATGAGAACCAGACAAGATCGACCGACCAGTACAAGAAGTAGGCAACGCCTCCTGCGGCGACCAGCAAGCACCAAGCTTCGATCAGCCGCTTCAACTGCGGCCCGGCATGTCGGATGGCCAACGTCACCCGGATATGCCCGCCGCGCCGAAGCGTGTAGGCGAGCCCCAGGAAGGTCGAGGCCGCGAGGCAGAACCCCGCGGTCTCGGTCGAGTCGATCGTCAGCCCCACCATCCGACCCGCAACCTGGGCGATGATCGTAACGGCGATGCCGACGAGAAAGATCCCCGAGAGCACGCCGGCGCCCGTGTAGAGTGTGTCGAGCGCGCGGCGCATCGGTTCAGCGAAGGGCCAAGTAGCGGTCGAGAACGGCGATCGCCTCAGGGCTCGCCTCCTTGCGCCAGTCGTCCATCATCACGCTACCGATCTCGACCATCTTCTCGATGATCTCGGGCGATGCGGTGCCCGTTGTCATGCCGTTCTCCGAGAGCACTTTGATCTGCGCCTCGGTGGTCGCGGCGCTCATCTCCCAGGCCCTGAGCTCCGCCTTCTGCGCGGCCTCCAACACGGCAACCTGCGTCTCGGGCGAAAGCGCTTGGAACATCGCCTCGCTCACCACGACGGCATTTTTCGAGAAGATCGCACCGGCATAGGTGAAGTGCGAAGTGTTGTCCCAGGCCTGCACGTCGATCCCGGTCTGCGGGCTGGTGAAGAGCGCCTCGATAAGACCGGTCGAGAAGGCCTGCGGGATCTCGGCAAACGGCAGGATCGTCGCCTGGAAGCCGAGCAACTCACCCATCTTCTGCGTCGCGGTGGAGTAGATCCGCAGCTTCTTGCCGTCGAAATCGCCTAACCCGCCAACGGCGCTCTGCGTGTAGAACCCCTGGCCAGGCCACGGCGAGTAGTAGAGGACGCGCAGCCCGATCTCGGCGAACTTGGCGTTGAAATACTCCCGCTGGAGATCCTTCAGCAGCCAGGCTTCGGCATAGGTCGAGGCGATGAAGGGCAAGCCCGCCAGGATGAACATCGGGTCTTCGTTACCGTAGACGCCGAGCCGAATCTCGCCAATCGGCACCTGCCCGCGCTGCACGGCGGTCCGAATGGCGTCGAGCTTGATCAGCGTGTCGTTGGACTGAAGCTCGATCTCCAGGTCGGAATTCGCGGCGATATCCTCGATGAAGAGCCGGATGTTCTTGGTGTGGAAGTTATCCTCCGGATAGCCTGATGCCATGATCCATGTCTGCGCCGCCGCCACATTCGCCCATAGGGCAAGTGCTGCGAACGCGCCGATGGTGCTGGTGATCCACCTGGTCGCCATGTTGTTCTCCTCCGCCCGGCGTCGTGGCGCTGTGTCGGGCGCCAGCCGGAACTCAACCTTTCATCCACAAGCGTCGGCAGGTTGGCCGCACTCGAAACGGCGTGTCCAGCACTTTCTGCCCGTTCATTGCTCAATGCCCTTCACGTAATCTGAAACCATGCGCAGTCAGCAAGCAGCTGTTGATAAATTGGACAATGGGCGTGCATTAATCTTGCGCATCGCATCGTCTGTTTCGGATGGACCAGCGCATGGAACCGGACCGTCGAGACTTCAGGGGCTATTGGGATGGAGCGCCGCCGCCACCGTGGCCGCAAGCCGCCCGCCTGGCCGTGTCCTTCGTCGTCAATGTCGAAGAAGGGGCGGAGCCGTCGATCGCGGACGGCGATGCGGTCAATGAGAGCGTTTACGAGGCGGCGCAGGAGGTCGTCGGTCGACCGGACCCCTGTATGGAGAGCCACTTCGCCTACGGCCCGCGCGCAGGCTATCGGCGGGTGATCGAGGCGCTAGGGGCTGCGGGCGTTCCCGCGACCTTCTCGACCTGTGGCAGGGCGGCCGAGCGGACGCCCTGGCTTCTACGCGATGCGGTGGGGCGCGGGCACGAAGTGTCCTGCCATGGCTGGACTTGGCAGTCGCACGCCTACTTCGAAATCGAAGAGGAGCGGGCGGTGATCGCGCGTACATACGAAACGCTGACCCGCATCACGGGGACCCCACCGGTCGGCTGGCACACGCGATCTGCGTCGAGCGCCAACACGCGGGCGCTCCTACTCGAGCACGGCGGGTTCCTCTACGATTCCGATGCGTATGACGACGATCTGCCGAGGATCGAGCAGCACGGCGATATGGGTCATGTGGTCCTTCCCTACGCCTTCGACACCAACGACATGCGCTTTCGCCCGGGCGACGCCTTCGTCCATGGGGATGACTTTGCCAGGTACTGTATCGCAGCGTTCGACCGGTTGTGGGAGGAAGGCTGGCGCGAGGCTCGGATGATGTCGGTCGGCCTCCATCTCCGCACCATCGGCCGCCCCGCCCGGATCGGCGGTCTCGAGACCTTGCTCAACCATATGAGAAAGCGCGGCGGTGTTTGGTTCGCGACGCGGCGCGAGATCGCCACATGCTGGCGAGCGGCGCGCGGCCTGCGGGAATGGCAGCCTAAGGCTCGCGAATAGCGCCGCGATTTGAGCCAATGGACCACTTGCCCCATCGCATCGTCCTTGCGACGCGAGGAAAGCTCGGGCGGGGTTGCGTAGTACCTGTTCGCTCTCACCGAGACCCGTGAAACGGAGGGGCAGTCACCCGTTGGCGGCTTGTTGTTTCGGCGCCGTCTCCCACCGTTCGCTGTCGCCACCGGTTCGATTGAGCGCGGCATCGACCGAGGTGAAGAAGCTGAAGACGCCCGTCATCTTGGCAAGCTCGAACACGCGGAAGACCGGGCTCCTCAGCCCTGCCAGCACGATCCGCACCGACCAGCCGAGCCGTTTGCGCAAGCCGACAATGGCGCCGAGCCCGCTACTGTCCATGAATTCCACCGCCGTAAGATCGATCACCACAGGCTTATTCTGCTTTGCGATGTCCATCACGCGCGTCCGAAATCGCGATGCAAGCGCGTGGTCGAACCGCGGCTCATGCATGGTGATGACGATGTGTCCGTCTCGCTCCTCGACGCTGATATTCATGCGCCCTCCTACGACGTGAACCACTCCGTGGAAAAAGGTCGCCGAAGCCGGTGAACAAAGTCTTGAAGCCGCCGATTTAATCGCCGCGGGCAATGCGCATCAAATACTGACCGTAACCGTTCTTCTTCAACGCATTGCCAAGCGCCATCAATTGCTCGGCGTCGATCCAGCCTTGGGAAAACGCGATCTCTTCGGGCACGCCGATGCGGCGCTGCTGCACCTCCTCGGTGATCTGAACGAAGCTCGTCGCCTTTGCGAGGCTGTCATGCGTGCCGGTGTCGAACCAGGTAAAACCGCGACCAAGGCGTTCGACGAAGAGGTTGCCGCGCGCCAGGTAGGCGGCGTTGACGTCGGTGATCTCCAGCTCCCCGCGCGCCGAAGGACGGATGCCGGCGGCGATGTCGAGCACCTCGTTGTCGTAGACATAGAGCCCGGTCACTGCCCAATCCGACTGCGGCTGCTCCGGCTTTTCCTCGATCGTCACGGCACGCCCGTCGTGGCCGAAACTGACGACGCCGAAACGCTGTGGGTCGCGCACCTGATAGCCGAAGACAGTCGCCCCCGACTGCCCCTCCGACTGCTGCCCCGACCGCTCCCTGGCCCTGCCAACGGCGCTTAGGATCAGTTCGGTGAGGCCGTGACCGAAGAAGATGTTGTCGCCCAACACGAGTGTTACAGCATCGCTGCCCACGAATTCGCGTCCGATGACGAAGGCCTGCGCCAGGCCATCGGGGCTCGGCTGCACGGCATAGTCGATGCGAACGCCCCAATGGCTGCCATCGCCGAGCAGGGCCCGGAAGGCGGCGGCGTCGGTCGGCGTCGTGATGATCAAAATCTCGCGGATCCCGCCCAGCATCAGGGTCGAGAGCGGATAGTAGATCATCGGCTTGTCGTAGACGGGCAAGAGCTGCTTCGACACAGCCCGCGTAACCGGCCACAACCGCGAGCCGGAGCCGCCAGCGAGGATGATCCCCTTCATGCCCTGCGCTCCTCCGCCGCCAG
>JBCDFC010000298.1:0-5141 GCA_039178805.1 Pseudomonadota bacterium | reverse complement strand
TCGGGATCACGACGATGATCATCTCGATCCCGACGGGCGCGAAGCTCTTCAATTGGCTCTTCACCATGTACAAGGGCCGCATCAAGTACGATGTGCCCATGCTGTGGGTCGTGGGCTTCATGCTGACCTTCGTTATCGGAGGCATGACGGGCGTGCTGCTGGCGGTGCCGCCGGCGGACTATGTGCTGCACAACAGCCTTTTCCTGGTGGCACACTTCCACAACGTGATCATCGGGGGCGTGGTCTTCGGCATCTTCGCCGGCATCAACTACTGGTTCCCCAAGGCGTTCGGCTTCAAGCTCGATCCGTTCTGGGGCAAGGTCAGCTTCTGGGGCTGGATCATCGGCTTCTACCTAGCCTTCATGCCGCTTTATGTGCTGGGGCTGATGGGGGTCACACGCCGGCTCAGCCAGTTCGAGGACACGGTCTATAGCGGCTACTTCATCGTCGCAGCCATCGGGGCTGCCTTCGTGGCGGTCGGGATCGCAGCCTTCCTGATCCAGATCTACGTCTCGATCCGCGATCGTCACAGCGAGCGGCTGCGCGACGCGACGGGCGATCCGTGGGGCGGGCGGACGCTCGAGTGGTCGACGACCTCGCCCCCGCCTTTCTACAACTTCGCCTTCACGCCGCGGGTCTACGAGCTCGATGCCTGGGACCACATGAAGCGCAACGGCTATCAGCCGAAATCGGACGGCCATGTGCCGATCCACATGCCGCACTACACGGCGACGGGGGTCGTGCTTTCGGGCTTCATGACGGTCATGGGCTTCGCCCTCGTCTGGCACATCTGGTGGCTGGCTGCGGTAAGCTTTGTGGCGACCCTCGCCTACGGCATCGCGCACACCTTCGATTACAAGCGGGACTACTACGTGCCCGAGGATGAGGTGCGCGACATCGAAGGAACGCGTGCGCGCATGATGGCGGGGCCGGCCGAGTAATGGCCGCCCCTCCCGCAGAAACCGCGCTGGACTTCAACTTCCAGCCACCGGGCCGGCCCACAGCGCAGGTCTACGACTTCCATGTCGTCGAAGAAGTGCATGGCGCCGACCACCATCACGAGGGCCATGAGACCGGCACGATGCTGGGCTTCTGGCTCTATCTCATGAGCGACTGCCTGATCTTCGGCATCCTCTTCGCGGTACACGCGGTCGTCGGACAGAGCTATGCGGCAGGGCCCGCACCGGCTGATCTCTTCGAGATCGAGATGATCCTGGTGGCGACCTTCATGCTGCTGTTCTCCTCGATCACCTATGGCTTCGCCATGATCAACATGCAGCAGAACAATGAGCGCGGCTTGATGTGCTGGCTGATCGTCACGGGGCTCTTCGGCCTCGCCTTCCTCGGGCTCGAGGTGAAGGAATTCGCCCATCTCTGGGAGATCGGCGCGACCCCGGGCGCGAGCGCGTTTCTCTCCTCCTTCTTCGTGCTTGTCGGCACCCATGGCCTGCATGTGACGGCCGGCTGCATCTGGCTCTGCGTTCTGCTGGCGCAGGTCCGGATGCATGGTCTCATCCCCGAGAACCGGCGCCGCATCATGTGCCTCAGCCTCTTCTGGCACTTCCTCGACCTGATCTGGATCGGGGTCTTCTCCTTCGTCTACCTCACAGGGGTCCTGTTATGAGCGAGCAGTCGCACAGCGCGCATGGCTCCTATCGATCCTATTTGATCGGCTTTGTCCTATCGGTCGTGCTCACCGTGATCCCGTTCTGGGTAGTGATGGCCGATGTGACCGATAGCCTTCCGCTCGCACTCACGGTCATCTTCGGCCTCGGCGCGGCGCAGATCATGGTGCATGTCTACTACTTCCTGCATGTGACGCTGAGAGCGGAGGAAGGGTGGCAGGCGATGTCGATGATCTTCACGGTGGTGGTGCTGGTGATCATCCTCGCGGGCTCGATCTGGGTCATGTTCCATCTGCACGAGAACATGATGCCGGCGCATGAGCAGATCGAACGGGTGCGCAACCTCCCGTGAACGACGACGCGCGCTCCCATCGGCCGCGCTGGATCGATCTCACCATCCTTGCCGCGGCAATCGCCGTTTTCGTGACGCTTATCTCGCTCGGCAACTGGCAGATGCGCCGGCTGGAATGGAAGCTCACGCTGATCGAGGCAGTGGAGACACGCGCCTATGGCGATGCGGTGGGTCTCCCTGTCGGTGAGATCGACGCCGATCGTCACGCCTATCTGCGCGTCGCCGTCGAAGGGACCTACAGGCACGATCTCACCCAACGCGTGAAGGCGATCACAGAGCTTGGAGGCGGGCACTGGGTGCTGACACCGCTCATGTCCCCGATCGGTCCTGTCTGGGTCAATCGCGGTTTCGTACCTTCGGGGCTAAGACCGGCCATGTGGACCAAGCCCGAAGGGATCGTCGCCGTCGAAGGTCTTTTGCGGATCAGCGAGCCTCAAGGCACGCTCTTGGAGCGAAACGATCCGGACGCAGGGCGATGGGTATCGCGAGACGTTCTGGCGCTCAGCCTGGATGCGGGGCTAGCGGATGCCCTGCCCTTCTTCATCGATGCCGATCATGCGGGCACGGCCACTGCCTGGCCCCGCGGCGGGCTAACGGTGCTCACCTTCCGCAACAACCATCTCCAATACGCGATGACATGGTACGCGATGGCGACGCTCTTCGCGGCGGGCATGGCTTACGTCGTCCGCGACCGCTTGCGGGCCGAGCGCGAAACGGTGTGATCGAACAAATCATGCCAAGCGGATAAGCCACTCGCTCCGCGCCCGCCCACGACATGGTAGCCCGATTCGCGCGAACAAAGGGCTAACGACACCGTCACAGGCTTCGAGCATGTTGCTCCCAAAAGCAAAGCAACGTTCGCTCATTCTTAGGACAATGCACCATAACCTGTCGTGGGAGGGCGCGGAGCAAAGTGGGCTTTGAGCGCTTCGCTGGGTCAGTGGGGCTGTCGTTATTCAAAGATCCCGCCTATCGTCCGTGCGCCAGCCCCGAACGGAGCCAGCATCCATCGCTGTTCCTGCGAGGCCCATGATGTCGCATCCCATCTACACCCACGAAGCCCAAGCCGACCTGCCCGGTGTCGCCTTCGCGGCGATGCGGCAAGTGATCCTGGCCGAGGCGCGAAACTCGAAGCTCGCGGTGATCGAGGACGTCTCGGATCGGCTGACCGTCGAGACGGCGCATGGCCTGATCGGATTGCGCCCTGGCAGCACGGCCGAGACGGCAGGCATGGTCGCCGCGCGCGACCGACGTTGGCTCTTCGTCATGAAATCAGCAGTCGTCACCCAGATGCGTCACCTCATGCCCCAGGTGGCGGAGGCCATGCGCTGGTCCGATGGCGATGAACCCGGCGGGCTGCCGCCGAACTTCCAGTTCGTTCGCGTGGTCGAGGTCGAGCCGCTCGGCCCCGTGTTCCTTCGAGTGACGCTGGAGGGCGAAGACCTCTCGAGATATGGCGATGAGGCGATCCATTTCCGGCTCGTCCTGCCGCCCTTGGATGTCGAACCCCTGTGGCCCTCGGTCGCTGCGAACGGATCGACGGTCTGGCCGGAGGGACCGGGGGCGCCGCACAAGCCTGTCTACACAGCGCGGAGTGTCGACCGCTCCGCCAACCGGCTCGTCACCGATGTCTTCATCCATGAGGGTGGGAGGACTACAGCCTGGGCACAGGAGGTGATGGCAGGCGCGCGCGGCCGCAGCGTCATTGGTCTTACTGGCCCGTCCGGAGGCGGGCTTCTCGCAGCGGAAAGGGTGCTGCTCGCAAGCGATGAGACGGGGTTTCCGGCGGCCGCGCGACTGCTTGAGAACCTGCCGAAAGGGGCGACTGGCGAGGTTTTGCTTGAGGCCGAAGATGGCGCGGATTGTGCCTACCCGATCTCGGCACCCGCCGGTCTCGGCATGCGGTGGTTAGCTCGCTCACGCGGCGAGAGGCTCGGTGCCGAAACCCTCGCCTTGCTCCCATCCTTTGCCGGCGCGACGCTGTGGTTCGCCGGCGAGAAGCGCGATGCAAAGGAGCTGCGCGACGCTGCCAAGGCCGCGGGATGGGAGACGTCTAAACTCCGCGTCTCGGGTTTCTGGAAATCGGCTGACTGATCGTCAACCGACAGCTCTGGTCGAAGAGGCTCTGCGGTGTAGAAGCGGGTGGAACCACAGGGAAGACCGATGACCGACACTAAGCCCTGCATCATCTGCGTGGCCATCACCGGAAGCGTCCCGCGGAAAGAGGATAATCCGGCGGTCCCAATCAGCATCGAGGAGCAGATCGAGTCGACCCAGGAAGCGTTCGAGGCCGGCGCTGCGATCGCTCACTGTCACGTCCGCCTCGAAGACGGCACGCCCACCTCCGACCCGGACCGCTTTGCGCAGCTCAAGGAGGGGATCGAGCGCCATTGCCCCGGCATGATCATCCAGTTCTCGACGGGCGGGCGTTCGGGGGCGGGGCGTGAGCGGGGCGGGATGCTGCCGCTCGCACCCGACATGGCCTCGCTGACCGTCGGCTCCAACAACTTCCCGACGCGGGTCTACGAGAACGCCCCGGAGCTCGTCGACTGGCTGGCGGCGCTGATGCGGACGCATGACGTGCTGCCGGAAATCGAAGCCTTCGATCTCTCGCATATCTTCAAGGCCGTGGAGATGCATCGCGACGGCCGGCTGCCGGGCCGTCTCTACATTCAGTTCGTGATGGGGGTGAAGAACGCGATGCCGGTGGATCGCGAAGTCTTCGATTTCTACGTCCACACCGTGAAGCGCCTCGCGCCCGAGGCGGAATGGTGCGCCGCGGGGATCGGACGTCACCAGATCACTCTGAATGAGTGGTGCGTGGCCGAGGGTGGGCATGCGCGCACGGGGCTCGAGGACAATGTTCGCCTCGATCGCGAAACACTGGCACCCTCGAACGCGGCGCTGGTGCGACGGACCGTCGAGATCTGCGCCCGCCATGGCCGGCCGGTCGCGACACCCGCCGAGGCGCGGGCGCTATTAGGGCTCAAACCCGTGGCCTGATCTCCAACGGCGTACTTGCTGGGAGTGCGCGGCTCTGGCCTCGGCGCTCATCCATCGATCGGATCGTAGAGGAGCGCCGACAGATCAGCGAAGCGCGCGCCGCTTTGGGGAAGCGAGAGCGCCGCCTCACGGATCGCGGCCGCCCTGGACATGCCGAGGAC
>JBCDFC010000297.1:0-5245 GCA_039178805.1 Pseudomonadota bacterium | reverse complement strand
GCCACGCCGAACGATGTCGCCGGGGCGGAGTTCCGGCACGAGCACGTGCTCCACATAGACTTTGAACGCTGCGCGGTCGATCGGTCCGCCGAGGGCGAAGGGCGCCATCATGCCGCGCGTGGTCAACCCGGCGACGAAGGTGGTCGTCTTCCAGTGGCCATGCGGCATGCCCATCCGGAGCCGTTCGCCGCGCCGGCAGCGGCCGTGGGAGCGGGCCATGTTGGTGGCGGTCCCGTTCGCCAACGGGCTCGAACCGATGGCGCCTTCCATGGCTCAGCTCGTCGATGGGCACCAGTCGCGCGGGAACAAGGTCGGGCTGCCCCTCGAACCAATCCCACCGTTCTCTCAGAACGTCCTGGCGATCCTGCTCGTTCGGCATCGGGCTCGAACCGTCGCCATCGTCGCTCGGACCGGTGGCGCGACGGATGACGACCGCCTCAATGGCTCACCGTGCGCGGTCTTTTTTTCCGCGTGATCCCGTGCCTGCGGAAGAACCTCTGCAGCGTGCCGGAACCGAAGGCGTGGCCTCGCTCGGAGAGTGCTGCGCGCAGCTCCTCGACCGTGATGTCGGGCTTCTCTCCGAGGAGCGCCCGGATCACGGCGCCCAGCGCCTCGAAGCGGGCCGAGCGCCTGTCGCCGCCGAGAGGATCGGGCCGAGGCTCGCCCTTCTCCCAGGTAAGCGCGCGCCACCGACTGACGCTGGCCGCGCTGACACCAAACCGCTCGGCCGCCTGGCGATGACTGGCGCCAGCCTCGACGGCGGCAAGAACACGGATGCGCAGATAGACAGAGAGGGCTTTCGACATGCCTGCCGGCCTCCTCCTCCGGCAGACAGTTCGAAGCAGACCACGCGCCCGATGGGAAACCCAATTCGATTCAATCAGCTCAGCTCACGCTCTAGAGGCCGGCGCGCTCACGCAGGCCCTGGACATCGAGGATGTCGAGGCGCCGGCCCGAGCGGGCGATGAGGCCCAGATCCCGAAGCTTGGACATCTCCCGCCCGACAGCTTCGCGCTGCGAGAAGATCAGCGCCGCGAGATCCTGCTGTGTCGGCAGCGGCTCGAGCACCGCCGTACGGTCGTCCTCGCCCGCTCCGGCGAGCGTCAGCAACTCCGCGGCGAGGCGTTGCTCCGCGTTCAGGGTTGTCACGGCGCGCATACGGTTCGAGAGCGCCCGCACGCGATCGACCAAGTAGAGGATGATCGCCCGCGCCACCGATGGCTCACCATCGATCACCGCGTTGAAACTACGGGCACTGAGGCGCGCGGTCCGGCAATCGGTCAGCGCCAGCACATTGGTCGACCGCGGCTGGCCGTCGAGTGCTGCCAGGATACCGAAGCTTTCGCCCGCCGGGATGTCCGAGAGCAGCACTTCCTTGCCTTCATCGGTGAAGGTCGCCGCGCGTGCCGTGCCTTCGAGGATGAAGAAGACGTCGTCATCCTCCTCCTCGTCGCTAACGATCAGCGCACGTGCCGGATACTGCGCCTCCTGCCAGTGCTGGGAGAGGGCTGCGATGCCGTCGGTGCCGCAGCGCGCAAGCGTACTGCACTCAGGGTAGTCAACCATGGTCCACTCCAGCTTGAGGGCGACACGCTTAACATGTTCTGGAAACTGCGAAAAAGAATTCGCCGGGGTGGGCCGGTCAGACGAGCGACTTAAGCTCGCGTGCCGGATCGGCGAGCGCCTCCAAGTCGGGCGTGATGCCCGCCTCGAGCCATCGCTTGCCCTGCATGTAGGCGCGTGGCTCGTTGATCGCATCCACAGCGATAAGCCGATCCGTGCTGGCATACCAGATAGAAAGCGCACCCTCGCGGCTTCCGGGGCGGCAAATGACGCGATCATGGCCGAGATTGAGTCCAGCGATCTGCAATTTCGTGTCGAACTGATCGGACCAGAACCACGGGCTTGGCTTGTAGGGCGCGGTCTCGCCCAGCATGGCCGCCGCCGCATGCTCGGCTTGATCGATCGCGTTCTGGACTGATTCGAGGCGGATGCGTCCATCCTGCCAGGGGAAGGAGGCGCAGTCGCCCGCAGCCCAGATCGCCGGATCCGAGCTTCGCGCCGTCTCGTCGGTGCGGATGCCGTTCTCGAGCGCGAGACCCGCGGCCTCGGCGAGCGCTGTGCCGGGGGTGACGCCGATGCCGACCAGTGCGACGTCGACATCTATGACCCGGTCGTCGGTCAGCACGGCGCGCAGTCGCCGCTCGCCACCCGGCTCGAGCCGCGCGAGCCCTGAGCCTTCCAGGATCTCCACACCATGCGCTTGATGGAGCGCGCGGAGTGCATCCGCCGTTTCCGCCGCCGCCACCCGGCCGAGGATCCGGGGCGCGGCCTCGATCAGCGTCACGGCCATGCCCCGCGAGGCGGCGACGGCTGCGGCTTCGAGCCCGATATAGCCGCCACCGATCACGATCGCATGGCCGCCTTCGACAACGAGCGGCGCCATGGCGTCCGCGTCCGCGAGATCGCGCATGGTGAGGACACCCGGTAGGTCGCCGCCGATCTCCGCTGGGAGCCGACGCGGCACCGACCCCGTGGCGAGCAGAAGCGCGTCATAGGGCAGGCGGCGTCGCTGCGTCACAACCTCCTGCGCATGGCGATCGATGGCCTCCGCCGGCTCACCCAGGGCAAGCTCGATGTCGTTGTCCGCATAGAAGCTTTCGGGCTTCAGATAGAGCCGCTCGCGCGTCACGCTGCCGAGGAGGTACTTCTTGGAGAGGGGCGGGCGCTGATAGGGCGGCACGGGCTCGGCCGAGAGCATGGTGATCGGCCCGTCATGGCCAAGCGCGCGGAGCTTGGCAGCCGCGCTCGCGCCCGCCTGCCCGCCACCGACGATCACGACCCGCCGGCTCATCGACTCGCCCCTTCGTTCATCGCCGCCTGCTTCACTCAAGCATGAAGAGAGGACAAGACCTTGCGTCGTGCAAGGGCGTCAATGTCGCCGCTGCAAGCTTCAGGGAATGGTGAACTCGCGGCGCTGCTGGGCGACAAGTTCGCGGCCGCGGAACAGACCGGCCTGCGCGCGGTAGGTGCCGGGTGGCCACCCCGCTTCGGGGCGACGCCGGCCGGCCGCGCGGAACTGAGCTGCCCGGTCTTTCTCCATCGTATGGACGTCTCGGACGAGTTCCTCCCCGTCAGGACCGCCGATCGCGAGCGCGATCACATCGCCCTCGCGCAGGCCGAAGAAATGCGCCCAGAGGATCAGGGCCGCGGCATCCTTGCTCGGGTTCTCGACATTCGGGGCGTGGTCACGAACATCCGCATAGCTCGGCACGGCGTCGGTCGTAAGCCCGGTCGTGAGCAGCCCGCCTGGCTGAAGCGGTACCTCCTCGGCCCAGAGCGGCTTCCCATCCGCATCGCAGCCAGCCGTGAGCGGCTGGCCATCGCCCGGATCGACCGTCGCGCCGGATGGGTCGCGCAGAATGAACTCGAGATGTGGGAAATGCGTCTCGCCGGAGAGGCCGATGCGGCCGAGAACCGTGCCAGCGGCGACCACATCCCCCTGCCGTACGGCGATCGAGCCCTGAGCAAGGTGGCAGTACTGCGTCACCCAGCCACCCGCATGGGTCAGGACGACGCCGTTCCCGCATCCGCGGCCCGCAACATCCGGGGCGCCGGGTTCGTCGGAGGCGATGTCGGCCATGGCGTCGCGCGTGGCGCGCACTCTGCCCGGAGCGGCCGCGACGACATCCACGCCCGCGCGCATCGCCGCGCGTGTCGGCAGGCGGATATCCGTGCCGGTATGGCCGTCATAGGCGAGCGTGCCGCAGGTGTAGTCCGTGTGGCCGGGGCCCGGATCGCGATCCGGTGTCTGCTGGATCATGCAGTCCTCGCCCAGTGTGCAGAGGACGGGGAAGCCGAGGCTTGGTGTTTCCTGGGCGCGCGTTGCCCCAACCGCAGACACGAGAAAGGCGGCCGCTAAGGCCGCCTTGGTCAGTTCCGCAATGGGCATGGTTAGCCCGCGGTCAACAACGGGGTCTGCTTGCCCGTCAGCCTCGGATTGTCGGGCGGCGTGATCTGGAGGTCGAGCTTGCCGTCCTTCACCGCGACCTTCACCAGACCGCCCTTCGCGAGCTTGCCGAATAACAGCTCCTCGGCCAGCGGCTTCTTGATGCTGTCCTGGATTACGCGGCTGAGCGGCCGGGCGCCCATGGTCTGATCGTAGCCTTTGTCGGCCAGCCACTCCGCCGCGGGGCGGGTGAGTTCGATCGAGACGCCACGGTCGAGGAGCTGCACCTCGAGCTGCATGACGAACTTCTCGACGACCTGCAGAATGACCTCACGCGGCAGGGCGCCGAAAGAGATCACCGCATCCAGGCGGTTCCGGAACTCGGGGCTGAAGGTCCGCTCGATCGCAGCGGTATCCTCACCCTCGCGCCGGTCGCGGCCAAAGCCGATGGCGGATTTCGCCTGCTCCTGCGCACCTGCGTTCGAGGTCATGATCAGGATCACGTTCCTAAAGCTTACCGCTTTGCCGTTGTGATCGGTCAGCTTGCCGTGGTCCATCACCTGCAAGAGGATGTTGAAGACGTCCGGATGCGCCTTCTCGATCTCATCGAGCAGCAGCACACAGTGCGGATGCTGATCCACGCCATCGGTTAGAAGCCCGCCCTGGTCAAAGCCGACATAGCCCGGCGGCGCGCCAATGAGGCGGCTGACCGAGTGTTTCTCCATGTATTCCGACATGTCGAAACGCAGCATCTCGACACCGAGGATCGAGGCGAGTTGCTTCGCGACCTCCGTCTTGCCGACGCCCGTGGGTCCGGCGAAGAGATACGATCCGATGGGTTTCTCCGGCTCCCTCAGGCCCGCGCGCGACAGCTTGATCGCGGCGGAAAGCGCATCGATCGCCGCTTCTTGGCCGAAAACCACGCGCTTCAAATTTGATTCGAGGTCGCGCAGCGTCTCCGCATCGGTCTTGGACACGGTCTTGGGCGGGATGCGCGCGATCTTGGAGACGACACCCTCGATCTCCTTCGGCGTGATCGTCTTGCGACGCTTCGCCGGCGGTACGAGGTGCTGGGCCGCGCCCGCCTCGTCGATCACATCGATCGCCTTGTCCGGCAGCTTGCGGTCGTTGATGTAGCGCGCCGAAAGCTCCACCGCCGACTTGATCGCCTCCGAGGTGTAGCGCACATCGTGGTGCTCCTCGAAGAACGGCTTAAGGCCGCGCAGGATCTTCACGCTGTCGTCGATCGTGGGTTCCGTGACGTCGATCTTTTGGAACCGGCGGCTGAGCGCACGG
>JBCDFC010000296.1:0-5268 GCA_039178805.1 Pseudomonadota bacterium | reverse complement strand
TGTCAGCTTCGAGGCCCGCGCCGGCGAGATCCACGCGCTTCTCGGCGAGAACGGCGCGGGCAAGTCCACGCTGATCAAGACCATCGCCGGGGCCTATATCCCGGAAGCCGGCAGCATCGAATTCGATGGCGAGCGCCGCGCCTGGTCCTCGCCCAAAGAGGCCAAGGACGCCGGGATCCACATCATCTACCAGGAGCTGATGCTGTTCCCGGAGATGACGGTCGCCGAGAACATCTTCATCGGTGAGGCGCCGCGCAACCGGCTTGGCCTTATCGACTATCGCAGGATGTATGCGCGCGCGGCGGAGGCGCTCGAGAGGCTCGGCCACAACCTCGACCCGCGTGCGTTGATCAAGGATCTGAGCGTCGCCGACCAGCAAATGGTCGAGATCGCGAAGGCGCTCGTCGGGGAGACGAAGCTTCTCGTCCTCGATGAACCGACAGCCGTGATCTCGGGCCGCGAGGCTGAGCTTCTTTTCGACCGTGTGAAGCGTCTGCGCGATCAGGGCGTCTGCATCATCTACATCTCTCATCGCCTGGAGGAGATCTTCGCCATCGCCGACCGGGTGACGGTGCTGAAAGACGGGCAGTATGTCGGCACGCGAGAGATCGGCGATCTCAACCGCGACCAGCTCGTCGCGATGATGGTGGGTCGTGAGCTTGCCGATATCTTCCCGGCGACGAAGGGCGCGCGAACCGATGCAGCGCCGGCGCTTACGGTGCGCAACCTGCAGGCGCCGCCGAAGGTCAAGAACGTGTCCTTCGACCTTTATCCCGGTGAGATTCTGGGTTTGGCGGGGCTCGTGGGTGCTGGGCGGTCCGAAGTCGCGCATGCGATCTTCGGCTCGATGCCGCGCACGGATGGTGCCGTGACGCTTGGCGGCGAGGCGTTCAACACACCCACGCCGCGCGCCGCCATCGATCGTGGACTGGGGTTCCTCACGGAAGACCGGAAGGGCGAGGGGCTGATGATGCTCCTCGACATGGCGGCGAATGTGACTGCGCCGGTGCTGCCCGAGTTCACCAACGGGCTCGGTTTAGATCGCGGTCACGAAGTGCTGGCGGCGGAGGACGAGATCAAGCGATTTCGGATCGCGATCCCCGGTCCGAAATATGGGGTGAAACAGCTTTCGGGCGGCAATCAGCAGAAGATCCTGTTCGGCCGCTGGACGCGTGCCTGCCGACGGGTCCTGATCCTCGACGAGCCGACGCGCGGTGTCGATGTGGGTGCGAAGGTCGAGATCTACGAGATCATCCGGAAGCTCGCCGATGAGGGCGTCGGCATCCTCGTCATATCCTCGGAACTCCCCGAGATCGTGGGCCTTTGCAGCCGCGTGCTGGTCATGCGCGAGGGGCTGATCACCGGCGAGGTCAGCGGCGGGGACATCAACGAAGAGACGATCATGCAGCACGCGACCGCCTCGGTCGGCGCCGATGCTGCCTGAGGACGCTGCCTGAGGACGCTGCCTGACGGGGAGGATGAGCATGGCGCTTACGGACATACAGCCCAGGGCAAGGCGACTGCCGCTCGATCCGTCACTAATCATCGTCGTGCTGTTGCTGGCGGGCGTCGTGATCGCGGGTTTAAGCCTCAGCGACCGCTTCGGGACGCTGCGCAATTTCACCAATGTGCTGGAGCAGGCGGCGGCGCTCGGCTTTGCGAGCCTTGGGCAGGCGCTTGTGGTAATCGTCGGCGGGATCGACCTCTCGATCGGCGCGATCGTGACGGCGTCGACGGTGTTGATGGCCTCGGTCGTCGAGCTCCATCCCGCGCTCATGATCCCGATGATCTTTGGCACACTCGCTTTCGGCGCGCTGATCGGCTTCATCAACGGCTATGTGACGATCAAGACGGGGGTGCATCCGCTGATCGTCACGCTGGGTACGGCGTCGATCCTGAACGGTGCCGTCCTGATCTTCACCTTGCAGCCGACGGGCGGCGTGCCCTTCTGGTTCGAGGAGTTCGCCTATGGGCGCATCGGCGCGGTGATGCCGATCTCGGGCCTCGTGATGCTGATCTGCTTCGCGCTCGCCTGGGGCTTCCTGCGCTACACGTCGACGGGTCGCGCCTTCTACGCCGTCGGGGGCAGTCCCGAGGCTGCGCGGCTGACCGGGATCCGGTCGAACCGCATCACCCTGATGGCCTACTCGGCAAGCGGTTTCTTCGCGGCGATGGCGGGGGCCTATTTCGTCAGCCGCACGGGCGTCGGCGATCCGCGGGTGGGCGATCCGATCACGCTCGCCTCGATCACCCCCGTTATCCTCGGGGGGCTGATCCTGGGCGGGGGCAAGGGGAACATCCTCGGCGTGCTGCTGGGTGTCTTCCTGATCTCACTCCTAAGCAACCTCCTGAATTACATGAATGTTTCGACGTTCATTCAGTGGGTGATCCAGGGGCTGATCATCATCTTCGCCGTCTCGATCTACGTGCATAAGGGGAAGAAGCTATGACCGAGATCGCAGCGAGATCCGGTGGCGAACCCTTCGCGGCGAAGCTTCAGCAGTTCGCTGTCCCCATCGCGCTCGTGGCGCTGATGGGGGTGGCGACGGCGGTGCAGCCCTCGTTCCTCTCGCCCAACAACCTGCAGGATATCCTGACACAGGCCGCCCCTTTGGCGCTGGTGGTCCTGGGGCAGGCCTTCGTGATCCTGGTGCGCGGGCTCGATCTGTCGGTCGCCTCGCTGATGGCGAGCGTCGCTGTGCTCGCGACGGCGTTCAACGCGACTTCCGATGCGATGATCCCCGTGATCTTCGTGGCGGCTGTCGCGGTCTCGGCGGCGGTCGGGCTCATCAACGGATTGTTGGTGACGAAGCGCAATGTATCGCCGTTCCTCGCCACGCTCGCGATGATGATCGTGCTGCAGGGGATCAGGTTCTACTACACGCAAGGCTCGCCCTCCGGCTCGCTGCCCGAAGGTTTCCGTTTTCTGGGTGCGGGACAGATGCTCGGCATCCCCGTCAATGTCCTCGCCCTCGCGCTCTCCTTTGCCGTGCTCGGCTGGCTCCTTCATAAGTCGAGCTTTGGGCGGAAGATCTACATCACCGGCGGGAACCCGGTGGCGGCGGATCTCGTGGGCATCCGATCCCACCGGGTGATCATCGCCTGCTACATGATCTCTTCGGTCATGGCGGGGATCGCGGGGCTCTTCCTCGTGGGCTTCGTCGGTACCGTCGATAACTGGGTCGGCCGAGGCTATGAACTCGACGCGATCGTCGCCTGCGTCATCGGGGGCGTCGCGCTGACGGGCGGGCGCGGGACGTTGTGGGGAGCGGCGGCGGGCGCGCTTATCCTCGTGCTCATCTTCAACATCGTGATCATCCTCGGCCTCCCGGTGCAGGCGCAGCTGATGATCAAGGGTCTCATCATCATCATTGCCGCTGCCCTTTTCGCGCGGGCCCAGAGGGCCTGATCCGCGGCGCCTGACCAAGGAGAACGACCATGGCGATCAAGCATCTGAAAGAGAGCAAATCGGCGGAGGCGCGGGCGGAGGACGACGCGAAGACGCGTGGGATCGTCGAGGCGACGCTGAAGGATATCGAGACGCGGGGCGACGCTGCCGTGCGCGAGCTGAGCGAGAAGTTCGACGGCTACTCGCCGCCGGCCTTTCGCCTGAGCGATAGCGAGATCGAAGCCATCACCTCGAAGGTTTCCACTCGCGAGATGGCCGATATTCGGTTCGCCCATGACCAGGTGGTGAAGTTCGCGCAGGCGCAGCGGGACTCGATGCTGGATATCGAGGTGGAGACGCTGCCGGGTATCGTCCTCGGCCACCGGAACATCCCCGTTCAGTCGGTCGGCTGCTATGTCCCGGGCGGCAAATTCCCGATGGTCGCGTCCGCACATATGTCGGTGGCGACGGCCAAGGTGGCCCAGGTGCCGCGGATCATCGCCGCGACGCCGCCCTTCAAGGGCGAGCCCAACCCCGGCGTGATCGCTGCGATGAAGATGGGCGGCGCGCATGAGATCTATGTGCTGGGCGGCATTCAGGCGGTTGGGGCCATGGCGCTCGGCACCGAGACCATCGAGCCCGTGCATATGCTTGTCGGGCCGGGGAATGCCTTCGTAGCAGAGGCGAAGCGTCAGCTTTACGGGCGTGTCGGCATCGATCTTTTCGCCGGTCCAACCGAGACGATGTTGATCGCCGACGAAACGGCGTCGGATGCGGAGATGTGCGCGACCGATCTGTTGGGGCAGGCGGAGCATGGCTACAATAGCCCCTGCGTGCTGCTCACCAACTCGGAGAAGCTGGCGCGTGCGACACTGGAGGAGATCGATCGGCTGCTCGAGATCCTGCCGACGGCGGACACGGCGCGAACGAGCTGGGAGACCTATGGCGAGGTCATCGTCTGCGATACTTATGACGAGATGCTGAACGTGGCGAACGACATCGCATCCGAGCATGTGCAGGTCATGACCGACCGGGACGACTGGTTCCTGGAGAACATGCACTCCTACGGTGCGCTCTTCCTCGGCCCACGCACCAATGTCGCCAATGGCGACAAGGTGATCGGCACCAACCACACGCTACCGACGAAGAAGGCGGGCCGGTATACTGGCGGGCTTTGGGTTGGGAAGTACATCAAGACCCACAGCTATCAGCGCGTGACGACCGACGAAGCGGCGGCGATGGTCGGTGAGTACGGCTCACGCCTTTGCATGCTCGAGGGCTTCGTCGGTCATGCGGAGCAGTGTAATGTCCGCGTTCGCCGTTACGGCGGCATCAACGTGCCCTATGGGGAGGCCGCTCCCTGGCGCGAAGCCGCGGAGTAGGGTCGGGGCTGCGGCCCGACCATGCCGCGATTGGGCGGGCCAATACTGCGAGAGCCGTTGTCCTCATCGGCTTGTCGATCCCCCGACATGGAAAAGCGGAATTTGGTATTCCAAAATGCCAAATGCCATGCTACCGCCCTGCGCCAAGCGCGGTCTACGCGCTGGAACAAGGGAGGACCCCATGAGGAAACTATTCGCTTTGGCCGCGGCTGCCGCCGTCATCGGCGGTGCCGCCAACGCTGAGGAATTCCCGTCCAAGACCATCGAAGTCGTGACCCATGCCGGCAATGGCGGCGGCACCGACGTCACGACCCGGATGATGATGATCCGGGCACGCCGGGAGCTCGCGACCGATATGGTTGTCGTGAACAAGCGCGGCGGCGGCGGTGCCTCGGCGATGGACTATTATCTGAGCCTGCCGGCTGATGGTCATTCGATCCTGACCTTCACCATCGGGCACTCCGCCACAGTCGCGCTCGGCAAGACCGACATGGCGCT
>JBCDFC010000295.1:0-5334 GCA_039178805.1 Pseudomonadota bacterium | reverse complement strand
CTCTGGGATGAGCTCAAGCTTCGCCTCGGCCCCGACGTTGCAGGCAGGATCACCACGGGTCCGGCGCTGGAGAAGAGCATCGCACCCCTCCGCAGCTTCGTCTGCGAGACGATGCGCCATGGCCGCCTGTTCCTGGCCGGTGACGCCGCCCATATCGTGCCGCCGACCGGGGCCAAGGGGCTCAACCTCGCGGTGGGGGACGTGCATTACCTCTCAACCGCGCTAAACGCCTTCTATGCCAGCGGCGAGGAACGCGGCCTCCGCCAATACACCGAGGTCGCTCTCCGCCGGATCTGGAAGGCCGAGCGCTTCTCCTGGATGCTGACGACGCTCATGCACGATTTCGACGGGGACGATGCGTTCGGGAGGCGCATGAAGATCGCGGATCTTGAGTACATTTTCTCGTCCAAGGCGGCGCAGACCTCGATTGCCGAGAACTATGTGGGCCTACCCTATGAAGACGTACTGGCCTGAGCGGAGATGACGATGCAGTTCGCGGATCTGGGCGCGGCGACCATCAGATACCGGATCGAGGGCGATCCGCGCGGCCCCGCCATCCTCTTCGCCAATGCGCTCGGTACCGATCTGACGGTCTGGGACGAGGTGGTTGCGCGCCTTCCCCGCGGCTACGCAATGATCGGCTACGACAAGCGCGGCCATGGGCTGTCCTCAGTGCCAGCGGGCGCACTCTCCATCGACGACCATGCGAGCGATCTGCTGCGGCTGATCGATCATCTGGGCGTTGAGGAGGCAGTGATCTGCGGTGTCTCGGTCGGCGGTATGATCGCCCAGCGAGCGGCGGTGAGGGCGGCCGTGCGGGCGCCTGAAAGGGTCCGCGGGCTTATCCTCTGCAACACTGGCGCCCGGATCGGGTCGGCCGAGATGTGGGCCGAACGGATGGCGCAAATCGCCCGCGACGGGCTCGAGGTGCAGGCGGATGCGGTGATGGAGCGCTGGTTCACCGCCCCGTTCCGGTCTGCGCATGCGGCGATGCTGGCAGGCTATCGCGCGATGCTGACGAGGACGCCGCAAGCAGGCTACCTGGCAACCTGTGCAGCCCTTCGCGATGCCGATCTGACCGACGGGACGCGCAGCCTTAAAACACCGACGCTCTGCAACGCGGGGGCGGGGGATCTGGCAACGCCGCCGCAGCTTGTGAGAGATCTCGCCGCTCTGATCGAACGAGCGAAGTACGAGGAACTGACCGGTTGCGGCCACCTGCCCATGATCGAGCAGCCCGATGCGTGCGCCGCCGTCATCGCCCGCTTTCTCGAAACACTCGACGAGGCGCTCACGACGTCGCCAGGGGAGACCGCCGGCCATGCCAAGGGCATGATCACGCGACGCCGGGTGCTGGGTGATGCGCATGTCGACCGTGCCGTTGCGAACACGACGGCGATGGACGCGGCCTTTCAGCGTTTCATCACCGAGGGCGCCTGGGGCAGTGTCTGGTCAGGGCGGCACTTCACGCTGCGCGAACGCTCGATCGTCACGCTCGCGCTGCTGGCCGCCGCCGGGCAGGATGACGAGGTTGCAATGCATCTCCGTGCGACCGCGAATACCGGTGCGACGCAAGCGGATGTGGCCGAGGCCTTGATGCATGTCGCCGTCTATGCAGGCGTGCCCAAGGCCAACCATGCGCTTAAGATCGCGCGCCAGGTACTCGAACCCAAGCCAGAGGATGCGTGACATGGAACGCGCCGTGCCAGGGCGTCGCTGGTCCGACATGCCCGAGATGAGCTTCCCGGACTACAAATCCTCGACCACGCGCAGCCCCAGCCAACCACCCGTCCGCCCGCCATCCTGGGACCGATCGCTCACCCTGCGTCCGGTATGGCCAAGCCTCTCCGAAGACGAAGCCGATCTTACCACCAACGCCCGGGTGAATGGCGAACCCATTGGAGAGCGTATCCTCGTGGAGGGCCGGTTGACCGACGAGGATGGCCGCCCGGTTGAAGGCGCTCTCATCGAGATCTGGCAGGCCAATGCGGCGGGGCGCTACGTGCATCAGGAGGAGCGGCATCCGGCCCCCCTCGATCCCAATTTCCTAGGCGCGGGGCGTGCGCTCACCCAGGCCGACGGCGCCTATCGGTTCGTGACGATCAAGCCCGGGTCCTATCCATGGGGCAACCACCGCAATGCCTGGCGCCCGGCGCATATCCATTTCGCCGTGTTCGGTGCCGGCATTGCGCAGCGGCTGATCACTCAGATGTACTTCCCGGGCGATCCGACACTGCCCTACGACCCGATCTTCAACGCAACGCCGGATGCAGCAGTGCGCAACCGCCTGGTCTGCCGCTTCTCGATGGAGGACACGGTGCACAACTGGGCACATTGCTACAAGTTCGACATCGTGCTGGCGGGTCGTGGCGCGACACCTTTCGAGGAGGCGCATTGCCATGGCTGACATGCGCGGTTTCGGCAGGATGGACGTGAATGACCGGGGTGGCGCACACGACCACGCCTATGCGGATGGGCGCGGCATCGCTGCCAGGCCCGGACCGACGCCAAGCCAGACAATCGGTCCCTTCTTCGCCTACGGGCTCACCCCCGGTGCCTATGGCTACCCGCTCCGCGACATTCATTCGAACGACCTCGCAGGACCCGCTGTGCCGGGTGAGCGCATCATGCTCGAGGGACAGGTGTTCGACGCGAACGGCGCCCCGGTGCACGACGCAATGGTCGAGATCATACAGGCCGACGGTGCGGGCGCTTATGCCGAGCGTCCTCGAAACGACGGCTTCACGGGGTATGGCCGCTGCGGGACAGGTGCAGAGGGACCGGCTGAAGCGGGTGGAGACACTCGGTTTCGGTTTCGTACAATCCGTCCAGGGGCTACGGGCGAAGGGTGCTGCCCGTTCATCGCGGTCGTTCTCACGATGCGCGGGCTGCTGAACCACTGCGTCACGCGCGTGTATTTCCCAGAAGATGCGCCCCATCGTGATCCGGTTCTGGCTGCCGTGCCCGAAGCGCGGCGCCACACATTGATTGCGAGCGCCTCCGCGCCCGGTCGCTATCGCTTCGATATCCATATGCGCGGTGAGAACGAGACGGTCTTCTTCGATGTCTGACGCCCGGGGGATCACTCAATGGCCCTCTCTACCGCTCGGGCTTGCAGGCGCTCTTCTCGACGATGCGGAGATGGGGCAACTTTTCTCGGCCGAGGCTGAGATCGAAGCGACGTTGGCCTTTGAGCGTGCGCTCGCTCGGGCGCAGCACGATGTCGGTGAGCTGACGGCTGAGGCCCTCGCGGCGGTGGAGGCATGCGCGTCGCCCGACAGGCTCGACCAGTCAGCTTTGCTGGCCGGGATCGGCAAGGACGGCCTCGCGGTGCCCGCGATGGTTCGGCAACTGCGCGAGGCCATTGGCGAGCCGCATGCCAAAGCATTCCATCGCGGCTCGACCAGCCAAGATGTGATCGATACGGCACTGATGTTGCGCTTGAAACAGGCGGTGGCGGTTCTGATCCAACGCCTTGACGCCGTGCTGGAAGCGCTTTCAGCGCTGTCGGCAAGGGTGGGGGCCGAGCCCGCGATGGCCCGGACGCGGTTTCAAGATGCGCTGCCCTTCACGCTCGGCGATCGGATCGCGACGTGGATCCGGCCAGTCCAAGAACTGCGCGCCGCATCCCCCAGCCGCTTCCCGCTGCAGTTCGGTGGGGCGATCGGGCTGAGGGAGGCGTCCTACGGCGCGAACCGCCAAGAGATCGCAGCACGCATCGCCGCCGAACTCGGTCTTCATGAGCCGGGAGAAGCCTGGCATACGGACCGCCGCGCTATCCTCGACCTCCTGACCTGGTGCTCAGCGCTCGCGACCGTGTTGGGCAAGCTGGGGCAGGACGTCGCGATCATGGCGCAGACGCCTGTGGCTGAGATGCAAACGCCAGGTGGGACATCCTCGGCTATGCCGCACAAGAACAATCCGGTCGCAGCGGAACTCCTCGTCACCCTCGCGCGCTATGTCTCGGGGCATCTCTCGATACTGCAATTCGCGGCACTGCATGAGAACGAACGCTCGGGCATCGCCTGGACGCAAGAATGGCTAGTGATCCCGCCCGCGATGATGGCGACGGCGGTTTCAACGCGTCGTGCGCACAGCCTGATCACGAACCTAACCGTTCCCGCATCTCGCCCGGCGCAGATCTACGGATAGACCCTGTCAGATCCGCCTCGGTCACTGCACCTTGCAGCGTGCAGGTGCCCTGAAGCCACGCTGTTGGCATGCAGTCGTCGAGCAAAAGACCTTGTCCACTCTCAGGTTCGATCTCCCTCGCCTAGCGCCTATTCGGCGGCTACAGTCGGCGATCCCTCCCGGGCGCCTCGTCCCGCGCGCATGTCGGTTTCGGAGAACGCGATGAGTGTCATGATGGCGGCGCCATGATCCGAGCGATGGCCGGCTATGTGCGCGTCGTCGACGCCATCAATCACCGCATCGGCCGCGTGACGATGTGGGGGCTGTTCGCGATGATGGCGATCCTGCTCTGGTCGTCGATCTCGAAAACCTTCTTTCTGCCATCGCTCTGGACGCTTGAGATGGCGCAGTTCGCGATGGTCACCTACTACATCCTCGGTGGCCCCTACGCGATGCAGATGGGTGCGAACGTCCGGATGGACCTCTTCTACCATCGCTGGAGCGCCCGTCGGAAAGCTGCCATCGACGCCTTCACGGTGCTGTTCCTAATCTTGTTTCTTGGCGTGCTGCTTTATGGCGGCATCGGCTCCACCGCCTACTCGCTGGGCTACTGGGGCAAAGAGCCGCTTGGCTTTTTCGCAGGGCTCGTCACCGGATCGGAGGAGATTGGCCGGCTCGAACGCTCTTCCACAGCGTGGCGACCTTACATCTGGCCGATCAAAGCGATCATGGTGCTCGGCTTCACGCTGATGCTGTTGCAGGCCATCGCCGAGCTCTTCAAAGACATCGCACGGCTTCAGGGGCTAGACTTCGACGAGGCGCCGACGTGAGCCAGGAACAAATCGCGCTCTTCATGTTCGCCACCATGATGCTGATGCTCTTCACCGGGCAGCGGGTGTTTGGCGCGATCGGGGCTGTCGCTGCCATCGCGGCGCTCACGCTTTTCGGCACGGGCGGGCAGGATATCCCGTTCTCGGCCGCGATGAAGCTGATGAAATGGTATCCGCTGCTGACGCTGCCGATGTTCATCTTCATGGGCTATGTGCTGTCCGAAAGCCGCCTCGCCGACGATCTCTACCGCATGTTCCATGTCTGGTTCGGGCAGGTGCGCGGTGGGCTCGCCATCGGGACCATCGGCCTCATGGTGCTCGTCTCGGCGATGAACGGGTTGTCGGTGGCGGGTATGGCCATCGGGGCGACCAT
>JBCDFC010000294.1:0-5355 GCA_039178805.1 Pseudomonadota bacterium | reverse complement strand
TGACTTTCTGTTTCCTTTCTGTGGCGCTTGACTTTCTGTTTCCTTTCTGAGTCAGGCCTGAGTCAGGGCACTGGGACGTCAGTCGCCGCGCTCGACGTTCTGGTTGACCTTCTGACTCGTTTTGGTACCCTTGCTGCATGCGGCGCTTGCGGCGCCACGGCGCCCCAGCGCAATTCTGTCCCAGGCGCCCCACCTCATTCTTTGTGACAGAATGAATTGGGCGTGACGTGCCTTACGACGCGCTTGGGTGTCGGCGGCTTGGTCGCGGTCGCGTTGCTCGGGTGTCCGTCGCGCGCGGGCGTCGCGGCGAGCTTGGGTGTGAGCTTGGGTGTCGCGGGCGCGTTCCTCGGGTGTTCGTCGCGCGCGGGCGTCGCAGTGAGCTTGGGTGTTGTTCGCCTGCTCGATCCCGCGTTCCTCGCCCGTCCGTCGCGCGCGGGCGCGGCGTTGACGCTCCGCGTCGTCGTCTCGGCGTCTCTGGCGGGCATCGTCCGCCGACGGCAACTCGCTCGGCGTCGATCCGATCGCCTATGCGCAGAAGACCGCGGCCGCGACGCTGATCGATACGGGCAGCGCGGGGCCGGGGAATTATCGCGGGTTCGAGGCACATGTGATCGCGCCCTGCCCCGTTCGCATCCTCGCCTATCTCCATGTCTCCTGGGCCGGGGTCTTCGCCTGGGACCGCGAGGTGCAGGTGGGCGAGAGCCAGGACATCCGGCTGATGGCGCCGAAGACGGCGGCCAAGGTGGCGCTGGAGCATCCCGAAACAGTCATCGGGATCAAGATCCGGCTTGGCCGGCGGACCTCCGGCCAGAACGGGATGGCGTGTTTCACCCATGCGCTGGAAGTGGCGGAGCGGACGGGCCTGCCGATCATGGCGCATATCGACGAGCCGCCGCCTTCGTATTCGGAGATCTGCGCGGCGTTGCGCGCGGGCGATGTGCTGACCCATGCCTTCCGCCCCTTTCCCAACACGCCGCTCGATGGTGCGGGCCGGGTGCGGGAGGCGGTGCTGGCGGCGCGGGAGCGGGGCGTGATCTTCGACATCGGCCATGGTCAGGGCAGCTTCGCCTTCGAGACGGCGCGCGGCATGTTGGCCGAGGGCTTCGCGCCGGACGTGATCAGCTCGGATATCCACACCCTCTGCATCGACGGGCCGGCGCATGACCTGGTGACGACGATGACGAAGTTCCTGCATCTCGGCATGGACCTGGCCGATATCGTGCGGGCCTGCACCACGACGCCCGCCGCCGCGGTCCGCCGGTCTGAGATCGCGCGGCTCCGGGTCGGCGCGCCGGGCGATGCCTCGATCATTGCGTTGGAGAACGGCCCGGTCACGCTCCGCGACACGACGGGCGCCGAGCTGACGGCCGAGCGTCGGATCGCGGCACGCGACGTGGTGATCGGCGGGGCGGTGCTGCGCTGAGACATGTCCGCGGGACGCGGAGGGCAGGTCAGCGCATTCGTCATTGCCGGACGTGATCCGGCAATCCAGATTTGCCTAAGATATTGGATTGGAATTGTTTTCTGGATCCTCCGGTCAAGCCGGAGGATGACGCAAACGGCTACATTCCGTCCCAGTCGAACCGCTCGTCTGGACCCTTCGGTCAAGCCCGGGGATGACGGTGCGGGTCGAGTGGCTTGTCGGCTACGCCCAGGGGCGCGGGACGGCGGCGAAATCCTGCCAGCGGATCTGGGCTGCAGCCCAATCATGCTCGGCCGCCGCATTTGCAGCACCGATCAGTCGTCCGGCCGCGCGTGAGGCGGCAGGGTCAGAGGCGCAGGGCGCGTTCTCGGCGAGGAACAGCGCCTCGGCCATCGCAGCGTCGTTGAGGCTGCCAAAGAGCGTCTGAAGCGATTTCAACGCCTTAACGAGGGGCTTCACCCGCTTGGCGGGCCAGAGCGGCAGGGCGAACTCGATCATGTAGCGCAGCGCCTTCAACGCTTTGCGGAGGTCGTGGCGCTGCTCGATCTCGAGATTGGCGATGCCACCCTTTGCCGCCGCCGCCCGTTTGCGCGCCTTGCGATCGGCCCGGATCAATGCTTCGGCCGCGAGGGTCGCGAAGGGCATCGCCAGACGCTCGGTCTGCCCGTGATCGGCCGGGTCGAGCCAGCCTCGAAGCGCGACATATTCGGAGAGATCGAAGAGAAAGGCCGTGGTCCGCGCGCCGGTGAGTGTCTTGCGCAGGCGTCGCCGCTCCTCCTCGCTCCGTCGCGCAAGCTCTCCCGCGAGCGGTTGGAACCCGGTCTCACCAGGGGCGAAGCCCGCGGCCGGGCGCACCAGATCGTCGAGGGCTACGTCGAGATCGCGCAACCGGCCTGCCTCACTCGCGAGCCAACGCGCCTCCGCCTCGAGCGCTGTGTGACGGGGTCCGCCGAAGGCCGGGCGAAGGAGCTGCAGGCCGGAGCGCAGACGCCGCAAACCCACGCGGAGCTGATGGGGGCCTTCGGGGTCGTCTGTCGCAGCGATAGCGGCTGCGTTCTCAGCGATCTGTAGGAAGCACTCGGCCAGGATCTCGCGCCCGGCAGCCTCGGCGCTCAACCCGCCACCCGTTGCGACAGCCGATGCGAAACGAGGTTCGGGCGCGGGCACCGCCGCTTGACCAGCGGCGAGACGTTGGCCCCGCGCGGCCTTGTTCATTGTGGAGAAGCGCAACGGCCCCGTCGGCATCATCTGTCGCGCCAGGGCGAAGAGCGCAGATGGAGGGCCGGAAAGGAGCTCGAGTTCGAGCTCGTCCAGCGTCTCGGCGCTTTGGCCGGCGCGCACTTCTCCGCGGTCGAGGGCCACCTCGATCTCGGCGCCACCCGCCTCGATCAGCCAGGTCGTGCGCTTCACCACGGTCTCGTAAACAGGGGCGAGCGGGAGCCCTGCTGCCGCCTCCTCGACCATGTTGCGCATCGCCTCGTCGGGGATTGCGGCAAGGTCGACCCGCCCGCCTGGCGCTGGGTTGTTAAGCTCGCGCGTTTCGCTGAGGCCTGCGCGCATGGACCGGCCGGCCTTCACGGTCTGGGTCCAAGAACGCCCCTCGCGCCGAAGCCTGAGCGCGATCCCGGCGGCTGCGAGCGCGCCCTCGCCTGTGTCGAGATAGATGGTTGTGAGCTGTCGCGTCTTTGCCGGCCTGCCCTCCCCCGCCGCGGCGCCGAGGCGCCTTTTGAGGCTGGGGATCGCCTTCGGCTCAAGGAGTAGTTTGAGTTCGATCTCCTTCATGCGACAGCGTTAGGCAGGATTTGCAACGCTCACAAGGGATGGGCTGGCTGTGGCTGCGTTTGCCCAACGAAAAAGCCGATGTTCGCCAGCTTAGCCGCCGTCGCCGACAAGGCCGGCCGCAGCGATCGCGGCGATCCCCGCCGCTTCGTCGTTGTCCGAGGTGTCACCGTTGATGCCGACGGCGCCGATTATCGGACCCCCTGCCTCAGCGCGCACAAGGATACCGCCCGGGACGGGTAAGACGTTACCGCCAAGGGCCGCGGTCAAGGAGTTGGTGAAATAGGCTTGCGTCTCGGCCCGCGCCATGAGCGCCCGGCCGCCGAGGCCCACGCCGATGCAGCCATAGGCCTTGGCATAGGCCATGTTGAAGCGGAGGTTGGAGGCGCCGTCCTCCCGCTCGAACGCTTTCACATTACCGCCCGCATCGAGGACGACGACCGAGAGCGGCTTCAGCCCCATCTCATGCCCTTTGGCCAGCGCACCGGCGATGATCTTCCGGGCGGTCTCAAGCGTGATCTCGGTCATGGGTGGTCCTCTGCGACGGGGATGATGCGTGGCGCAGTCCTAGCCGGGATGACGGCGCCGTGCGAGGGGGCGCGGAGGCTGGCTCAACCCAGGTTCGCTATGCCCAGCGCCGCTTAGTCTGGCAGGCGCATGGAGACGAACCCAATGATGGCCATCAGGATGCCGATCCCGACCGCCTTCAGCCCATGGAAGAAGGTCGCAAAGGGCGCCGCATCGACGAACGCGCCACCGTCCTCCAAAGCGCGCACGGTGATCGTCTGTCCAGTCTGGCTGTCGCGCCAAGTGTCGAAGGAGACGGGGGCGGTGGCCGTGCGCGCCTCGCCCCCTGCGTCGTAGCGAACGGTCAGCCAGTGGCGGCGGAAATAGGTTCTGATGCTCCGTGCCTCGACGCCGTTGACCGAGATGCTTTGGAGCTGCGGGCGCGATGAGCCGACACGGGGCTCGAAATGCCGGCTCTCGATGCGAGCGTCGACGGGCTGGCCCTCGGTCTCTAGCCGCATGCCCTCGTAAATCGGTTCTGCCGCGTCTGCGACGAAGTAGACGCCGGCACCGATCAGAAGGATGCCGAAGATGCCAGCAGCGCTGCCCAGTTTCGCCATGTCGCCCCCCATCCCGCCCCATCTCGCGGAAACGACAGGATGGCGATGCGAGATGGGCACGGGAAGGGCCGTGCCCGCGGCATGCGGGCACAGGGATCACAGCGTGGCCTAGGCAGCCGCCTTCTTCTTCAGGCGCCAGGCGTGGAGGAGGGGTTCGGTGTAGCCGGCGGGCTGCTTTCCACCTTCGAAGATGAGGGCAGCGGCCGCGTGGAAGGCCGGGCCGTCGAAGGCGGGGGCCATGGCCTCATAGCTGCTATCGCCCGCGTTCTGACGATCCACCACTTCGGCCATGCGCTTCAGCGCCGCCATCACTTCGCCCTCTGACACCACGCCATGGCGCAGCCAGTTGGCGAGGTGCTGCGAGGAGATGCGGCAGGTCGCGCGATCCTCCATCAGGCCCACGTCGTTGATATCGGGCACCTTGGAGCAGCCGACGCCCTGATCGACCCAGCGTACGACATAGCCGAGGATGCCTTGGCAGTTGTTCTCGATCTCCGCCTTGATCTCCTCCGGGCTCCAATTCGGGCGATCCGCGAGCGGGATCGTGAGGATATCGTCGATGGGCGCGCGGATGCGGTCGAGCAGGAAGGCCTGCCGGTCGGCGACGCTGACGCGGTGATAGTGAATGGCGTGGAGCGTGGCGGCCGTCGGGCTCGGCACCCAGGCGGTGTTGGCGCCTTGGCTCGGGTGGATGACCTTCTGCTCCAGCATCGCCTGCATCAGGTCCGGCATGGCCCACATGCCCTTGCCGATCTGCGCGACGCCCCGCAGCCCGCATTCAAGGCCGATATCGACGTTCCAGTCCTCATAGGCCTTGATCCAGGGCGTGCCCTTCATCTCAGCCTTGCGGATCATCGGGCCCGCTTCCATCGAGGTATGGATCTCGTCGCCGGTGCGGTCGAGGAAGCCCGTGTTGATGAAGGCAATGCGGGATTTGGCGGCGCGGATGCACTCCTTGAGGTTGACCGTGGTGCGTCGCTCCTCGTCCATGATGCCGATCTTGATGGTGTGGCGGTTCATGCCGAG
>JBCDFC010000293.1:0-5365 GCA_039178805.1 Pseudomonadota bacterium | reverse complement strand
CGGCATAGATGCTTTGCTTGCCGGGCGCGGTTGTCAGGAACGCGGGCGCCACCAGCCAGAGACGGATCTCTGGGGCAGTGAGGCGGATGCCGACCGCATCGAGCGCAGGGACACCCGGCCTTGGGCCGGCCGAGCGCGCCACGATCGCCGCACCTGTCAGGCCGGGCGCGTCGGGCACCCCATGGCAGGAGATGCAGCCCGACCGTGCAGCATCTTCGTAGAGCCGCAACCCGCGCGCGGCGATGCCCGTCCGCCCGGTCAAGCTATCGTCGATACGGCGCCCGTCGGAGATGGTGAAGGCGACGATCGGCGCGGGCGGCGCAGGGCCGGGGTCTGCGCCTTGCGCGGCAACCGACAGCATGATCGCGCTGGAGAAGACGGCAGCCGACGTCATCCACCGACCAAAGCACATCATCCGCCGCACCCACATCGCATCCTCGTCTGTCACGCCACTCGGCTACCCGGGGTTATCCCTGCGCCAATCCCACTGAGAAACTAGGGCGCGAGAGGCCTGGAACCGCAGTCCTTAACGCGCCGCGCACCTGCGGCTCTTGAGGCCAAGGCTCAGCTCCAAGCGGGTGGCGCTTGCCCTGACCAACGCCTGATGGCTACCTGAGCGCTATGAGTGACGATCAAGACATCCCTATCGAGCGCAGCATGGCGCCGGACGAGGCTGTGCTGGATGCGCGCGGCCTGCTTTGTCCGTTGCCGGTGCTGAAGACCCGAAAGCGTCTGCTGGCGCTGCCGGTCGGCGGCGTGCTCGAGGTCACCGCGACAGACCCCGCCGCACGCGTCGATGTTCCCCATTTCTGCGCCGAACAGGGCCACGAGCTTTTGTCGATGGACGAGACCGAGGGCCCAGACGGCGCACCGGAGCTCATCTTCCGCCTACGCCGGGGAGCCTAGCCGGGGAGCTTAACGGCATCGCGGCTGGTCGCCGCGATACATTCTGCGGGGGCACTCAGAGGCGCTGGCCCGCGACCCAACCGAGCCTGCGGAGGCGCGGGCGGATGCATGCAGAAAGACGGCAGGACGAGTTCGGCGTTGCGATGATGGCCCAGTGCCCGTCGCGGCGTTGCCATCGCGCCGATGAAGAGGGCTCGCGTCCGACCGGAAATCAGCCCGAGGCGAGCCCTGCACAGGGATCGGCGCGGCCTTCGACCGGGGCGGAGAACCAGACATAGTCGTAAGGCAGCGCCTCGGCATAATCGTCCGGCCGCGGAGCGCCCTCGGCAGTCTCGACCTGGCCCAGTACGCGGACCTCGAGCGCCGGTGCGAGACGGGCGAGATAGGTCGGTACCCCGATATCCGTGCGCGCGTAGCGATTGGCTGTCATCAGGACAGCGCGCACCGGCGTGCGGGGTGCGCGTTCGGGACGCTCGACCGCGTTCATGCCCGATCCGGTGCCCCGCGCGACGATGCCCCGCGCCCGGGCGCGCAGCAGCGCATCGGCAAACCGGGCATTGCGGAGCCGCTCAGCCTCGATCAGCCCGCGGCGCTGCTCCGCCGGGATGGGGCCGCAGCGGGTAGCGCTCGCACTCCGCTCCAGTGCCTGCAGCGCGTCCTCCGGCAAAGCCGCGCTCAGCCCGACCGCGTCGGCGCGCGGGCCATAGACCGGGGCCGCGCCCTGCCGCTCGGCCCCCACGATGGCGGCGCGCGACTGCCGGCCACCGGTGATCACCGCATTGGCCGATGCCTCGAACACCGGGACATACAGCGCCCAATCCGGCCATCCGAGGCGCGACCATCCGATGGCGGGCCCGATCTCGGCCGCAGCGCCACCCCCGTCACGAAACGCCGCGATGCCGCGCTCCGACGCCTCCGGCACTGTCTGGAAGGCGACGCCGACCGGGTCGAGGCCTGCGATCAGCCAGGAATGACGCGCGTGATGAAGCGCATTGTCCTGCACCGCACCGAGCACCACCAGATCGGCGCGACCAAGGCGGTCACGCAGCATCTCCGGTGAGATCGAGCGTTGCCCGGCGACGTCCCAGATCGTACCGGCAGGCGGCGGGGCACCGCGTCGCTCGGGCGGGGCTGGGCGATCGGCGACGGCGGCGGCGGGGATCGCCTTGACCATCGCCTCTTCTTCCACGCCCACGACAAAGGGCACACGCTCGCTGGCGCAGGCAGACAGAAGGCAGGCCGTCGCGAGCCCTGCGAGCTTGAAGATAGCCGACGCCATCGTGATCGTCCCCCACTGCCCCGCGGCGCGTCTCGAATTGCCTTAAGCCTAGCCACCGCCCGGCCCCGTGCAAGCGGCGCATCGTCCCCCTTCCCTCACAGCTGCGCCAGCACCGCAACGAGAGGGACCGCAAAGAAGTACGGCTCCGCGACTTACCCCCTCCTCTTGTCCCCTCCACTTGCCCCTGCCGCGGCGGATGGACATATCGGGCTTTGGGTGGAATGCCGTGCCCCGAGACGCTAGCGTCAACCTGGTAGCGGCGACAGGCGGGAGGATCGGATGACGAAGCCATGGGTCGGCTGGCTGGGTTTTGCCGTGCTCGCCGTGGTGGTGCTCGTCTCCTCTTGCCAGGCGATGGGGGCCACCATCCCGCCGTCTGATACTTTCGAAGGCCCCAAGCCCATGGGCGTGAACCCGTGAGTGCTCGGCGTTTCGGAGGCGCGCATTCGCCGGACCCTGCAACCCGTGCCGCGTCGAGCCTGCCGCGCCGGCGCTC
Organism: Pseudomonadota bacterium; assembly: GCA_039178805.1. Lineage (GTDB taxonomy): Bacteria > Pseudomonadota > Alphaproteobacteria > Rhodobacterales > Rhodobacteraceae > Thermohalobaculum. The sequence goes on along the minus strand of JBCDFC010000293.1, from coordinate 2,684 downwards.
GCCTTCGGTGCGGCGCGAGGCGCTCCGCCTCGATGTGCGCGCGCGGCTCATGTATGTCCTCCCGCTGCCTCTCCTGTTCGCGACGTTCTGGGACATCCTCTCGGGGGATCTCGCGGGAACGGCACGCGCCGTTCTTGCGCTGGCGCTGCTGATGGGCGGGGCCTTCATGCTGAACGAGGGGCAGAAGGCGCACCGGGCCTACGCTGCCCGCGCCGTAGCCCGCCGGCCGGCGATCCCGCGCAAGATCATCGCCGCCGTGCTGACCGGGCTCGGCGTCGGTGTGGCACAGATCGCGGGCGCCACGCCCGACCCCTTCGTGGCGGCGGGCTTTGGCGCGGTCGCGCTGGTCGCCCATCTCGCGGCATTTGGCATCGATCCGCTCACCAATAAGGGCATCGATCTGACCGATGCGGTGATCGACCGCGTCGCCCATGCGCTGGACGAGGGCGAGCGGCTGCTGCGCGAGATCCATGACGACGCTAGGAAGATCGGTGACGGTCAGATCACCGAGCAGCTTGCCTCGCTCGGTGACGAAGTCCGCGCCATGCTGCGCCGGGTTGAGGCCGATCCCCGCGATCTGGATCGCGCGCGGCGCTATCTCTCGGTGCATCTTGTTGGCGCCCACGAGGCGACGCGCAAATATGCCGAGACGCTGGCAAGCGACGAAACCGCGGCCGAAGACCCGCGATTGCGCGCCGATTACGTCAGCCTGATCACCGAGCTTGAGCAGAGTTTCCAGCGCGGCCGGGCCTCGATGCTCGGCGAGGATCGTACCGATCTTGAGATCGAGATCGAGGTCCTGCGCGACCGTATGGGACGCGAGCGCGCCGTGCGCTAGGCTCGCCAAATGGTTCCCACCCGACGGCTCACGCCAAACGGCTCACACCAAGACACCACGCACCAGACAGCCCCCTCTCAACCGAACGCCCGACCTCAGACGGCAGATGCAGCGGAGACGCCGATGTCCGACAGCACGAAGACCGAGACGCCCACCGCCGAGATCATCCCGCCCGAGATGGCCATCGAGATCGAGGAAGCGACCAAGCCGGTGCGCGAGATCCGCACCGAGGTCGTGCCCATCGACATGGCGGATGCCGAGGAGCGGGCCGAGATCGAGAAACGCCTGACCGAGCTCGACATCACCGACACCACCTCGATCGTAAAGTTTGGCTCGGCCGCGCAGACCAAGCTGACCGAGATCTCGGACTCGATGCTCGAGGGCGTGCGCACCAAAGACACCGGCCCCGCCGGCGACAGCCTGCGCGACATGGTTACAACGATCCGCGGCTTCGATACCTCCGAACTTGACCCCAATGCCAAGCAAAGCTGGTGGGACCGTCTACTCGGCCGCGTCACGCCCGTGGCGCAGTTCGTCGCCGAGTACGAGGATGTGCGCGGACAGATCGACAAGATCACCGACAACCTGCTGCGCCATGAGACGGTGCTGCTGAAGGACGTGAAGTTCCTCGACCGTCTCTACGACGAGACGCTCGGGTTCTATGACGAGCTCGGTCTCTACATCTCCGCCGGTGAGGCCAAGCTTGACCGGCTCGACGTCTTCGACATTCCCGAGGCCGAGAAGGCCGCGCAGAATGCCGAGGAGGGCGAGGGCGCCATGGCCGCGCAGGGCCTGCGCGATCTGCGCTCGGCGCGCGACGAGCTGGAGCGGCGGGTGCACGACATGAAGCTGACGCGCCAGGTCACGATGCAGTCGCTGCCCTCGATCCGGCTTGTGCAGGAGAACGACAAGGCCCTGATCAACAAGATAAACTCCACCATCGTGAACACGATCCCGCTGTGGCGCCAGCAGCTGGCGCAGTCGGTAACCATCGCGCGCATGGGCGATGCCGCCAAGGCGACACGCGAGGCGACGGACCTGACCAACGAGTTGTTGGAGAAGAACGCCCAGAACCTGCGCACCGCCAATGCAGAGGTACGCAAGGAGATCGAGCGCGGCGTGTTCGACATCGATGTGGTGAAGCGCGCCAACGCGACGCTGATCGACACCATCGAGGACAGCCTGAAGATCGCCGATGAGGGCAAGGCCAAGCGCGCCGCCGCCGAGGCCGAGATCCAGCAGATGGAGGCCGATCTGAAAGCGGCCCTCGCCGCTGCTTCGGCCCGTCAGCTGAACCCGGGCGGCGACGATGGCACCGGCGACAACGCCGGGCAGGTACCTCAAGGCTGAGAGAACGAGCGGGCGTCCAGTCTCTGGCGCCCGCTGGTCCTTTGCCGCTGCCGCACCACCGAAGGCGCCACGCCCAGTTGCCGATCCGGCTGCAGCCTCGCCGCAAGCCACGGGCAGCGCCCGACGGCCTTGGACGCAGGCCGGCAGCCGCTTCTGACGCGCACCTTCTGAAACTGCCTAAGGCTTTTCGCTAGGCTAGGCAGGGATGCGCGCCACCAGAGATCGGGCAAAGTGCGCTCACAACTCGACCAGCAGAGACCCCGCAAATCGCACCGTGGCGACCAGCCGCGGTTCCGCTAAGCTTAAGCCAGGGCCGCGACACCCGGCGCTTGGAAGGTTGCAGTTCTGAACTAGGCAGGCGGCGCGGCGCGCGGCATTTTATGGAAGCTGTTTTCAAATTGTGAGGTCGCACCATGATGGGTCCAGCCGAAGCCATCGGCCACTGTCTCTCGCGCTACACCGGTTTTGCGGGCCGGGCGGGCCAGGCCGAGTTCTG
>JBCDFC010000292.1:0-5414 GCA_039178805.1 Pseudomonadota bacterium | reverse complement strand
CGACACGCTGGTGCCGGCCAATCCGAACACGCCCTACGACATGAAGGAGCTGATCCTGAAGACGGCGGATGAGGGCGATTTCTTCGAGATCCAGGCCGAGTTCGCCAAGAACATCATCACCGGCTTCATCCGGCTCGAGGGGCGGACGGTCGGCGTCGTCGCCAACCAGCCCATGGTGCTCGCCGGCGTGCTCGACATCGACAGTGCGAGGAAGGCCGCGCGTTTCGTGCGCTTCTGCGACTGCTTCTCGATCCCGATCCTCACTTTCGTCGATGTCCCCGGCTTCCTGCCCGGCACGGCGCAGGAATACGACGGCGTCATCAAGCACGGCGCGAAGCTCCTGTTTGCCTATGGCGAGGCGACGGTGCCCAAAGTGACCGTCATCACGCGCAAGGCCTATGGCGGCGCCTATGTCGTCATGGCGTCGAAGCACCTGCAGGGCGATATCAACTACGCCTGGCCGACCTCCGAGATCGCGGTGATGGGCGCCAAAGGCGCCGTCGAGATCCTCTACCGGAGCGAATTGGACGACCCGGAAAAGATCGGCCAACGCACCAAGAACTACGAAGACCGCTTCGCCAACCCCTTCGTCACCGCCGAAAAAGGCTTTATAGACGAAGTCATCATGCCCCACTCAACCCGCCGCCGCGTGACACGAGCCTTCGCGGCCCTGAGGGGCAAAGAATTAGAGAACCCCTGGAAGAAGCACGATAATATTCCACTATGACAGCTCCCTCTGTATTTGAAGCTCTCTCACTTGTTATTGCAACTTCCGCAGCTGCAGTTGCAGCCTATCAAATCTATCTCAGTCGGGCGCAGCATACTGCCGAATATGAGTGGAGGCGCCGTGAGCGAGCGATCTCCTACAGTGTCTACAAAAACGCCGAGTACCGCGTTGCAAGAGATCGTGTCCACGAAGCATTGGGTTCTTTCGCAGGACTAGACGCACCGCTCAAAATTCAACATGTATATCAAAAATGTGAGATTCACCCAAAATTAAGAGCGGATTTGTTCGTCATAATCTCTCATTGGGGAAGACTCTCTACTGAAATAGAATTAAATTTGATCGACGAGGATGCAGCTTTTAAGTATCATTCAAGCACTATGCCAAATGTATACTTTGGCCTGAAAGAGTTTATCGACTCGAGAATTGAGAAAAATCCTTTGAGCTACCCGGATCTTGTAAAAGTTGGTGACCGATGGCTTAAGCGAAGAGGAGAGGTGCGCCCGGATCTCCGTGAGGGGCTCGGGTAGTCAACTACGCCTCCGTAGTGGAGGCGCCTGCGGTACCTTTCTTACTGAAATTCCGTCGGGGCATTTCGATGATTGGTGCTGACAGTAATGATGGCGGCTAGCCGGAGGAACCGGAGCCGGCTTTGCCGGCAGGGCTGGAAACCAACGCTGTTAGCCCGTCGTCGTCGGGCTCGCTTTGGCGATCCAGAAGTTGACGCGCAATACTCGAATACCTTCGTTTTCCGTTGACCTCTATGCATCCGGATCGGTACTGGAACACATGGAGAACGCGTCATTCTGGATTGCGGGCGAGTCGGTGGAAGCGCGGGGGGCGGGGACGCTTTGGTGGCCGGCGGCGGGGTTGTTGGCGGTTGGCGATCTGCATCTTGGTAAGGCGGAGGCGATGGCGCGGCGGGCGCAGGGGTTTTTGCCGCCCTATGCGGATCGCGACACGCTCGATCGGTTGGGGGAGGAGATCGCAGCACTCAACCCCGCCATGCTGCTCCTTCTCGGCGACAGCTTCGACGACAATGCCTCGGCCGCAGCCCTGGCGCCACGCCTTGCGCCCCAGTTCGACGCGCTCGCTGCCGGGCGCGAAGTGCTCTGGATCGCCGGCAATCATGACCCCAGGCCCGTCGCAGGGCTGCCGGGCCGTTGGCTCGCCACATACCGCCATGGGCCCCTCACCTTCCGCCATATCGCAGACCCTCAGCCGCCCGCATCGGGCGAGGGCGAGGTCTCGGCCCATTACCACCCGCAGGCGGAACTTTGGCGGCGCGGCGCGCGGCTCCGGCGACGCTGTTTCCTGGTGGACGAGGCACGCGCGATCCTGCCCGCCTTCGGCACCTTCACGGGCGGGCTCGATGTGCGCGACCCGGTCTTCGATGCCCTCTTCGGCGATGGCGCATCGGCGCTGATGCTGGGAAGGCGTGTGACGCCCGTGCCCCGCGCCCGGCTCCTGGGCGCGGCCTGAGCGTGGTGCCCGCAGAGCCACCGGCGCGCCCGCCGCTGCCCGCACCTCGCGACCCGGCATGGGCCGACCGCGTGGCCGCAGGGTTTGCCGCACAGCCCTTCATGGCGCATCTCGGCGCCCGCCTCGGCCCCATCGCGCCCGGCCGCGTCGAGATCGAGCTCCCCATTACTGCGGCACTCGGCCAGCAGCACGGCTTCGTCCATGCCGGCTGTGCCTGGTCCATCGCCGACAGTGCCGCGGGCTTCGCGGCGCAGAGCCTGATGGCCGCGACCGACGGCGTCCTGACCGTCGAGCTCAAGATCAACCTGCTCGCCCCGGCCGAAGGCACACTCCTCCGCGCCATCGGCCAAGTCGAGCGTGCGGGCCGCCGGCTGACGGTCGCACGTAGCGACGTCTTCGCCGAACGCGACCATGGGCACGGCGAAGGCAATGCGCCCCGCCATGTGGCAACCGCCCTCGGCACCTTCATGAGCATTCCGGAGAGCGGAATGTCCCGCCGCTAGCGGCCCGAGCCCCCTGAACCACCCTTGCGGCCGTCCGCGACAGTTTCTAGCTGCTACGAAACCGACAGTTAGAGACGATACATCATGACCCGCACGCTTAGCGGCCGCTGCCTATGCGGAGCCGTCCGATTTTCCGTTTCCGGACCTGTGACGCAACCGGTCGCCTGTCATTGTCGTGAGTGCCAGCGGCAGAGCGGCGGTGTCTGGGTCTCCGTCCGAGCAAAGCGTGAGCATGTGCAGATTGTGCGCGACCGCCTCGCCTGGGTGAGCGTCAGCCCCAAAGGTCGGCGTGGCTTCTGCCGGGACTGCGGTGGCTATCTCTTCTGGGAGGAGGTCGACGGCAGCGAGATCGATCTCGCCTTCGGCGCGCTCGACGATACCACGGGGCTGGAGCTCTCGGCGCATATCTTCACGGCGGAAAGCCGCCTGCCCGTCGTGGACGGCGTGCCCCGCTTTGAGGGCGACGAACCCCAGCCCGATGCAGACCGCCAGGCTGGGGAGTAGCCGTTCACGGGGCGGCACTGGTAGAGCCCTCAGCCCCCGCCGCCACCTGAAATCCGATGCCGAGCGCGATGAAGACCGCACTGTAGAGGCTGATTGCAGGCCCCGTTGAGAGGCGCGAACACTGTCATCGCCTCAGCCAGTGCCGGTAGAGGAGCGCGAAGACAACGCCCATGAGCGGCGCGAACACTAATCCAAAGGCGGTGCCCCAGAGCAGACCTGGATGGAGGTAGTACACTCCCCCGAAAGCGATTGGATTGAGTGCCACGCACAGCGGTGTGAAAAGGTTCGCGATAAGGCTTGCCTGCACGAACGGCCATAAACCGAGCGGCCTACCGAAGCGATGGCACCGCGCCACCACGATCCAACACGCTGGCAAGCCCGCCAGAACATAGGCCGGCAGCCCCCACAGCACCGCGAAAGCTGGGATGATGAGCACAGCGCCCAGCACGGCGATCAAGATCGGTGTGGCGAGAAAGGCCGCGACGAACGCCCGAAGATCTACGGGAGAGCCGGGGACCGGCGTCGGCGGGACACGCTTGTTGCACAGCGCTCTCGGTAGTTTGCGCCTGGGACCTGGATCGCGGAGCCAGGGACCGGCAGCCGTTGCTGTTTCGTCCGTCATTTCAGTCTCCTGTGAAAGTTTCAGGCAAAAAATTTTCAGCCGGTCTTCGGCAAGTAGCGCGCCACCGTCCCCCCGGCCCTCAGAAGCGTGAGCTGCGCGCCGCGGGGCAGGCGCATCACGTCTTGGTACCAGGCATCGAGCAGACGCATTGTCTCCAGCATCGTCTCGAGGCGGTCGCGCACTTCGTCGGTGGTCACGCCATCCTCGCGGGCACCGTCGATCACGGTCTCTAGCGCTTCCATGGTGGGAAGAAACTCGCGCTCCCGCCGCCCTTCGACGACTGCGCGTGCGAGGTCGAAGAGGTCGTGATGGGTGGTGAAGTGATCCCGGCGATCGCCAAGCTCACGGCTGACCTTCACCAGCTTCCAGCTCTGCAGCTCCCGGATCGCGCCCGAGACGTTGGAGCGTGCGATGCTCAGCGTCTCGGCGATCTCCTCGGCCGGCAGGGGCTTCGCGCTCACGAATAGAAGCGCATGCACTTGGGCGACGGAGCGATTGACACCCCAACGGGCACCCATCTCTCCCCAGTGGAGGATAAAGTCCCGCATGGCTGGCGTGAGTTGCATTGCCGTCTCCTAATTTCAGTCGCGACTGAAAATACAGCACGAAAAGGCGCTGTCAAGGACAGCCCGGATCGTTCACCCTGCGCCCGCCTTCCACATGCTTGCGTGACTATACCGGAGAGCGTTGGGAGTGTTGAAGGCAAGCCGCGAGAGTGGGACGAACGCCCAGCTGCCGGCGACGCTCTCCCTCCACAGCGCCATCGATGCGGAGGCCAGGCGCTACGCCAGCGAGCCCGAGCGGCGGAACCAATGGCGCGAGGAGAACATGCTGAAGCTTTATCCACGCGAGGCGATCAGCGCCGCCTTGGCCGCGGCAGCACCGCTCATCACCTCGCCCGCCCTCTCGGCACTGACAGATCTGCTTTGACGCTCGGCGACCTCACTCGGATCAGCAAACCCGGATCAGGCCGCCAGGATTAGGCCGTCAGCCCTTCCGGCTCGGGCAAACCGTTCGACCGGCAGCAGGCGGTGAGCGTGTTCGCCAAGAGACAGGCGATCGTCATCGGACCCACCCCGCCAGGCACCGGCGTGATCGCCCCCGCGACGGCTGCACAACTCGCATAGTCGCAGTCGCCCACGATCCGCGTCTTTCCCTCGCCCTTCTCGGGCGCGGGGATGCGGTTGATGCCCACATCGATCACCGTGGCCCCGGGCTTCACATACTCGCCGGTGACCATCTCGGCCCTGCCGACGGCCGCGATCAGGATGTCCGCCTGCCGACAGATCTCGGGCAGGTTCTGTGTCCGGCTATGGGCGACCGTCACCGTGCAGCTATCCTTGAGCAGCAGGTTGAACATCGGCTTGCCCACGATGTTCGACCGGCCCAGCACGACCGCCGACTTGCCCGAGAGCGCGCCCAGATGATCGCGCAGCAGCATCAAGCAGCCGAGCGGCGTGCAGGGCACCATCGCCTTCTGCCCGGTGCCGAGCAGCCCCACATTCGAGATCGTGAACCCGTCCACATCCTTGCCCGGCGCGATGGTGTTGATCACCTTCTCCGCATCGATGTGCTTCGG
>JBCDFC010000291.1:0-5454 GCA_039178805.1 Pseudomonadota bacterium | reverse complement strand
TCGATCTATACGCATCGGAGACTAACGTTCTGGACCTAACCGTGGCGGAGTTAGCCCGCTATGCCACGGCGCAGAATGCCGTCGGTGATGCAATGCCGAAGGAGCATGCTGCGCTTCTGCCGTCCATGCTGCCAGCAACCGGCGACGAGCAACCGGAACCCGAGAGGGTTCCGCGACATCTGAAGTCAGAGTTTTACGCGAGGCGCGTTGCGCGTATCGATCCGACGAAACCTGTTGCGCTCTATGTTCCGCGTTGGCGGGGCGTTGCCTTTTCGACGCTCACACTATTCGAGCAATGCCTGCCCGTGCCGGCTGGTCGAGAGGAGCACCCTGAGGAGATCGGCCAAGAGGACGTGCAAGACTATGCCCGCATCCTTGCCGAAACGGGTGCGCGCCACTTCGTCATCTCGGGTGGAGACCTCTTTAACCTCAAGCTTGTTAGCGCCGTGCAGGCACTGATCCCGGACGCAAGGTTCGATCTGCTCTGGCATTCCAACTTTCTGCAGATGGGTGAGGAGCATGACTGGAACTTGCTGCGCCACTGGCTTCATGCACTCCGCGATGGGCAGGTAACGCGCGTCGGTGTCGTGAAAGCGGGGCTTGAGCAATGGTTTGCGGGGCTCGGTATCGAAGCGGTGCATGTGCCGAACATTGTCCCGATTGAAAATCTGAATGTGGATCCTGCGCAGACCGCTGCATCCAAAACGCCCATCACTGAACTGAACGCTGACCCGTCCACTGAAACAGAGGGCCATGCGCCGTCCCTCGGGCTCTGGTTGTCGGGCTCTTCGCCCTACCGGAAGACGCCGCTGGCCGCGTTGGCCGCGATCCCGCTCATTCCCGGCGCGCGCTTGCGAGCTGCTGGCCTTGATGAGGTTGCTCGGCACTACGCGACCGAAGCACGCCTGCCGTTTGAACGGATTTGGCCGGAGCCGCTGCCGCGGTCCGTCCTGCATCGGCAGATGCGTGAGACGACGCTCACACTTTATGTCACCCTCTCGGAATGCGCGCCGATGCTTCCGCTTGAGAGTTTCGCGCTCGGTGTTCCCTGCATTATTGGACCCGCGAGCGACCTCTTTCGCGATGATGAGGTGCTGCGAGAGGCGCTCGTCGTCACGCGGCCACTCTCACCCGCGGAAATCGCTGAGCGTGCGCAAGACGTGATCGCGCGCCGCTCCGAAGTCCTCGAACGATTTGTTCCGTATCATGCGGCGATCACGGCACGCAGCCGGACACAGCTGGAGGCGCTGACTGCGTAAAGGGTTCTCCGGGAACACAGTGCTGGCGTTGAAATCGGACGCGCCGAAAGGAGACGAGATGATTGTGGAGAGGGCAACCTCGTCATCAAGTGAAGAGCGGCAGGGTGCGGCGCCATTCGCGCTTCTGTTGGCGCGCCAGCGCTCGGGCACCGGCGCGCTCGGTTCGATCCTGGATGTTCAGCCGGCGCTCAAATACCTCGGCGAGATCTTCCACCCGGACAATCTGGAGCGCGAGGAGAACTTCTTCCGTTTCTTGCGCTTCCGCGTCGGCGAGGATCTCGACGCAGCGTTACCGCAGTCGGGCCCGGAACTCTTCGACGCCTACATTGCCGAGCAACGGGCGCGCTACCCAGGGTGTTTGCTCATCATCGACGTGAAGTATCGTAGTCTCCATCATCTTGGCGGCGGTTGGCGGGGTTTGGTTGAAGCGCCCTGGATGCTCCGCCACGCGGCGGCGTGTGGGGCGCCGATCATCCATCTGACCCGGAACAACTTCGTCGAGAGCTTCGTCTCCGGTCGTCTGGCCGAGGCCAATCGTGTCTGGCACGCACGCTCGGCGGAGGAGGCGCGTGTCACCTCAACCGTCGTCGATATCCGAGCGCTTTCTCATTACATCGAGACGACGCGGGAAGAGGTGGCGCTTGTCGAACGTTGGCTCCAAGCGATCCCCAAACTGCGTGCAGAGACGATCGACTACGGCACGCTCTTCGATCGATCCGGCGCGTTGGATGAGACAATTGCCAATAGGCTCGCATCCCTACTCGGGGTTGCAGCCTTCCGAGACCGGCAGCCGCGCTTCGTCAAACAGGCGCCGCGGCTCGAGCATGCGGTCGAGAACCTCGCGCTCCTGCGCACGGCGCTTTCGGGCACACCACATGCCTGGATGGTGAAGCCAGCCACAGCTGAAAGCCCGCCGCGCCCGCGGGAACGGACTGCGGCTGGAACGCCGGAGGAAAAACCAAAAGTCTCATCGGCCGTGCCGCATCAGGGTCCGCCCGTAGCCACGCACGGGGCTTGAGAAACCAAGGCGCCCCATTTTCCAAAGGTTCTACCTGCCCGTTCGCCCAACCCCTATAGCCTAAGCCAGGCTGCCTGAGGGTTCAGATGACGCCGTCATCGCGCAACCGATTGAGATCGGTATCGTCAATGCCGAGAGCGCTCCGCAAAACGGTCTCAGTGTCAGCGCCAAGCCTTGGCGGAGCACGTCGATAGGACGCTGGCGTCGCACTCAACCGCGCGGGATAGGCGACGGTCGGTATCGTCTCGCCGTCATCGCGATCGAGATCGACGCGCATGCCGAGTGCTGCAACCTGCGGATCGGCGAAGACCTCAGGGATCGTGTTAATCGGCCCACATGGCACGCCCGCTGTCTCCAACCGAGCGATGAGCTCGTCCTTGCCAATCGCCTCAAGCACCGGTTGCAGCACTGCATCGAGCGCCTCGCGATGCCTGATCCGTGCTGCGTTTGTCTCGAAGCGGGCGTCGGCCGAGAGCCCGTCGAGCCCAAGCGCCTCGGCAAGACGCGCAAACTGACGGTCGTTCCCGCAAGCGATGATCACATGCCCATCGGCCACGGCGTAGACGCTATAGGGCATCACGTTCGGGTGCTTGTTCCCCATGCGCCCAGGTGCCGCCCCGCCGACAAGGTGATTGGCATTCTGGTTCGCGAGGATCGCAACCGTGCTGGCAAAAAGCGAACAGTCGATATGCTGGCCACGCCCCGATCGCTCACGCCAACGAAGCGCCGCGAGGATCGAGGTCGTCGCATAGAGCCCGGTGAAGAGATCGCAGACTGCAACGCCGACTTTCACAGGGCCTGCCCCCGGCGCATCTTCGGGCTGCCCGGTAATGCTCATCAGGCCGCCCATCCCCTGGATCAGGTAGTCGTAGCCCGCGCGCGCCGCATAGGGTCCTACCTGCCCGAAACCGGTGATCGAGCAATAGATGAGCCGCGGGTTGAGCACGCTCAGGCTCTCATAATCGAGGCCGTAGCGTCGGAGCCCGCCCAGCTTGAAGTTCTCGACGAGCACGTCCGCGCGCGCCGCGAGCCGGCGCACCAAGGCCGCGCCCTCCGGCTGCGAGAAGTCGATGGCCAGCGAATGCTTGTTCCGGTTGGCGGCCGTGAAATAGGCGGCATCTTCGCGCTCGGCACCGCGACCGTCGAGCGTCGGCGACATGAAAGGCGGGCCCCAGGTCCGCGTGTCGTCGCCACCTTCCGGTCGCTCGATCTTCAGGACTTCCGCGCCAAGATCGGCCAGGGCCTGCGTCGCCCAAGGCCCGGCGAGAATACGACTTAGATCGAGCACCCGGAGGTCACCGAGCGCCGCGGATCCGGGGTCAGCAGGGTTCTCCGCTGCGTCGTGAGATCTTCGTTCTTCATTCATCTTCAGCGGCCTAACATGTCGTGGGAGGGCACGGCAGTGTAGAGGCATCCGGGTCCCTCATTGCTACCCGGCGCCCGCCGTTGTGCACTTCAGACCGCGCGATCCATCATCTCCGCATCTTCAACGGCTTCGGCGCGTTGTCGGGGTTCCGCCATGGACCGCCGGGTTTCGGGCGCCTCGTGTCGTGGTTGCGGCATAGGCTCGGTTGACGACACCAAACCGGGGGCAAGCGCTATGACCGAAATGCTGAGTGCTCATGGTCGAGTGCCACCGGCCCGGCGCGGAGGCGAGCAGACCGCTATCGATCGGGTCACAAGGTTCGCGCTTGAGATGACCCCGACGGACTTTCCAGAACCCGCCCTGGCGCGCGCGGCGCTGCTCCTTCTCGACACGCTGGGGATATGTGCGGCGGCGGCACCGATGGAGGCCGGGCGGATCGTGCGTGAGACCGCATGCCGCCTCTTCGCGCCCGGCTCGCCCGAAGAGCGCGCGCGCATCCTTTTCGACGGTCGACCGGCCTCGCTCGCGGGCGCGGTCTTCGCTGCGGCGAGCCAGATCGACAACCTCGATGCCCATGACGGCTACAACCCGACCAAGGGGCATATTGGCGTGGTCGCCGCACCTGCTCTCGTCGCCCTTGCGGCAACCCGGTCGGCGCTCTCGGGCCCGGAGGCGCTGGCTACGCTCGTCATCGGTTATGAGATCGCCGGCCGCGCCGGCATCGCGCTCCATGCAAGCGTCGCCGACTACCATACTTCGGGGGCTTGGAACGCGCTCGGGGTCGCCGCCATGGCTGCAAGGCTCCGCGGTCAATCTGCCGAGACGCTGCGCCAAGCCCTCGGGATCGCCGAGTATCATGGGCCGAGAAGCCAGATGATGCGGGAGATCGCGACCCCGACGATGCTGCACGACGGCTCGGGTTGGGGGGGGCTCGCAGGGATATCCGCCGCGATCATGGCCGAGATGGGTTTCACGGGCGCCCCTGCGATCACAGTCGAAGGGCCAGAAGCGGCGCCGCATTGGCACGATCTCGGCCGTTTCTGGCAGGTCGAGCAGCAATATGTGAAGCCTTATCCGATCTGCCGCTGGGCGCATCCCTCGATCGATGCCATCCGAGAGCTTTGTCGTGACCATGCCATCCAGGCCGACAATGTCACCGGCATCAAGATCCGCACTTTCGAGAACGCCGCGTGCCTTTTCCAAGGCATGCCCTCGACCACATCGGAGGCGCAGTACAGCCTTGCCTTCGCGGTGGCGACGATGCTGACACATCGCACGATCGCGCTCGAGCATATCTCGGGGAAGAGGCTCGCGGATCCCGCCATCGCTCGCCTGGTCGCCTGCACGGAGGTGGCGGTCGACGCGCGCCATGAAGCGCGTTTCCCGGCGGGGCGTTGGGCCGACCTTACGCTCGAACTGGCCGATGGCAGGGTGCTTTCGTCGGGCGATGTGCATGCCCGGGGCGGTCCGGAGCGCCCGTTCGAACCGGGTGATATCATCGAGAAGTACCATGCCTTCGCCGATCCGGTCCTCGGCATGTCCAGGGCGGCCGCGATCCGTGAGGCGGCGCTCTCGCTTCCCCAAAGCGGCGCGCGCTTCGCCGATCTGTCGGCGCTCCTCTACGATCCGATCGATGGATGAGCGCGGAGGCCAGAGCCACGACGCAGTCCCAGCAGGTTCGCCGTTGGAAATCAGGCCGCGGGTTTCAGCCCCAGTAGCGCCCGCGCCTCGGCGGGTGTCGCGACCGGCCGGCCATGGCGGGCGCAGATCTCGACGGTCCGTCGTACCAGCGCCGCATTCGAGGGCGCCAG
>JBCDFC010000290.1:0-5462 GCA_039178805.1 Pseudomonadota bacterium | reverse complement strand
GGTTCGGCCGGGCAGGGGGGATCATCGCCATCTGGTCCTCGTCTCGCTCGATGCCCACGCCCCAGCGGCGCCGGCTTCGCGCAGTCTAAGCCGAGAACGCCAGGGATGGCATGCTCACGAGGCCGCAGGCCCTGAAGACTCCCCTCAGGACACGATCAGAGCGTCCGCTCCAGCATCATCTTCTTGATCTCCGCGATCGCCTTTGCGGGGTTCAGGCCCTTCGGGCAGGTCGAGGCGCAGTTCATGATCGTGTGACAGCGATAAAGCCGGAACGGGTCCTCGAGATTGTCGAGCCGCTCGCCCGTCGCTTCGTCCCGGCTGTCGATGATCCAGCGATAGGCGTGGAGGAGCGTCGCCGGCCCCAGATACCGATCCCCGTTCCACCAATAGCTCGGACAGGACGTCGAGCAGCAGGCACACATCACGCACTCATAAAGCCCGTCGAGCTTCGCGCGATCGAACTCCGACTGCTTCCACTCCTTCTCGGGCTCTGGCGTCTTCGTCTCAAGCCACGGCTTGATCGAGGCGTGCTGCGCATACCAATGCGTGAGGTCCGGCACGAGATCCTTCACCACCGGCATATGCGGCAGCGGGTAGATCTTCACCGTGCCCTTGATCTCCTCCATGCCGCGCAGACAGGCGAGCGTGTTCGTCCCGTCGATATTCATCGCGCAGGAGCCGCAGATCCCCTCCCGGCAGGACCGGCGGAAGGTCAGCGTCGGGTCGATCTCGTTCTTGATCTTGATGATCGCGTCCAGGACCATCGGCCCGCATTCGGCAAGGTCCAGATAATACGTATCGACGCGCGGGTTCTCGCCCGTGTCCGGATCCCAACGATAGACCCGAAACTCACGCAGATCCTTCGCGCTCTCCGGTTTCGGCCAGGTCTTCCCGACCTTGATCCGGCTGTTTTTCGGCAGCGTGAGCTCGACCATGCGCTCGTTCCTTCAGTCTTCCCGCACGAGACCCGTATTGTGGGCATTCTTGAAAACCGCTCGATACCGCAACGCTTTCAAGACCGCCATGACGTCCTCGCGCCACAAAGGTGATGCCACGTGCTCGATAAGAATAGCACGAGGGTAGAGCGTCGCAGGGACTTCACGAAAGAATGGTATCAACACTCTGTCTTCAAAACCTTCGACATCGATTTTCAGCGCCGCGACTCGATCGATCAGGTGTTCTGAGAGCACATCCACCAGCCGCTTCGTCTCAACTTGGGTCATTTCCGCGGCGCCGGCGGCCAAGGACTGCGTCTCCTGGCTAAAGGCGGCCTCCCCCGCCTCCTCGCCCAATGCCGCACGCTCAAGCGTCATGGCGGGCGCATCCGCAAAGGTGAGGTTCAAACGCAAGGCCTCGACCATGAAGGGGTCCGGCTCGAACGCGATGACCTGCCGGCCGAGCGATGCCGCGTGGAAGCTATAGGCCCCCGCATTCGCCCCGATATCCAGGAACACGCCTTCGCCGCCACCATGGGCTGCGAGGAACGCGAACTCCTCGGCCTGGTACTGGTCGGGCGCGAGCAGCATCAGCCGCATGCTTTCCGAGCGTGCCGGATAGAGCCGCAACCGATGCCCGAAATATTCGGCATCCACGGGCCCACCGGTCTCCCGCACCAGCCTGAGCGCGGCATAGGCCCGAACGGTCGAGCGCAACATCGGCGCGCGCCGTGCAAGCCCGATCAGCCGTTCCGCGCCCACTGAAACCCGGTACCGGCCCCAAGGCGCATCCGTAAGCGTCGTCTCCGCCCCCACGGCGCGCAGGCGCCGCGTCGCGGGCCGGCGCAGCCGCTTCTCCAGCCGCTTCCAGAACCCGGGCTGTCCGACCGCGTCCTCCAAGCTCGCCGGGCGCACCGTCTCGGCCACGGCGCTCAAGGCTTCACCCCGATGAAAAGCCGCTCGCCCCGGTTCAGGGCATAGGTGGACACATCCGGCTCGACCGCCACGAATTCCTCGAGCGTAAAGCCCGCCCCGCGGATCCGGTCTCGCAGATCGCGGCCGTAAAAGCGCAGATGGTCCGGGTCGCCGTAATAGCGCCGCGCCTCGGCCTCGGGCAGCCGGCCAAGCTCCAGCGTCTCGTCCCAACCCTCGATGATCGGCAAGCTCAGCACCGCGCGCCCGCCGGGCCGCAGCACGCGAAAGATCTCCGCCAAAGCGACCCGATCATCCACATGCTCCAGCACGTGATGCGCGATGATCATGTCCCGGTCGCCCGACAGCAGCGCCATCGCCGTGATATCAAGCTGCCGGTCGAAGCGATCGTTGAGATCCGCCGTCTCGTAGAAGCAGCCCGCCGCCCGTGCGATATCCCGCATCCAGGGCTCGGCCGCGAAATGCAGCACCCGCATCCCGGGCCTCAGCGGCGATGCCCGTTTCAGCCACAGCGCCATCAGCCGATGGCGCGGGCGGCTGTCGCAGGCCGGGCACCAGGTCTCGACCTTGTGGCGCACCGGCGCGAAACGCCCGCGATAGCCGCAGATATTGCAGTGCCGCTCGCCGTCGCCCTCGGCCGCTGCCGCGAACCACCGTTTCGCCTTCTCCACCCGCCAAGCGCGGATGCGCTCGATCTCTTTGGCTGTCCGCCTTCCCGGTGGGGGAAAGGCAGGTGGCTCGGGCTGGGCGGAGGTCATCAGATGTTGGGGTGCTTCTCTTTGAAGTCCGTGATTTTGCCGATCAGCCGACCCGCCGCCCAAGTGAAGCAAGCAGCCCCGATCACGGCCGCGGCGAAGTTGACACCCATGCTTTCGAGCACATGACCCCAAAAATCAGGCTTTGGAAACAGCGTCTCCACCGCCAGCGTCCAGAACGCCGCCAAAATGCCCGCCACGCCCGCAGCCGCGGGCACGACGGTCGTCAGCGCGGCCCCGGCGCGGGCCGCCTGCAGCGCGATATAGCTCGCCACCGCTACGGATATCAGAACCCCAGTCATGGCCGTCTCCACCATTTCTTCCGTTTCGGTTTGGCTGGAGCAGGCGCGGGCGCCAACTCCGCCTCTGTCGGTGCGGCCTTCGGCTCGGGTTCTGTTTCTGGTTCTGGTTCCGGTTCAGCCGTCTCGTTGTTGATCGTCGTCACTGCTTTCGGGTCGAAGCCGCGCCGCGCCGTCAGGATCGCCCGACGCTGCCGCTCATCGCTCCACTCAGCCTTGAAGTCTCGGATCGCAATCCGCTCGATCCGGAAATCCAGCATCGCCAGGACCTCGCGGAAAAGCCCCCGCGACCAGGTCCAGAACACATAGTCATCGTCGGGCCGGGTCACTTCACCCTCAAAGCGCGCAATCCGCTCATCGCTGTCGATCATGGGCGTGACGATCAGCATCGTCTCGTCGGCCCGGCGCGAGATCGCGGCCAACGCCTTCATCGGGTCGGCCAGATGCTCAAGGACCGAGCCGACGATCACCGTATCGAACTGCCCGATCTCCGCCGGCAGATCGTAGACATCGCCATAGAACACCTTGGCGTTCGAGCCCATGGCATGATGGCCAAGCCAATAGCCCCGCCGCCACATGGCGATCGTCTCGCGATGGTAGCCGTCGAAGGCCGCGCGATCGACGAAGGGCAACCGGTCGTGAAACGGGAGGTAATCCTGCCGGCAAGGCTCGTCCATGTCGAAGGAGACGACCTCACGCGCACCGGCAGCCTCGGCCGAGAAGCTGAGGAACCCACCGCCCGCGCCGATGTCCAGCACGCGCTTGCCCGTGAAGTCGTAATGGTCGGTATAGGGCGCGAAATCCCCCCGCAGATCCCACTGCCCGCGCACAAGCCCAACGCCCGGCAAATCCATCGTGTGATAGAACGTGCAGCTAGCCGGATCCGCCGCCGGCAGCGGCGCTGCATACAGCTCCTCGGCCAGCGCCATCTCCAAGCCGTGAGAACTCATCGCCACACCGACCGCCGCAGCATATTCTCAGCCGCCCTAGGCAAAGACCCTGCGTTGAACGGGGAATGACGGAACCCGGATCGCATCAGGTCGGCAGATGCTTCCGTGCCGATCATCATGCAGCTCCGACCGCTGGACTGAGATCGTTGAACTCCTCAATCCTCAGCATTCGTACGTCTCGAACGGACGGGCTGAACCAATCGAGGCGCTTGGCAACGTCCTGCACCGCCAGCACGCATGTCACAGCGTTGACCGTCTCCCGCCCAAAATAGACGCTGCCCTGCTGCCAATCGAAGCCGTGTTCTCGCAAAATCGACTTGATCTCGTTGTAGCCATTTCGCCAACTTGCGCCCGGATACAACTCCTCCATTCGGCTCGTGTCCATGTCGAAAGTAATCGCGTACATGGTGCCCCTCCCGTCTGCCGGGGGCTGCGCTGAATTGTGCCCAACCCCGACCATCGATCAGTACACCCTGGCCTTGGGCGCGATGCGGGCGAGCGGAATGCCGCCTGCGTTCTCGCCGGTTAGTGGGTCCACATGCACCGGCCTGTAGTCGAGGTCCACGCTGCCATTCTCACCAATCAAGGCGAGGCTGTGCACGCGCCAGTTCACGTCGTCCCGATCCTTGTAGTCCTCATGCGCATGGGCGCCCCGGCTCTCCTGCCGCGCCTCGGCGCAGTAGACCGTGGCGAGCGCGTTCGGCAGCAAGTTCGAAAGCTCGAGCGTCTCCATGAGATCCGAGTTCCAGATCATCGACCGGTCGGTGACCGAGACATCCTCGAACAGCCTATCGACCTTCGAGACCTTGTCGCAGCCCGCCTTCAGGCTGTCGGAGGTGCGGAAGACAGCCGCATCTTCCTGCATCGCCCGCTGCAGGCTGAGCCGCAGCGACGCCGTCCCGACCGCGCCATTGGCATGGCGCAGGTTGTCGAACCGGTCCATCGCCTTGTCGACCGAGATCTTGTTGAGCTCCGGCACGGCGGCGTCCTTGTCGACGACCTGCGCTGCCTTGATGCCTGCCGCACGCCCGAACACCACAAGATCGATCAGCGAGTTCGAGCCGAGCCGGTTCGCGCCATGCACGCTCGCGCAGCCCGCCTCGCCCACGGCCATCAGCCCCGGCACCACCTGATCCGGGTTCTCCTTGGTCGGGCGCAGCACCTCGCCCCAGTAATTCGTCGGAATGCCGCCCATGTTGTAATGCACTGTCGGCAGCACCGGGATCGGCTCCTTGGTGACATCGACGCCTGCAAAGACCCGCGCGCTTTCGGAAATCCCCGGCAGCCGTTCATGCAGCGTTGCGGGCGGCAAATGGTTGAGATGAAGGAAGATATGGTCCTTCTCCGCCCCCACGCCACGCCCCTCGCGGATCTCCATCGTCATGCAGCGGCTGACCACATCGCGCGAGGCGAGGTCCTTGTAGGTCGGCGCATAGCGCTCCATGAACCGCTCGCCCTCGGAATTCGTAAGATACCCGCCCTCGCCACGCGCCCCTTCGGTGATGAGGCAGCCGGCGCCATAGATCCCCGTCGGATGGAACTGCACGAACTCCATATCCTGAAGCGGCAGACCGGCGCGCGCGACCATGC
>JBCDFC010000289.1:0-5466 GCA_039178805.1 Pseudomonadota bacterium | reverse complement strand
GGTCGGCAAGTCCACATCCATCAAGAAGACGCACCATCTCTCCGTCGCTCTCATCGCGGGCGCCATGCTCGCGATCGGGCTCTATAGCGTTTACAGTGTGGTGAAGATCGCCGACCAGCTCGCGGTCGTGAATGAGACCAACAGCGTCAAGCAACGCTTCGCAATCAACTTTCGCGGCAGTGTTCACGACCGGGCGATCGAGCTCCGTGACGTCGTCCTCTTTGACGAGCCGGAGGCGCAGGCGGCCGCAGTCGGGACCATCGAGACGCTGGCGGGCTTTTACGCTGAGAGCGCGATCAAGCTTGACGCGATGATGGAGAGCGGTGCCGGCGTGGATGCTGCCGAGCCGGGCCTTCTTACCGAGATCGAGCGGATCGAGGCCGAGACCCTGCCGCTCATCGACGCTGTTATCGCTGCCCGCGCCGAGGGTCGGGCTGAAACGGCTCATAGCATGCTGATGGAAGAGGCGCGCCCGCTCTTCATCGATTGGCTGGCCGCCATCAACCAGTTCATCGACCACCAGGAGGCCAAAAACCAGTCGGTCGGAGCGGCCGTGAACGCAAAGTTGGAGAGCTTTCAGGTCGTGATGGCCGTCACGCTGTCGCTGGCCCTGGTTCTGTCGGCCGGTCTTGTTTGGGTTACGTTGCGCGCGCTGGCGCCGCTCAAGGCGGTGACCGAGGTTATCGAGCGGGTCTCCGAAGGCGACGTGACGGCGACGACGCCAGAGGACGGAACTGGCGAAGTCGCTGAGCTGCAACGCGCGGCGGCCCGTATGGTGAGCTCGCTACAGGACAAGGCCGAGGCGGCGAGTGCGATTGCCCGGGGGGATCTCACGGGCTCCTACGAGGCCGACAACGCCCGAGACGTGCTCGGCGCGTCCCTGGCTGAGATGCTTCGGACCGTACGCGCAAGCGTGACCACGGTTGCCTCTGAGATCTCGAGCTTGCGCGAGGCAGCGGATGCGATGCACGGAAATTCGAGCCGACTGCGCGATGACGCAAACGGACAAGCACAGGCGGCTCAGACAGCCTCCTCCGCGGTCGAGCAGATGTCGGCCAGCATTCGCCAGTCGAGCGACAATGCAGAAAAAACCGAAGGGATCGCGACGAAGTCCGCGGTACAGGCGCGAGAGTCTGGCGAAGCCATCGCGCGTGCGATGGAAGCGCTCCGGTCGATCACCGACCGCATCGGCATTGTCCAGGAAATTGCCCGCCAAACCGATCTGCTGGCGCTGAACGCCGCGGTCGAGGCCGCGCGCGCCGGCGAGCACGGCAAGGGTTTCGCGGTCGTAGCCTCGGAAGTGCGCAAGCTTGCCGAACGCAGCCGGCAGGCGGCCGCCGAGATCTCTAGCATTTCGGTCGAGACCGTCTCTGTCTCCGAAGACGCAAGCCGCAAGCTTGAAGAACTGGTTCCCAACATCGAAAAGACGTCCCATCTCGTGCGGGAGATCACGAGTGCTCTCCGGGAGCAAACGACAGGTGTCGAGCAGATCAATCTAGCGGTCCGCGATCTCGACCGGCTGACGGGCCGCAACCGCGAGGCCGCCGCGTCTGGCCTGGCCACAACGGAGGCAGTTCTTCAGAAGGCCGAGACCCTTCGTGGGGCAGTCTCGCAGTTCAAGATTGAAGCGGTGGCTTCTGCAACGACACATCCAAGCCTGGCGCTCGTGGCATAGGTCTATTCGTTTCGGTCTTGGCGCTGGGGTTCACAGGCGGTCTCCGGCAGCTGTTGGAAGTGCTGGCCGCGTGGGACTTTCTCATGGATCGTACTGTGTGGGAGAGGTTGCGGTAATCGATCCGGCATTGACCGGTGCGGGCGTGCGATCTAGGACGGGCGCGCAACAATCTTGCGCCAACGCGGCGCAGGCCGACCCGTCCTCACCGCATCGGAGCCTGCCATGAGCTTTCTTGTCCAGCCTGCGCCGCCCGCTCGACCGAACCGCTGTCAGCTTTTCGGACCCGGCTCGAAGCCCGCGCTTTTCGAGAAAATGGCGGCGAGTGCTGCGGATGTGGTGAACCTGGATCTGGAGGATGCGGTCGCGCCCGATGACAAGATCGAGGCGCGCAAGAACGTCGTGCAGGCGATCAACGATGTGGATTGGGGAAAAAAGACGGTCTCGGTCCGGATCAATGGGCTCGATACGCCCTATTGGGTGCGGGATGTGGTGGACTTGATCGAGGGGACGCATGGCCGGCTCGATCTGATCATGATCCCGAAGGCCGGGAACGCCAAGGATGTCTACGCGGTCGATGCCATGGTCTCGGCGCTGGAGGCGGCGACGGGGAAGACGAAGCGCATCGGGCTTGAAGTGATCATCGAGACGGCGGCGGGGCTTGCGCATGTGGAGGAGATCGCGGCGGCGTCGCCCCGGATGGAGGCAATGAGCCTTGGGCCTGCGGACTATGCGGCCTTTATGGGCATGGCGACGACGGCGATCGGTGGCACGCAAGAGAACTACTATATGCTGGAGGACCCGAAGGAGGGGGAGCGGGCGCGTCATTGGGGCGATCCGTGGCACTTCCCGACGGTGGCGATCGTGGCGGCCTGCCGGACCCATGGCGTGCTGCCGGTCGACGGACCTTTCGGCGACTTCTCCGACCCGGACGGGTTTCGGGCGCAGGCGCTTCGTTCGGCGACGCTGGGCATGGTCGGCAAATGGGCGATCCACCCGAGCCAGGTGGGGCTTGCCAATGAGATCTTCACGCCGTCGGACGCCGCGGTGACGAAAGCGAAGCGCATCATTGCGGCGATGGAGGAGGCGACGAAGGCGGGCGCCGGTGCCGTGACGCTCGATGGCAAGCTGATCGATCTTGCCTCGATCCGGCAGGCGGAGGTGATCGTGAAGCAGTCCGAGTTGATCGGCGGGGGCTGATCACCTGGGGCTGATCATTGGGGGCTGATCAACAGGGTCGGGCGCGCTTTTGGGCGCCCCGACTTCGGGCGCTCTGCGCCCTCAGCGGCCCGCCCGCCAGCCGCGCCCCCGACGCGCTCAAAGGACGGTCGATGGAGGGGGGCGGCCATTGCATCCTCGGGCGCGATAGGCCATCTGGGCGATCATGCAGCAGCAGACATTCCTCGATTTCGAAAAAGGCGTGGCGGAGCTCGCCGGGAAGGTGGCGGAGCTCCGCGCCTTGTCGGATGCGACCCCGGAGCTCGAAGTCGATGACGAGGCCGACCGGCTCGAAGCCCGCGCCAAGACGATGCTCGAAGGGCTCTACAAGGATCTGAGCCCTTGGCAGAAATGTCAGGTGGCGCGGCATCCGGCCCGGCCCCATGCGCTCGACTATATTCGGGCGCTCTTCACCGATTACACGCCGCTCGCAGGCGACCGGAACTTTGCCGAAGACCACGCCATCGTCGGCGGGCTTGCGCGGTTTCGCGACCGGCCGGTGGTGGTTCTCGGCCATGAGAAGGGCGCGGATACGCGCTCCCGGCTGGAGCGTAACTTTGGCATGGCGCGGCCCGAGGGGTATCGCAAGGCCGTGCGGCTGATGGATCTGGCGGACCGTTTTCATCTGCCGCTCATCACGCTCGTGGACACGCCGGGCGCCTATCCGGGCAAGGGGGCCGAGGAGCGGGGCCAGGCGGAGGCGATCGCGCGGGCCACGGAGAAGTGCCTTGGTCTTGGCAGTCCGTTCGTGGCCGTCGTCATCGGTGAGGGCGGTTCGGGCGGGGCCGTCGCGCTTGCGACGGCGAACCGGGTCGCGATGCTGGAACACGCCGTCTACTCCGTGATCTCGCCCGAAGGCTGCGCCTCCATCCTGTGGAAGAACGCCGAGAAGATGCGCGAGGCGGCGCAGGCTTTGCGGCTCACGGCGGAGGATCTGGCGGCGCTCGGCGTCGCGGATCGCGTGGTGGCGGAGCCTGTGGGCGGGGCGCAACGGGCGCCGGCCGAAGCGATCGCGGCGACGGGAGAGACCATCGCTGAACTGCTGAGCGAGCTTGACGGCCTTGATCAAGCGGCCCTTAAGGCTGATCGGCGTCGAAAGTTCCTGCAGATGGGGGAGCGGGCGCTCAGCTGATCTCGGCCCCCTGGCCAACTGCGACAGTTGCGTTATGGTTTGCCTACCCATTGGGCATGCAGCCGCCAGCCCGATCCTCCCGCCAACGATCCCGGAGCCGTGATGCAGGAAAGCGACCGTCAGAGCGCAGGATCAGAGGGCGTGGACGGTCTGCCGGCTGGGACGACGCCCGTGGGTGGGCCCTTGGGTGGGCCCGTGGGCGGATCCGATCCGCTCGCCGAAGGGGTCGCCGGGAAGATGCTCTGGCCCGTCGGTGCCGAGGCTTGGCCTGTGCAGCCGCTGCGTTGGCTGCTGCGAGAAGTGCCGGCTGTAAAGATCGGGCTCCTCTATCTGCCGAGCGTCGTGGCGCTCCTCGCCTTTCTCTTCTTTCTCACCTTCTTGCCGGCTGTCGCGGGGGGCGACGTCTTCGCCTGGTCGCGGCCTTGGCTGCCGGCGCTTGGGATCGAGTTCGCCTTTCGGGTGGACGGGCTCGGGCTCGTCTTCGCGCTTCTGATCAGCGTGATCGGCGCGCTCGTGTTTCTCTACACCGCTGGCTATTTCCGCACCGATCCCAGGGTTGCGCGACTGTTGACGCTGCTCCTCCTCTTCGGGATCTCGATGGTGGGGCTGGTGCTGGCGGACGATATCGTCACGCTTTTCCTGTTCTGGGAGGGCACGACGGTCACGTCCTTCCTGCTCGTCGGCTTCGACTACCAAAAGCCGAACTCGCGGCGCTCGGCGCTGCAGGCGCTTCTGGTGACGGGGCTCGGAGGATTGGCGCTCCTCGGTGCGCTGATCCTGCTTGGCGATTTCACGGGCAGCTATCGGCTTTCGGACTTCAACGCCGAGGGCGATGCGATCAAAGAGAGTGCGCTCTATGCGCCGGTGCTGATCCTGGTGCTGCTCGCGGCCTTCACCAAATCGGCGCAGTTCCCGTTCCATTTCTGGTTGCCGGGCGCTATGGCGGCACCGACGCCCGTTTCCGCCTATCTGCACTCGGCCACCATGGTGAAGGCCGGGGTCTATCTCCTGATGCGGCTCAACCCGGCGCTCGGCGGGACCGAGGCCTGGCACTGGATCCTCACGCTCTTCGGCGCGACGTCCATGCTGATCGGTGCGATCTGGTCGCTGCGGCAGACCGATCTGAAGCTGATGCTCGCGCATACGACGGTGATGGGTCTCGGCACGCTTGTGATGCTGCTGGGGGGTGGGACGGACAAGGCCGTGGTGGCCGCGGCGCTCTTCCTCGTCGTTCATGCGCTCTACAAGGCGTCGCTGTTCCTCATGGTCGGCTGTCTCGACAAGAAGGCCGGCACGCGCGAGGTCGACGCATTGGGCGGGCTGAGGCGCGCGATGCCCATCACCATGTGGGCGGCCGCGCTGTCCGGGCTCTCGATGGCGGGTGTGGTGCCCTTCGTGGGCTTCCTCGGCAAAGAGGTGATCTATGAGGGCGCGCTCAAGATCG
>JBCDFC010000288.1:0-5538 GCA_039178805.1 Pseudomonadota bacterium | reverse complement strand
GCGGAAAAGGTTCGCTGTATCAGAGCCGAGATCGCGCGCCTGGAACGTCGTGTAGGTCACGGGCGGGCGGCGGCGATCCCGCTGGATCATCGTGAACAGAAGATCGGCATACGTCTCGCCCTGGGGCGCGTGCAGGACGTAGTGCAGCCCCTCCATCGAGGCCGCGATCCGCATCGCCCCCACATGGGGCGGGCCCTCATATGTCCAGAGCGTGAGCTTCATAGCTGAAGCCTCGCGCGACGCTCCAGCGGGCGGGCGAAAAGCTCGGCGAGATCGCCCGCCTGCTCGTAGCCCTGGATCGGGGTGAAGACGAGCTCGATGGACCATTTGGTCGTGAAGCCTTGGGCCTCGAGCGGATTGGCGAGGCCGAGCCCGCAAACGGTGATATCGGGCTTGGCCTCGACGGCGCGGGCAAGCTGCCGGTCCACATCCTGGCCTTCGGAGAGCTGCACATCCTCGGGCAGGAGCGCGATCTCCGGCCCGTGATGACGGGCGTGAAGATAGGGCATGCCGATCTCGATCGGCGTCATCCCCGCTTCACGCGTGAGGAACCGGGCAATGGGCAGCTCAAGCTGGCTGTCCGGGAAGAAGAAGATGCGGCGCCCGGCGAGATCGGGTGCACGTGCTGCGACCGCGGCCTCGGCCCTAGCGCGGGGGGCGGCCGTGACCTTGTCAAAGTGCGCCTCGGGGATGCGAAAGGCATCGGATGCGGCGCGAAGCCAGGCGGTCGTGCCCTCCGCGCCGAGGGGGTAGGGCGCCTCAAGGAGCGCCGCGCCCCGGTTTTCCAAACGACGGCAGGTTTCCGGCAGAAAGGGCTGAGCCAACAGGATTTTCGTGTTCGGCCCCACAGCAGGCAGTTCCCCAGCCTTGCGCGGAGGCAGGAAGCTTACGGGGATGTCGAGTTCGGTGAGGAGGCGGGCGAACTGATCCTCCACAACTTCGGCCAGCGCACCCGCGATCAGGAGGCCGTGGTCCTCCGTTTCCGGCAGCTCGGGCACCAGGGCCGCGAGGCAGTTATCCTCGCCCTCGGTGAAGGTCGTCTCGATCCCGCTGCCTGAATAATTGAGGATTCGGCAATGCGGATGGTGCTGCTGGCCGAGCCGCTCCGCCGCGCGAGAAAGATCGAGCTTGATCACTTCCGACGGGCAGGAGCCGACGAGGAACAGGAGCTTGATGTCCGGGCGTCGCTCCAAGAGCTCACCCACCACGCGATCCAGCTCGTCATTGGCATCCGCAAGGCCCGCGAGATCGCGATCATCGATGATGGCGGTCGCAAAGCGCGGCTCCGCAAAGATCATCACGCCAGCAGCGGATTGGATCAGATGCGCGCAAGTCCGGCTGCCCACAACGAGGAAGAAGGCGTCCTGGATCTTGCGATGAAGCCAGATGATGCCTGTCAGTCCGCAGAAGACCTCACGCTGCCCGTTCTCGCGCAGCACCGGCCTGCCGGCGATCCTAGCCCCAGCACCAGCCCCCGCGCTGGCGCCGCAGCCGAGGCTGCGCGGGCTGCCATCATCCGGCGCCATCAGGCGGGCTCCGCGACAGCTGGCATATCGCTGTCGAGCCGGGCGCGCCGAAGTTTCAGCAGGAATTGCGCGGCGTTGATCACGTAAAGGCCATAGGCGAGGAGCGCGATCGCCATCTGCTCAGAGACCGTGCCCCAGCCCGCCAGGAGCATCGCCATATAGGCGGTGTGAAGCGCGATCACGGCAAAGCTGAACATGTCCTCCCAGAAGAAGGAAGGCGCGAGAAGGTACTGGCCAAAAACGATTTTCTCCCAGATCGCGCCAGTGATCATGATCGTGTAAAGGATCAGCGTCTTCACGACGATCGACATCGTCGCTGCGCCCTCGCCCTCACCTGTGAGGAGGAAGCGGATGACGAGCGCGACACTGACCAGGAAAACCGCGAATTGAAGTGGCGCTAGCACACCCTGCACTGTGGTCCACGCGGTCGCGTCGCGCCGGGCCCGTTGCTCGGGCGTGTAGAGCGGACGGCGGGCCGCTTGTTGTGGACTGGTGCGCATCCTCGAGCCTCTGACGGGCGATACCTGTTGCCCCAAGCTAAGCGTCAGTCGGCGCGAGTGTCAATCTCAGTTTACGGTACCAAATGTCTCCTAGAGTGATCAGATCGAGGCGCTTACGGCGATATCAATGTGAAATTGAGAAGAATGCACCGGTTGTAAGGTTCAAGGTGAAACTTTTTGGCACGATTCGATTGTTCGACTCACCGCATCGTGGTTACGATTTCCGAAATCGTCGGCTGTAGCAGAGTGGCACTAGGCCCTTGCGCGACAGCCGACGACGCCGGGGCGCAGCCTCGCCTCGGCGCATCTAGCGGGAGAAGGCGCATGAGCGACGCCGAGGATACGGTGCGCCGATCGGTTCTGGGAAATGTGCTCTCGAATGCTGCGACGGGCGAAAGGTCGCTTGGTGCAGCCGATCTTCTGCATGCGGCTCTCTCGACCAGTGTGATCCCTAGCCTTGTCGAACGGGCGCGTCGCGATGCGCCGGTGCCCGATGATGCGATGCGCGACACATTGCTGAGGCTGGCGCTTAGGGGCGACAACCAAGGGGCGTCGGCGCTCCTTTCCGACGCAGTGACAAGCGGCATCCGCCCGATTTCTATTGGCGAAGAGCTGATCACTTCCGTGGCGCGCGCCCTGGGCGCGATGTGGGAGGATGACAGCTGCGACTTCGTGACCGTGACCTGCGCGACGCGCGTGCTTGAGGAGCTGGTGCGCGAGATGCGCCAACTCACGCCGCCTCGCCTGCCGGCCAATATCGCCGATCGCCCTGTGATCCTTCTCGCCGGTGCGCCAGGGGAGCAGCATGTTCTGGCCCTCTCGCTCCTCAGCGACGCGTTCGAGAGACAGGGCTGGGAAGCGCCGCGCGCTGTCGGCAACTCGGCCCATGCGCTATTGGCCGAAGTCTCGGCGCGGCATTTCGATGTGTTGGGCATCTCGGTGGCAACGGACCGTTTCGTCTCAATGTTGCCCGAGCTGATTGCCGCGACACGCCGTTTAAGTAAGAATTCAGGCATCCGCATTCTTGTCGGCGGTGCCGCCCTCCTGCGCCAACCCGAAACTGGGACCCGGATTGGCGCCGACGCTATCGCACTGGACGCGGAAACCGCGCTACGCGAGGCGTCTCGTCTCTTTGCGGAGACAAGGAAGGCAAACTGACCTGAGCCGCTTCGGCGGCGCCTGGTTTTGGACAAGGTGACTGACCTATCATCGGGGACCGCGATGTTTCAGCCACGTGAGAGGACGGGCTTTGAAGACCTTCGCTGCTCCCAGAGAGTCCTTAGGGGACTTGAACGCGGAAGCGGCTGCGCGCCTGATCGCGACAGCCGCCGACATTGCGCTTGTCGTGGACGCGGACGGTATGATCCGCGATCTGGCGGTCGATCATCGTGAGTTCGCACTTACCGGGCATGAGCAATGGCTCGGAAGGCACTGGATCGACACGGTAACATCTGAAAGCCGGCCCAAGATCGAGGCGCTGATCTCCGAGGCGATGCAGTCGGAGCGAACGCGCTGGCGCCAAGTCAATCACCCGACGGCGACAGGCGCCGATGTGCCGGTGCTCTACTCCGCGCTTCGGGTCGGCTTCGAGCAGCGGCTCGTGGCCTTCGGGCGCGATCTGCGCACGATTTCTTCGCTCCAGCAGCGCTTGATCGAGGCGCAGCAGAAGCTTGAGCGGGACTATACGCGCCTTCGCCATCTCGAGACGCGATACAGGCTTCTCTTCCAGCTCTCCGATGAGCCGCTCCTGGTCATCGACGGCGCGACGGACAAGGTGCTGGAAGCCAACCGCGCCGCGCTCCGCATGCTCGATGGCGGCAGTCGTGGCCTGGTCGGACGGGCCTTCGCGCAATGCGTCGCGGACGAGGCGAGCCAGGAGATCGACCGGCTGCTCGCGACGGTGCGCGCAACTGGCCGGGCGGATGAGGCCGAAGTGGTGCTCACGCCCGATGGCGGTCGCTGGAAAGTGTCGGCGTCGCTCCTTCGACAAGAAAGCGCCTGGGTCTTCCTCGTGCGTCTTCTGCGGCTCGGCTCAGGGATGGCGTTGACGGCGGAGCAAGGGCCCGACTGGGCTGCGATCGCGCAGGCCCAGCCCGATGCGCTCGTGCTTACCTCGGCGGATGGGACGGTGCTCTCTTGCAATCCGGCGTTCCTGGAGCTTGCGGAGGTGCCGACCGAGGAGCAGGCGCGGGGCGAGACGCTCGATCGCTGGCTCGGGCGACCTGGCGTCGATTTGCGGGTGCTGCTGTCGAATCTGCGCGAGCATGGATCGGTCAGGCTCTTCGCGACGGTCTTGCGTGGGGACTATGGCAGCGAGACCGAGGTGGAGATCTCTGCCTGCACGACCCAGGGGCGCCAGCCGGTCTATGCCTTCTCGATGCGCGATGTACGTCGGCGCTTCGGCGCGGCGGGGCCGCATGCGGCGGTCATGCCGCAATCGGCGGAGCAGTTGGGCGAGCTCGTCGGCCGGGTCTCGCTCAAGGATTTGGTGCGCCAGACCACGGATATGATCGAGAAGATGTATATCGAGGCCGCCCTCGAGATGACCCGAGACAACCGCGCCTCGGCGGCGGAAATGCTCGGTCTCTCTCGCCAATCGCTCTATGTGAAACTGCGCCGCTACGGTCTGCGCGAGCTTGGCGATAGCGACGACACGGATACGAGCGAGAGCTGAGATTGGGGCGTTGGGGCGCGTCCTCCCCAACCGTCCTTGAGCCTCGCTGCAGCGACGGTCTTCGCCCACCCGCCCCGGACGCGCCCCGTCGAGCACTGCACCGACTGGCAGGCAGCGCGTGGGATCGATCTAAGTTGCAACTTCGGACTTTCGCGACTCTGTGTGGCTGTCTAGTTTGATTGACAGTTATGCCAGTCAATAGCTCCATAGCTGCGCGTTCGCGCCGGGCAGCGCCGCGCTTCGCCGATCCGAGGCGAGGGCATTCGCGACTGCGCGGGCTTCGACCGCAGGGCGACTGGCCGGAGCCGGGAGCGGTCGTCGAGCTTCTGCATCCCGTGACTTGGTTTCCGCCCATGTGGGCGTTCGGATGCGGCGTGCTTTCCTCTGGTGTTGGTATCGAGGGGCGCTGGCATCTGCTGCTCGGCGGTCTGCTCCTGGCGGGTCCGGTGATCTGCGCCATGAGCCAGGCGGCGAATGACTGGTACGACCGGGACGTGGATGCGGTGAACGAGCCGCATCGGCCGATCCCTTCGGGTCGGGTGCCGGGGATCTGGGGCTTTCGCATCGCGATCATTTGGACGCTGGTGGGGCTCGCGCTCGGCTATGCGCTGGGGCCTTGGGCCTTCGGGGCGACGGTGGTTGCGGCGGTTTTGGCCTGGATCTACTCCGCGCCGCCGCTCAGGCTGAAGGCCAATGGCTGGCTCGGCTGCGCTGCCACGGGGCTCGCCTATGAAGGCTTGCCCTGGATCACAGGGGCGGCGGTCATGCTGGGCCAGGCGCCTGAGCCGCGGATTTGGGCGGTGGCGCTTCTCTATGCGCTGGGTGCTCATGGCATCAT
>JBCDFC010000287.1:0-5543 GCA_039178805.1 Pseudomonadota bacterium | reverse complement strand
GGCATCCTTCTTCCGGAGCGCGATCACCTTGCGGAGGATCTTGGTATCCCAGCCGTTCGCCTTAGCCTCGGCGTAGACTTCCTTGATCTCGTCGGCGATTTCCTTCTGCTCCGAAGACAGTCGCTCTATCCGTTCCACGAAGGCCTTCAGCTGCCCGGCGGCGACGGAGCCGCTCGCTACGCCCTGGGTGTCGTCTGGCATGGGGTGTCCTTTCATCGGTCGGTGCATCACCGGCGCAGCGGCATGATCGTCGCGCGCCGACGGGTGAACGCTTCGGATTGCTGGGGGCGAAGCATGATGGGGGCGATCGTGTCGCCTTCCTCGGCGCAGATCTCAATCGCGCCCTCGGGCATCATCGACAGGGCGTTGAGCAGATAGGGAAGGCTGACCCCAACGGCGAAATCGTGCTTTGCATCCGCCTGGATGAGCGATGACGTCTGACCGCTGTCAGCTTCTTCAAGGCCAACCTGAAGCGTGCCGTCTGCAGCGCTGCATCGGAGCACAACGACGCGCGTCTTCGTCCGGAAGAGATCGACTGCTTTCGCCGCCGCCAGCATCTCTTCTCGATCAAAGAGGGCAGCCGGGCCGGCCTTCGCTTGGACGCGCGTCCAGTCTGGATACGGCACGCCAAGGCATTGCCCAGCAAGCATGCGGCCTGGTGCATCCACGCGCCAAGCCTCGCCGTCAGAGCCAAAGCGGCCACCGTCCTTCAACGCGTCGACGATATGCGGAACGTGCTCAGAGGGTAGCGTAGAGGGGGCGCAGCGCAAAGCCAGCTCGAAGACATGCATGCTGTTGCCGTCGGTCGCGACGACTGCAGATCCATCAACGAAGACACCGCGCAGGTATTCTTTCACGGTGCCCTTTTCCGCCGCAGGCAAGGTGCCGTTCAGGGCCTCGCAGAATGTCTTCGGGTCAACCTCCTCGGTTTCGATCTTTGCGTAGGCGTTCGGACGCATCGGGAAGTCTGAAGATGGGAGTGTCGGCAGATCAGCGCGGTTGCGTCCCGCTTTGAGATCAACGCGTCGCTCTTTCTGTCTGATCTCGATTTGAGAGCCAGACGGCGCCGATCCTGCAAACTTCCGCAGCACATCGGCGGGGACCGCAAAGCCATCGGCCGGCCTGACGTCTGCCTTGATCTCCATGGTGAGGTGCAGGCCCAGACTGGTCGCGTCCATGGCCAGGACACCGTCCTCTGCGCGCATACGGATGCATTCCAGCAGCGGGATCGTCGAGCGTTTGACGATGCGCGCGCAGGCCGCAGCAGCGCGCGAAACATCTGCCGCCTCTATGGTCGCCGCGATCATTCTGCAGCCACCGCAGTCGGCGGTATCACGGCCCAGTGGAGCCCCTCCTTCATGACCGTGAAGTCGGTGTCCTCAAGGTTGATGTCCTCGGGGTCGTAGGAGATCCCGGGCATCGACGTCCCACCGTCGGCGTAGAGGCGCACGAAGCCGCTACCCACCTTGGCGTAAAGCTGCCGCTTCCGCCGGTAGAGATCTGCCTGGAGGTAGGTTCCTGGCTTCTTGCGGACGACGACCTGGCCGCCCTCGATCGCGTGGAAGAGACGCTCGCTCATGCCGCGGCCTCCTGCAGCGCGGCCTCAGCCGTGAACTTCACATCAGGATCGATGTCATGCTGCCGGACGATCCAACCGAGATAGTCCTTGGGCACCTCAGAGAAGCGCTCGCCCTTGTGCTTGCCGAAGGGCATCTTCGGCAGGATCGACGGCATCGCTTCCCACGCGATCATCTCCTCAACGGATGCGTGATCCATCAGGCGCAGAAGGAGGTGAGCGGTAACGACGGCATCGGGGCCGGCCCGGTGCGCGGGCTCGGCTAGCTTGGCCGGAAGGTTAATTCCGAGCCAGTACCGTAGCACCTGGTTCCCGTGAGAAGGTGCATCCGGCCAGACCCTCCGGGCCGCCTTCAGGGTGCAGATCCAAGGTGATCGGTTCAGCGGATCTGCGAACTGCCGGTCAAACCGGCTGTTGTGGGCGACGTAGACGTCGGCACCAGCAAGATCGGCCAGCATGCTGGACGCGCCTCGAAAGCCCTTTACGTGCTCGTCTGTGATGTGGTGGATCGCCGACGCCTCAGGCGGGATTGGGAACCCCGGGTCGCAGATAGCCGACCCAGAGCCCTTGATCGTCTCGCCCGCGATATCGCACCAGCCGATCTCCACCACCCCGGCGCTTTCGTCGAGGCCAGTCGTCTCAAAGTCGATCACACGGATAAGCATCAGGCACCCTCCCTCACGCGCGCAGCCTCAGCCTCGGCTCGCGCCATCGCCGCCTCCATCTCTTCCTCGGTCGGCTGAAATCCCGGCAGCGCGTCGCCTACTTGCGTCGTCACTTCGTTGATGAAAGCCGCATCCGCTTTGAGCGATCCGGCCCGCTCCTGATCGGGTGACCCGGCAGCCTCATGCTCATCAGATGGAAGCTCGCTCCGACCCTGATCCTCGGCCGCCGGCAGGGTGGCGAGGATGTGGTTCTGGCCGGGCTCGGCGGTCTTGGGGGTCACGTCCCGGGCGTTGTCGGGGCCTTGGTAGTCCCGGACCTCCTCAGCAACAGAGAGACCTAGGAGGACGTCAGCTGCGCCGTCTCGCACTGCAAAGCCGCGGGCGCGCATCTGCAGCATCCGCCAGGGGTATTGCTTCCAAGGCCCCTGCTTGTTCCAGAGGCCAGCCTGCTTTGCCTGATCAACGGAGAACGACGCAGTGTTTTCGGTGCCATCGGACCGGATCACGGTGCAATAAGCGACCATGTGTTCGCC
Source organism: Pseudomonadota bacterium (assembly GCA_039178805.1). GTDB lineage: Bacteria > Pseudomonadota > Alphaproteobacteria > Rhodobacterales > Rhodobacteraceae > Thermohalobaculum. Next base: position 2,769 of record JBCDFC010000287.1, on the reverse strand, counting down.
CTCGCCCTCGCGCCATTCTTTGAGGCGATGCCCGGCGCGCTGAACCAGGGCCGGCAGAGCGTCGCCCCACAAAGTCCCTCGGCCGTTGATAGGTGCCACCCATGCCATCGCGGTGAGCGGGGCGAGGCCAAGCTCTGCGCCTCGGGTAACGGCAAGGAACACCGCGCCCGGCTTGTTGCGGTAGGCTTGCGGGATCATCTCGCCGCCTTGGCTGGCGAGGGCCTCTGACAACCGCCACGCCTGCTCAATGTCTCGCGGGACAAATGCGCTCACGGCACCGCCCGATGCGACCGGCGGCTTAGGCGTAGGCAAATTCTGTTCCATTGCTCTCGCTCTCCAGGCGTTTCTCAATCTGACCGCGCAGCCAGCCGGGGACGCCCAGCTCTCGCGGTTCGTCGAAGGGATCAGGCCAGTGGCTCGTCTCCAGCCCGCGCTCGAAGGCTTCGAGGGCAAGGTGGATGTCCAACTCGGCGGCCCGCAGGATGTCGGTGCTCCCGGGAGGGCCGACCGACAGCGCCATCAGCCCCACGCGGTATGGGGGCTTCTTCTCCTGCGCGAAGAAGAGCATGCCAGCTGGCCGGATCCCGGTGGCCTCATGAACGGCGCGCAGGTAGAGCGCGGCCTGTATGTCGTAGCGGAGCTTCTTGATGCCGTTGTCGTAGAAGTCCTTGAGCGACGTGGTGGTCTTAAGATCCACGAGGTATTGGCCTGATCGTTCCGGGAGGAAATCGGGCCGGGCCTTGATCCAGAAGTCGCGGCGGCGCGCGAAGACGGAGACCTCGGCGCGGCCGGCCTCAAGGAACCGCCGGGCATGGGGGTGCCGCTCGAGCGCGCTGCGCATCTCGTTGAGCATCTGCCAGTCGCCGGGCTTGATCGGCGTGCGGCCTTCGGCGCGGGCCTTGGCCTCAAACTCCTTCGCCGCCTTGGTCGATACCGCGCCGTTGGATGCCAGCACCTCGTCCGGATAGACGGCGATCGTGTTCGCCACGCGCCCGGGCTCCAGCGCCATGATGTGCGCCGCCCGACCGATATCGAACGCGGCCTTCGGCGGCTCGGGCTCCGCGTTGGGATTGCCGGACCACGTCCGAAAGAACTCGGCCGCGCCATTCTCAGCCAGCCGCTTGATCCCCGTCGAGGAGATCGAGGGCCCGTCGCACGGCTGCCCGTGATACAGGCTCTCCGGGATCTCGTAGGCGCCCGACGAGGTGATGCGGTGGATCTCGTTCACGACGCCACCCCGCGCCGCTCAGGCTTTCCCAGAAGTTCCTCGGCGAACCGAGAAATGTCCGACGCGTTGTTCAGGATGCGCGCTCGCGATGCGCTGTCGTCGGGCAAGCGCTCAGCATCAGCGACCAGCATCTTCGACCAGTCGCACAGCGCGGGCACACTGGAGTATCTCAGGCGGGCTGCGAGCCGCGTACCAGCGGTCGATGCCTCCTCTTCAGAGAAGTAGACGAGCCCCTCATAGGCATGCTCGCGGCGACCGCTGGCGGCAAAGCGGATCCTGAGGCGATAGTGGGTACGCGTGCCGCCACTCTCGACCGGGTCCATGTGCCAGAAAACGCGCCGGGTCATCGCCGCCACCCGAAGGTCTCGCGAAACACCCACCAGGCAGCGGCGTGCAGAAGATGCCCAGCCAGCATGCCTGCAGCGAACACATAAGCCGGCTCAACGGCCCAGGCGGCTGCGTAGAACTCAGGGCCGCTCATGCCGCCGCCCTCTCCAGCTGCGCTGCGCGCCAAGCGTCGAGCGCATCGTCGGCGGCGCACCAGGCGGCCCCTCGGCCGTCATAGCCCGCACCACGCGCCAGCGTCTCAAACTGAGGGAACAGGCAATCCGGCCCGACCCGGCGCGTGATTGTGAAGCTCCAGGTGATGTCCTGCGCTGCGTCTCGCCGGACGGTGATCGTAGGCTCGCCGTGCTCTTGAATGTGGTCTGGCATCGCGTCCTCCTGCTGCCCGGGGTGGGCGTTGAGGAGAATGTGCAATACGCGATACGCGTTGTCAACGCTAAACGCGTAATTACACGATACGCGATCACTCGACCGAGCCGGACGCCCGGTCGCGGGTCAGTTGGAGATTCGCTGCTCAGAGGTCTTAGGCTTGGTGAGGGTGGCGCGGGCGGGGCTCAGAACGCCCGTTCCGCGGGCCTGCAGGACCCTGATCTGCTTTCACTAGAAGAACGGTTGGGTAATGCAGCCTCAATGCCCCGTTCTTCCAATTTCCAAATTGACTCAGATGATCGAAAATACTGAAAATTGCCGGATAGACGAGATAACTCATACACTTCTGAAAATTTAGTATTCATTAGTTCATGTTCTCGCTCACCCCTACATGACCACGAAACATACTCCTCCTCGATTTCCACTTCCTTTTCATAGGCACAGCCGCTCTCAAGATCAATATCAACCAGATTATCTGCATCGTAAAATAGAAAAACCGCCTCGGCTCTCTTTATCGACACGCCGCTTAGCTCATCACCTTCAATCCATTCACAGAGTAAGAGCTTCTTTTCGGTCGCGCCTGCAGCATAGGGCAAGCACAACGACATAATAATAGCCGCCGTTAGAAATCTCATCGAGCGTTCCTCATTTGGATCTGTGCAGCCCAGCATTGCCCCGAATGCTACTTCGCTCAATGGCGCTCTGCCCTGCTGAGCAGGGGAGCCTGTCTCAAATGCTCCCCTTGGGCTGAGACGCATTGCCCGAAGGCCCGATGGAGCGCAGGTATGGTCCAACGACAGGAGGGCGCACTCGGTCGCCGTGCTGGC
>JBCDFC010000286.1:0-5673 GCA_039178805.1 Pseudomonadota bacterium | reverse complement strand
GTGCCCTCGATGTTCAAGCTGATCCCCGATCTCGAGCGGCTTCTCGGGGTGCTCGCGGCCTCAGGGGCCAATCAGTACCGGATCTACGGCTTCGCACCGGGGGCCGAAGGCAAACCGGCTGCCATCAGGATCTGCGTCACGTTGATCCGTCGCGACGAAGAGATCGGCCGCGGCAACGAGGGCGGCCTGGCGCTGGGACAATGCGTCCAAGGTCTGCTGCTCTGGTCCGATCATGCCTTCACCTCGGAGAGCCCGGTGGCGGAGATCGCCGGCGTCGGACGGGCAATGGTCAAGCCGCGCTATCTGCAGGTGATCCGGGCAGCTTACGCACCTGAACTGCCCGACGCCACCGACGATCCAAGCCACGCGGAGCGCATCGTCGCTGTCGCAGGGGACGCGGCCGGCGCGGCATGAGCGACGAGGCGTACCGCTTCGCCCTGCGCGTCTACTACGAGGACACCGACCTCGCCGGTATCGTCTACCACGCGAACTACCTCCGCTTTATCGAGCGGGCGCGCAGCGAGGCGCTGAGGGCGCTGGGCGTCGATCAGGTGGTGATTAAGGAGCGCGACGGCCTCGTCTTCGTCGCCCACAAGATCAACGCGCGCTTCCGCCGCCCGGCCCGCTTCGACGACCTGCTGGAGGTGGAGACCAGACTGCGCGATCTCAAGCGTGCGTCGGTTTCTCTCGGCCAACGCGTATTACGCGATGATGAAATCCTGTTCGAAGCTGAGGTGGTTCTGGCGATGATCGATGAGAGCGGTCGACCGGTGCGGTTTCCCCCGATCGTGGAAGCAGCTTTCGCGTCGCTTCCCGTTTCCTAACGTCGTCAAGCTTAATCCTCTCGAAATCTCTCGCGAATTCGCGCATAAGGGGTGCGCGTTGCGTCGGAGCACCGGGAGAACCGGGTCAAGAGCGCAGAGCGGGACCTTGGCGACAGGGTCGGAGGCGGAGGCAGTCTGGTGGGTTACGACCTCGTAGCGTTTGGCGCCGGGGCGCTGACGCTGGCACAGGCGGCGATCGAGACCGCGCCCGGTGTGGGCGTCGATCCCGCTGTTTCGGGAAGCGCCGTCGAAGCGCCAGCCGGTGTGGCCGTCGCGGCCGCAGGCGAAGGGGCGCCCGAGATCGATTTTTCGATCGTCGGGCTGTTCTTGAAGGCGTCGCTCACCGTTCAGGTGGTGATGGTGATGCTCGTGCTCGCATCGTTTTGGTGCTGGGCGATCATCGTCGACAAGATCCTGGAGTTTCGACGCCACGCGCGCGACACGGCCGAATTCGAGAGCGAGTTCTGGTCCGGCGCCTCGTTGGAGGATCTGTTCGAGCGGGTTGGCCCTCAGCCCGAAAGCCCGGCGGAACGGGTCTTTGCCGCTGGCATGGTCGAATGGAACCGGTCGGTCGTCGCCGGCACGGGTGTCATTCCGGGCACGCAGGCGCGGGTGGAACGGGCCATGGGCGTCGCCATCGCGCGGGAGGCGGAGCGGATCACCGGACGCCTGTCCTTCTTGGCGAGCACGGGGGCCGTCGCCCCTTTCGTCGGCCTTTTCGGAACGGTCTGGGGCATCAAGACGAGCTTTGAGCAGATCGCCGTGATGCAGAACACGAACCTCGCGGTCGTGGCACCGGGCATTGCAGAGGCGCTGTTCGCGACGGCTCTGGGGCTTCTCGCGGCCATCCCGGCGGTCATCGCCTATAACCGGCTCAGCCAGGATGCGGATCGGATCACGGCGGAGCTTGAGAACTTCTCTGATGAATTCGCGACCATCCTCGGCCGGCAGATCGACCGCGCGCGCCTGCCGCTGAGGGAGGCGGGCTGATGATGGGCGGCGCGGCACCGGCCGCGGGCGCGCGGCGTGCACGAAGCCGCAGGGCGACGCTCCGGCCGATGTCGGAGATCAACGTGACGCCCTTCGTCGACGTCATGCTGGTGCTCCTCATCATCTTCATGGTGGCGGCACCCTTGCTGACGGTCGGCGTGCCGCTTGAGCTGAGCCGCACCGATGCGCCGAGCCTACCGGACGAGGCGACGGATCCGTTGACGGTCAGCATCGACCCCTCGGGACAGGTCTTTATCCAAGAGGCGGAGGTACAACCCGGATCGCTACGCCCCCGGCTGGATGCGCTTGCGGCGCTGAATGCGGATGTGCGGGTCTATCTCCGCGCCGATGCGGCGCTGCCGCATGGCGTGGTTGCGGATGTGTTGGCCGAGTTGTCGCTGGCCGGGTTCAGGCGGATCGCGCTGGTGAATGCCCAGCGCGGACCGGATGACGGCTGATCGACGAATGGGCGACGGATGGGCGCGGGCGATGCGTGTGATGGGCATGGGACAGTCGGTTGATCAGGGGACGCAGATGCGGCCTGCGATGGCCGTCTCCGCGGCCGCGCATCTCGGCGTGATCGCGCTCGCTGTGCTTGGGCGCTATGGCGGGGACGCACCACCGACCGAAGCGATCGAGCTGTCGGATGTGAGCGTTGTGAGCGAGGCTGAGTTCTTCGCTGCCACCGCTGCCGCGCCGAATGTGGCGCCTGAAGTTGCCAGTGGGCTTCCGACGCCGCGCGCATCCACGGCCCCAGTCGTCGCGCCCGATACGACCGATCCGGCTGTCGATGTGGCCGAGGCTGAGGCCCTGGGGCCGACCGGCCCCGCAGCGCGGGATGCGGCCGAGCGGCCAGCCGCTGTGGCCGTGCCGCCTGAACGCCCGCGCGCCGAGACCGTGCCGGATGCTGTCGCGCCCGCCGTCGTTGCGGAGACTGCGCCCCCGCCCCCGACCGCAACAACACCGGATCAGCGCCCCAAAACCGAGCCGGTGCAGCCGCTCGCCGCCGCGCCCGCGCCGTCGCCCGATGGCACGCCTGAGATCCCGATCGTAGAAGAGCGTGCGCCAGACCCAGACCCAGAACCAGAGGCCGAGGCGGTCGCCGATGCCGCGCTGGCGCCCGAGAATGCGGTCGTTCCCAAACGTCGCCCAACGCCGCCTGAGCCTGCGCAGGAAGTAGCGGAGGCGCCTGAGCGTGAGCCGGAGCCCGCGCGCGAAGACCCGGCACCTGAAGTCTCGGAAGAGGATCCGGCGATCGCTGCGGCCCTCGCCGCCGCGGAGGCGAGCATCGCGCAGAACGCGAAGCCCGAGCCTGCCGCCGAAAAGGCCGAAACGGCAAGCAACGGGCAGGGCACGTCACGCGCGCCCGCAGCCACCGCACCCACTCGCGCGGCCCGCGTCACGCAGGGTGAACGCGAAGCGCTTTCCCTCGGTATCCAGCAATACTTCTCCTATCCGGGGCGGCGCGAACCCGGGCTCGTCGTCACACTGGAGGTGCGGATCGATCCGACCGGCAAGATTGTCGATGGGCCGAGCCGCGTCTCAGCGAGCGGCGGCGATGCGGCGACGCAGGGTGCGCTCTACCAAGCGGCGCGACGCGCCCTCAAGAAGGCCGAGATCGCCGGAGAATTCGGTCGCTTCGCCCATAAGCTCGCCACCTATCCGGCGATCCAGTTCAACTTCCGGCCCGATCAAGTGGGGTTCTCGTCATGAGTCAGTCGGCGGGTGAGGTAGCACATCCCCTCACAATTCTCTCGCTTGCCAGGGCGCTCGGCGTTGTCGCTGCGCTTGTAGTGGGCCTCGGCGTAATGCCCGCGGTGGCACAGGAAGGCCGAGACGGACCCCTGGTCATCGATGTCACCGGCGCGAATATTGAGCCGCTGCCGACCGCAATCGAGGCCTTCGACCTGGAAGATCAGGCCCTCGCCGGGACTGCCAACGACATCATCGGCGTCGTGTCGGCCGATCTTGAGGGCACGGCGCTCTTCCGGCTGATCCCGCAGTCCGCGCATGTCGCGCTCCCGGTCAGCTTCGACGCGGTACCGCCTCTCGAGGATTGGCGGCCCATCGGTGCCGAGGCCTTGGTGCGCGGCCGCATCGGGCAGCTCGACGACGGCCGGCTCCGCGTGCAGTACCGCGTTTTCGACGTCTTCGGCGGCCAACAGCTTGTGGGCCAGCAGCTCTTGGCGGCCCCTGCCGACTGGCGACGGATCGCGCACAAAATCGCCGATGGCATCTACAGCGCACTGACCGGAGAGGGGCCCTATTTCGACAGCCGCGTGGTCTTCGTCGACGAGACCGGGCCCAAGAACGACCGGCAAAAGCGGCTGGCGCTGATGGATCAGGACGGGGCCAATCTGCGGTATCTGCCTGCCGACAGCGACCTCGTGCTGACGCCGCGCTTCTCCCCGAACGAGCAGACGATCCTCTACATCTCCTACGACGACGGCAGCCCGCAGGTCTATCTGCAGAGCCTCGACACCGGTCAGCGGGAGCGGCTGGGCTTCTTCGACGGCATGACCTTCGCGCCCCGCTTCTCGCCGATGGGCGACCGGGTTGTGCTGTCGCTCAGCCAGGGCGGGAACACCGATATCTATGCGCTGACACTCGCCAATCGGCAGCTCACGCGGCTGACGAACAGCCCGGCGATCGATACGGCGCCGTCCTTCTCGCCCGATGGTGGGCGGATCGTTTTCGAGAGCGACCGGGGCGGCAGCCAGCAGCTTTACGTGATGGAGGCAGGCGGGCGCTCGGCCGAGCGCATCAGCTTCGGCGATGGGCGCTATGCCACCCCTGTCTGGTCGCCACGAGGGGATCTGATCGCGTTCACCAAGATCCTCGGTGGACGGTTCCATATTGGCGTGATGGCGCCCGATGGCAGCAACGAGAAGCTCCTGACGACGAGCTTCCTCGATGAGGGGCCAACCTGGGCACCGAACGGTCGCGTACTGATGTTCTTCCGCGAGGGGGCCGGCCCGGGGGGGCGGCCGCAGCTGATGTCGGTTGATGTAACGGGTCGCAATCTCAAGAAGGTCGCGACGCCGAACGGTGCCTCCGACCCGACCTGGTCACCGCTGCGCCGCTGAGATCACCCCGCGCTCGGCCTGCGGCATTGCGGGCTGGGCCGGGACTGGGCTACCTCCGCGCCACGGGGTGCGGGGCAAGACGCACAAGGAGACTGAGCAGATGAAACTCCAATTTGTGGCGGTGCTGGCGCTCACAGCGCTTCTTGCCGCCTGTTCGAGCAACGACGAAGAGCTGGCGAGCACCACGGGCGCCGGGATCGACAGTGCAGCCACCGGCAGCGGTGTCGACGGCAGCGGGCTGCCACCGGTCAACAGCCCCGAATACTTCAACACCGTGATCGGCGACCGGGTGTTCTTCGAAACCGATTCGAGCCAGATCACCCTCGCCGGTCAGGATGTGCTCGCGCAGCAGGCCAATTGGCTCGGCGCGAACCCCGGCGTTACGGCGACGATCGAGGGCCATGCGGATGAGCGCGGCACGCGGGACTATAACCTCGCTCTCGGCGCGCGCCGTGCGAACGCCGTGCGGTCGTTCCTTGCGAGCCAGGGGATCGACGCCTCGCGGCTTAAGACGGTGAGCTTCGGTAAGGAGCGCCCGGTCAGCACCTGCTCGAATGACAGCTGCTGGTCTGAGAACCGCCGTGGCGTGACGGTGCTGGCAGGCGGCGGCGTCTCGTGAAGCCGGCGTTCCTCCTCGGTCTCGCGGCCGCCTCGCTCATCGCTGGCACGGCGTCGGCCCAGAACTGGTCGGCGCAGCGGTCCGATCAGGAGCTCGAGTACAGGCTCGAGCTCCTCGATGGTGAGGTCCAAGCGCTGCGGCAGGAGCTTGGCGT
>JBCDFC010000285.1:0-5738 GCA_039178805.1 Pseudomonadota bacterium | reverse complement strand
TGGTGGACGGTGATGGGCGCTGCCATCGGGCTCGGCGCGCTCGCGAAATACACGATGCTCATCCTGCCCGTCGGTGCGCTCGGCTATGCGCTTTTCTCCGCGCGGGGGCGGGACTGGCAGGGGGCGGGCATCGCCGCCGGCGTGGGGCTCCTCGTTCTCGCGCCCAACATCCTCTGGAACCTCGAGAACAGCTTCGCGACCGTCACCCATGTGGCCGAGGACGCCGATCCAGGAGACGGCTACCTCAACCCGCTGAAGTTTCTCGAGTTCTTGGGCGCCCAGTTCGGCGTGATCGGCCCCGTGCTCTTTCCGGCAATCCTCGCGGGCTTCTGGTTCCGCAGCACCTGGCGCGAGGATTGGCGCATGCGTCTCCTCGCCTGGCAGACGGGCACGCTCCTCTTCGCGATGCTGGCGCTCGCTTTCGTTACGCGAGCGCAACCGAACTGGGCCGCCCCGGCCTATGTCGCGGGTAGCCTCTTCGCCGTTCGCTTCTTGATGGGTTTGGGTGCGGCACGTCTCCTTCGCTGGCAGCTCGGCCTCGGCGCCATGGCGGCCGTGACGGTCTATGCGGCGGCAGCACTCTATGCCGGGCGGAGCGAGACGCTGCTGCGCGGCCCCGATCCCTTCAAGAAGATGCGCCTCGCGGAACCCTTCTGCGATCCGGCACTGGCGGCGATGGCGGAGGAGGGAGCCGAGGTGCTCCTCTCGAACGACCGGCGCCGGCTGTCGGAGTGCATGTTCCAGGGCGGCATCGGCTGGGATGAGGTCGCGGTTTGGAACCCGAAGATTTCAGCCCAGAACCACCATGAGCTTGTCGCGACGCTGATGCCAGGGGACGCGCGCCCGATGCTGCTGGCGGTGCTGCGCGGGGTTGGGGACATCCCGGCCGCGTTCGAAGAAGCGCGCCCCATCGATACCGGCAGCTTCGCGACGCATCGCGACCGCAGCTACAACTACGAGCTATGGTTCGTGCGCGGCTTCCGCGGCTACCCGGCCAGCGAGGAGCGCGGTTGATGAAAGGCAGCGGCCGTCGCTCGCGTCTTGCTGGGGCGTGATCCGGTGCTACAGCCCTGCTGAGAGAGCAGCGGCATCGCTCCTGCTCTCCGAATGAGTGCTGGCGTCGACGTGCAAGTGGTCCGACTGAAACGATAGGGTCCGTCATTGCCGGGCTTAACCCGGCAATCCAGTTCCCCTGTGTCTAACTGAAATCATTCAATTTCATGGACCCGTGGGTCGAGCCCGGGGATGACCTGAGTGGGTGTGTTCTGTCCGAGCCAGACCACTAGGCGCCGGCAGTTAAGATGCGGAGGTCGTGATTTGTGGACGTTCTCCCGAACCGCACTTGGCCGACCCTTCAGTCCTTGAACGTGGACATGGCAACGAAGGACGTGATGCGCGCGATACCTGGGATCGCGGCGAGATCGTCGGCGTGGAAGTTCTCGTAGGCCGCCACGTCCTCGACCGCGACCTTGAGGAAGTAGTCGTATGCGCCCGCGATATGATGCACCTCTTTGACCATCGATAGTCGCACGATCGCGGCCTGGAACGCTTGGATGTCCTTGCGGGCGTGGCGCTCGAGATTGATGCCGACCAAGACCACGAGCCCTTCGCCAAGAAGGGCGGGTGAGATCAACGCCCGGTAGCCCGTGATCGCTCCGTCCTGTTCGAGAGACTTCACGCGCCGCTGGCAGGACGAGAGGGACAGCCCCACTTTCTCCGCCAATCGCCCTTGGGTGAGCTTCCCGTTCTCGGCGAGATGGCGAAGAATATTCCTGTCTGTTTCGTCCATGTGGGATTTCTGCGGTGCAATGGAGCGCAGCGCAAGGGAATCTGATGCAATATGCACTTGCAAGGCGCGGTAAGATCCCCAAGCTACTCACGACGGAGGCCGATCATGGCACTTGCCCGTACTACCGACGTCGCCGCCGGGCCTTCATGGCAAGGCAGGTTTCCACGAAACGACATCATCTCGCTTCTTGACGTGAACCGTCGCTTCAACCTCGCTGAAAGCACGTCGCAAGACCTTAGCTTTGGCGAATTGCTGGATCTCGTCGGGTTGGAGGCCGTGCGAGATCTCCGTCTCGGCTATGGATCGGCGCAGGGCAGCCCCCAATTGCGCGCTGAGATCGGCGGACTGACCGGGGTTTCGCCTGAGACGGTCCTTACCACGCAGGGCACGGCGCTCGCGCTTTATCTACTGGCGGTCGAGCTGTGCCGCCCCGGTGACGAGGCGCTTCTCTTCACACCGTGCTTCCCACCATCGCGCGACACTCTGCTGGGCGCAGGCGTGGTGGTGCGTGAGGTGCCGCTGCGCTTTGAAGACGGGTTTCGCGTCGATCTCGCCCGTTTCGAAGGCGCCCTGACACCGGGAACCAAGTTGGTCAGCATCGCGTCGCCGCAGAACCCGAGCGGAGTGTCGACATCGGTTGAGACGATTGACGCGATGCTGGAGATCATGGCCCGCAAAGCGCCGGGTGCGATGCTGTTCGTGGACGAGACCTATCGTTATGCGACCTACGGCGATGCGTCCCCGGCGCCAAGTTTTGCGGACCACGATCCGCGGATTATCTCGGCTGCGTCGGTGTCGAAGGCCTTCGGTGCACCGGGGCTTCGCGTCGGATGGCTGACAACGGGTGATGCGGCTTTGCGCGACCGCTTGATGACCGCGAAGATGAACATCGTCATTTCCGGGTCTCCGCTGGACGAGACGCTGGCGGCGCATCTGATCGACCGGCGCGAGGTAGTGCTGGCGCCGAGGCGTGCGCTGTTGGCGCGCGCGATTGAGGAAGTCGCAGACTGGCGAGCAAGCGAGGCTGACCGCATCGAATGGGTCCGTCCCGATGGCGGCGCTCTCTGCTGCATGCGCTTGCGCTCTGAGCGCTTCGATGAAGCCGCTGTTGCACGGTTCTGGGCCGGGCACGAAGAGCGTGGCCTTCAGCTTGCATCGGGCACGTGGTTCGGAGCGGAAGCCCGAACCTTCCGACTTGGCTTTGGTTATCTCCCGCCTGAGACATTGCCGCGCGCACTCGCGCTTTTGAGCGGCGCGATGATTGCGGCAGAGACGGCGAACCCGACGCGTTCGATTGAATAGCGGCTTGGGGCGCCGCTCCAAAAGGCCGTTTCAGGCTGTGCGGTTCGGGGGTGCTAGGCGGGGATGTCGACGAGGGCGAGGTAGAGGGGGCGTGGGTCGAGCTCCTCGAGCCCTTTGCGCGCCCAGGCCGCTAAGGCTTGAGGATCGCCCGGTGATGGGAGATCGGCGGTGACCTCGTCGAAGAGTTCGTCATCGCCGGCGCTGGCCCATTCGGCGCGTTCGAGGCGGCCGCGCTCCGTCTCGAAAAAAGTGATGAAGCTGTCCGCCTCGCCGCGCGCGAACTGGATCGCTGCGAGGCGATAAAGCTCGGCCGCATGATCGAACGGATCGAGGTTGCCCGCCGCCCGGGCTGCGCCGATTGCGGCTTCGGACCGGCGCCAGGCCACGTTCAGCGCCTCGGCTCGAACCTCTGCCTCAGCCCAAATCGCGTGATGTCGCGCAAGGCCCGACGACTGAGGCCCGAAATGCTGGAGCACGACCGGAAGGAGCTCGGCCATCAATTCGCGCGCCTCCCACGGGTCCTCCTTGCTGGCCACGCAGAGGGAAAGCGCCTGGCCTGCGGAGATGCGCCGCGCGGGCGAAAGCCCACCCGCCAGCATTTGGCGATAGATCGGCGCCGCCGTCCCGCAGTCGCCCGCCGCGTACGCCGCCTCGGCTTGGGACCAGAGATCGCCCGCCACGACATCGCTCGCCAAGGGTGGCGAGAGCGCGAGGACGAAAGTGGAAATCAAAATGCTTTTCACGGCTCACCCCTCCACGAAGGACGCCGTTTCTCGAAGAAGGCTGCGATCCCCTCAGCCGCCTCGGCGGTCTCCCACCGGTCGGCGAGGGCTTCGATCGTCGCTTCGATGGTTTCGCTATCAGGCCCCGGCGCGAGGCGCGCCAGAAGCGCCTTCGACGCCGCCACAGCGCCTGGCGCAGCTGCCAGATAGGGTGCGGCTTCCGCATCCACAGCGGCCTCGAACGCCTCGGGCTCAACCGCCCGTGCCGCGAGACCTAGCCGCACAGCTTCATCAGCATCGAACACACGCCCTGAAAAAAACACCTCGCGCGCCCTCACACCGGACATCCGCCGACTCACGTACGGGCCAATAGTGGCAGGTGTAAGGCCCAGCCTTACCTCACTGAAACTAAAGCGTCCTGGGCGCTGGACGATTGCGATATCGGAGATCGCCATGAGGCCGAGACCGCCGCCATAGGCCTGTCCGTTGACGCGCGCGATGAGCGGTTTCGGTAGCCGGTCGAGTGCACCCAGCATATCGGCAAGCGTTCGCGCCTCGGCGATCCGCTCCGCCCGCGTCGCTGCGGCCTGCGCGCGCATCCAGCCGAGATCGGCGCCCGCGCAGAAGCTCTCACCCGCGCCCGTCAGCACGACGACGCGCACCGAAGGGTCGTTGCCGAGCGTGTCGGCCGCCTGATGCAGCGCTGCGATGGTCGCGGCGTCGAGCGCGTTGTGCCGTTCGGGCCGGTCGAGCGTGAGGGTTGCGACCCCGCGAGCGTCGATCTCAATCGTCACTGTCTCGGTCATCTCATCCCCCCACGCTCTCGACCGGGGGGCGCAGGCCCGCAGCGAACGCTTCGGCTGCTGCGAGCGCGTCGCGCTTTAACCCCGTCCCCAACCCCTCCCGGGCGCACCAGTCGGCGAGTTTGCCCGTGCCGAGATTGCCAGCAGCCCCCGGTGCGAAGGGGCAACCGCCGAGACCGGCAGCCGAGGCATCGAAGATGCAGACACCCCGCTCGATCGCGACCGCCACACTCTCGAGCGCGCGGCCATTCGTGTCGTGGAAATGCCCCGCTAAGCGGTCGGCTGGGAGGACCGACAGCACCGCGTCGAGCATTGCCGCGATTGTCTCCGGCGTGCCGCGGCCGACCGTGTCGCCAAGCGAGATCTCGCCTGCGCCCGCTTCCGCCAGCGCCTCGGCAACGCGGGCAACGGCGCGCGGTGCGATCGGCCCCTCATAAGGGCAGACGACGACGCAGGAGACGTAGCCGCGTACGGGCATACCGTCGGCCTTGGCTGCCTCGAACACCGGGCGAAAGCGTTCGAGGCTCTCCGCGATGCTCGCATTGATGTTGCGCTGGCTGAAGCTTTCGGAGGCGCTGGCGAAAACTGCGACCTCATCGGCTGCAGCCTGCCTGGCCGCCTGATAGCCTCGCAGGTTCGGCGTGAGGCAGGTATAGCGCGTGCCTTCGCGCCGCTCGATCCCGGCGAGGACGTCGGCCCCATCCGCCATTTGCGGCACGGCACGGGGGCTGACGAAGCTCGCAGCCTCGATCCGCGCAAACCCGCAGGCGGAGAGCGCGTCGACGAGCGCGATCTTGTCCGCGGTTGGGATCGGGCGCGCCTCGTTCTGTAGCCCGTCGCGGGGGCCGACCTCGACGACCTCGATCCGCTCGGCCATGCGCTCAGCCCTCGGGTTCGAGCGCGATGAGCACGGTGCCCTCGGCAAGCTGCTCGCCCGCTGCAACCGGCACCTCTGCCACAAGGCCGTCGCGGGGCGCCCGGATGCTGTGCTCCATCTTCATGGCTTCGATGACGGCGAGGATCTGGCCCTCCTCCACGCGAACTCCGGGCCCAACTGAAAGCGTTTTGACAAGGCCGGGAAGGGGGGCGATGACCTGATCGCCGCCTATCGATCCCTCATCC
>JBCDFC010000284.1:0-5769 GCA_039178805.1 Pseudomonadota bacterium | reverse complement strand
GATGGCGCTGTAACGACGAACACCGCATGGACGCCGGTCCAGTTCCGACGTCGATCTAACGAGCAAGCCCATGACCGACGGCCCATGACTGACAACTGCGTGACCTTCTCGGCGCGCATCCTGCGCAAGCAAGACGACCTGCCGCGCTACATCGTGGTGAGACCTGAGCATGTGTCAGGCCGAACAACGGCTTTCACTCCAGACGTGATGCTCAACGATACCGGCCCTTTCGAACGCAACATTCGCCCTTGGGGCAAAGGCTCAAAGGCCTTCTTCTTCAACCTCACCGCATCTCAATGCGCCAAGGCCAAGCTGGACACCAACGATGAGTGCGTCGTGACACTAGACCCAAAGACCTAGAGCGTCGACCGAGCCACCCGATACCGTCATTGCCGGACTTGATCCGGCAATCCAGCAACGTCAAACCCCTTGAAGCAACAGAATTTCGGGATCCCCGGGTCAGGCCCGGGGACGACGTGGATGCGTCGGCTCCGTTCCATTTAGACCATGAGAGCGTCGACCGAGCCGTCGGAAGTACCGGACTGAAGTCGGCGGCGTAGAGTGACGCGACGCAGACCTGAGCGCTGCACGAGCTTGCCAGCCCTGTCTGCATCGCGGCGCAACCCACTGAGCAGGCCTCTGCGTTTCAGCCCTCGGTGTTTTCGCCGCTCGCCTGTTCGGTCGCTTCAGGCTCGGGGGTCTCGGCTGCTGGGGGCTCAACGCGGCGGGGGCGGCGGCGTGATTGGCTCTTTTCAAGCTCGTCCGTCTCGACCAGCAAATCGGGGCCCGTTCCGCCGTCGGTCTCGATCGTGCCGAAGCCTGTGATCTCCGCATTATCGGCCGGCGCTTCCGCTGCTGCGGGACGCGCATCGCCGTTGACGGCTGCGCCATCGCTCGGCTCGGCCCCGTTGCGCGTGCCTCGCCCACGCCGGCTGCGTCTGCCATCGCGCTGCTGACCGGTCTGCGCCTGCTCCGCATCGGCGGGCTGAGCGTCAGCCGGGCCCGCGACGGGCGCTGCGGCACCCTCCACCAGACGCGGCTGCTCCGCTTGCTCCGGTGCATGGCCGTTGGCGCGCGCCTCGCTCGACTGCGCGTTGTCGTCCCCGTCATCCTCGGCACCGGTCTCCCGCCGGCTTTCCTGAGCGCCGAGCGCCGTCAGCAGCAGCCGCTGATAGTGTTCGGCATGCTGCAGAAAGTTCTCGGCCATCACCCGGTCGCCCGATGTCTGGGCGTCCCGTGCGAGGCTGAGATACTTGTCGACGATCTGCTGAGGCGTGCCGCGGACCTTCCCTTCGGGTCCGGCACTCTCATAGACGCGGTTTATGTTGTTGCCGCCGCTACCGCCGTTTTTGCGGTTGCCGCGTCCGCGGGCGCGGTTCGATTTCTGTGCTGGTCTCATCTCGATCTGTTCTCGTGGCCACGGCCGCGCAATCCACGCGTCGCCGCCTGTCCCGGCCAGACCCTGCGATCCTGTCCCCGCCATATCGTGGTGGGGCACCGAGCGCTCGCAGGTGTTCGGACGACCCGGCAGAGAAGCCACAAGACGACTACATCTGTTCGGATCACCTCGGTTATAATCGGTTTCGGGCTGCGCTCAATGCGAAACCTGCATTCGGTCGCGATTTTCAGGCATCTTTCTGCCCTCACAACGGCATTCGGGCGGCCACGACCCGGTCACGACCGTCGAGATCCTGAACGATCCGTAAAGCCTCGAAGCCCTCAGCTTCTGCCAAAGCCAAGACGGCCGGGCCCTGGCACCAGCCGATCTCGAGCAAGAGACGCCCGCCCGGCACCAAGCAAGACGCCGCCATGGGCAGGAGCGCGCGATAGGCGCCAAGCCCGTCCGCCGCAGGATCGGGCGCCGGGACAAGGGCCTCCAACGGCTCAAAGAGGCGCGTCTCGGGCGCGAGCATCGCGTGCTCGGCAGCGGTCACATAGGGCGGGTTCGAGACGATGAGATCGAAGGGCCCCGCCTCACCCGAAAGCCATGACGTCTGACGCCAGCGCGCGCGCGCGCCAACCGCGTGACGCGCCGCGTTCTCAGCCGCGATCGCCAGCGCGCTCTGAGAGATGTCGGTGCCGAGCCCCTCTGCCTCGGGCCACTCGGCGAGAAGGCTGATCAGAATGCACCCGGTCCCCGTCCCGAGATCAGCGATCCGGGCAGCCGGCGTGCCTTCGAGGGCCGCTGCGATCAGGGCTTCGGTCTCCGGGCGCGGGTCGAGCGTCGCCGCCGTCACGAAGTAGTCCCGACCCCAGAAAGCACGCTCTCCCGCGATCTGTGAAAACGGTCGCCGCTCGGCGCGCAGCGCCACGCCTCGGTCGAAGCGCGCAACCTCCGCTTCGCTCATCTCGGCATCCGGGTCCCGCGCCAGGGCCGTAGCGTCAAGCTCGAGCGCCCAGCGAAGCAGGAGCCGCGCCTCGCGTTCCGGCGTAGCGATTCCCGCCGCAGCAAGCGTTGCGACGGCCCGCGCCAAAGACGACTGGCGGGTCGGTTGCACAGCTCAGAGGGTCCAGTCCGAAACCGCCGACACAGGGTCAGAACCCTTCGGCGGCAAGCTGCGCTGCCTGATCGGCCTCGACAAGCGCATCCACAATCTCCGCCAGATCGCCGGCCAAAACCTGCTCCAGCCGATAGAGCGTGAGGCCGATGCGGTGATCGGTGACCCGGCCCTGGGGAAAATTATAGGTCCTCACGCGCTCCGACCGGTCGCCGGAGCCGACTTGCCCCTTACGATCCGCCGCGCGATCCGCTGCGGCTTTCTGCCGCTCCATGTCGAAAAGGCGCGCTCGCAGGACCTCCAACGCCCGGGCCCGGTTCTGATGCTGCGACTTCTCCGAGGCGGTCACGACGATGCCCGTCGGCAGATGAGTAAGGCGCACGGCACTATCGGTGGTGTTCACATGCTGCCCGCCAGCGCCCGAAGCACGCATGGTGTCGATGCGCAAATCCTCGGGTCGGATCTCGATATCGACCTCCGCCGCCTCGGGCAGAACGGCGACCGTCGCGGCCGAAGTGTGAATGCGTCCACCGGATTCCGTCACCGGCACCCGCTGTACGCGATGCACGCCCGACTCGAACTTCAGACGGGCAAATACACCCTCCCCCCTGATCGCGGCGATCCCTTCGCGGAGGCCGCCCAGCGCGTCGGTTTCCTCAGCCAAGATCTCAAGTTTCCAGCCCATCGCCTCGGAAAACCGAGCATACATACGCAAGAGATCGGCAGCGAAGAGCGCCGCTTCATCGCCACCGGTGCCGGGCCTGATCTCGACGATCGCAGCACCGTCATCGGCGGCGTCCTTCGGCAAGAGCGCGAGGCGCAGTTCATGCTCGAGCGCTGGCAACCGGTCGCGGATCGTCGCGACTTCTTCGCGCGCAAGCACCCGCATCTCGGCATCGTCGAGCAACGCTTCGGCCTCGGCCAGTGCATCCTGAGCCTCTCGCCAAGCTGCAATCCGCGCAATGACGGGGCGGAGGGCGGCGTAATCGCGGCTCAACTGCGCGATCTCACCGGCATCGGATGTCTCGCCAAGGCGCGCCTCGAGATACTCGGCACGAGCGACGATCTCATCGAGGCGGTCAGCGGGCAACATCGCGACCGCCTATGCCGGTGCGCGCCAGGCGGTCAAGTCTACCGCTTTGCAGCAGCCCTTCGACGTTGTACGATACGGTTATGAAACGGATGGCTTCACTCTGCCTGATAGGCGGCTTCTTCGTCGCTCCGGTGGCACCGATTGACGCGGTGGCCGCCGAGCCCGTCGTGTCACGCGCTGCGCCGCTGCCGGCCTATGTGCGGCCTAAGCCCAAGGAAGGGTACAGCTACCCCGACTGCTACTGTACCGACAGCGATGGCGGTCGGGTCGAGGTCGGGCAGCTGGCCTGCCTTCGGATCGGCCGGCGTGAAGTGGTGTCGCGCTGCGAGCAGGCCGACAACCTGACGATCTGGCGGCATCAGAGCGAGGGCTGCCCGGGCGTCTAAGGCCCGTCGAGCCGCTCCGAACCTTCCCAATCCTCGTAAGCGGCATCGCGGCTGGTCGCCGCGATCGTTCGTTGCGGGGTCGCCCAGCGTCAACCGAAGCCTGCTTCGGCGAGCCATTCCTCTACCCGCGATGCGTTGACGCCGAGATCGGAATAGCCGTAGCGCGAGCGCGACCAGACGACGATGGAAGGGCCCGCAGGTCCCGCAACCGCAATGACGCTGATGTAGTCGGGAAAGCCCATCAGGGCGGAGCGCTGAACATAGGTGATGAAACCCTCGTCAACGCTGCCAGCCACGACGTCGACCCGAGGCGACTGCTGTGCGACCCGATCGAAACGAGCGAGGGGTGTTGGCGGCGCCCCGGTCAGATCGCGATCCCTTTGAGCTGCCGTGCTGTCCTCCGGGCCGACGAGGTAGTCGTTCGGCTGACCTGTCCTCGGTGCCTCGCGCGGGTCTACATGCCATAGGTTCGGATCATGCTCGGCGCCATGCACGATCAGGCCGAAGACGGCGAGCAGAACGACAAGCAGTCCCCCGCCTCGCGTGAGAACCCACCGCATCTCAGCGCTCCCCAATGTCAGTCGCGAGACCGCCCGCGGTCGGTCGTTCTGAGGGAGCCGAATGGCTGGCTCTCCACCTGTGCCGAGACTGCAACCCCCCACACCGCATTGGCAATGCGCAGATGCCAGACCGTCCCGGCTCACCCCCATCGACAGTCATGGTGACGTAGGCGCAATCGGCGGGCCAACCCATGAAGACACCCTCTCAGTCCAGCTGCGACAGATCGAAGATCATCTCATCGCCCGACTTCTTCTTGGCAGACACTCGACGCGCGGCAAGTCGAATGACGGCCCGGTTGCGGAGTGATGGTGCTCAAGCGGCCGATTTCCAGGCCCCGCAGTCAGGTGCTTCGAGGCCGAACGCATCCTTTTACCGCCCCGAAAAGACGATTTGGCCGGTGGGCGCTGCATCAGCGGGATCGATGACAGCGTCGTTAGGCTTTCCTTCTTGCGACTCGGGCCACCATGTCGTGGGTGGGCGCGGCGCTGGGCATGGTCAGGCGAGAGCGTTGATCAAAGAAAGAAGCCCATGACCCAGGCCCAGAAGGATTGCGGTGTCTCGGCCTTCGTCGCGGCTTCGGGTTGCGCAGGCTCCGTCGTCGCTGCCGCAGGCTGCTGCACCACCGGTGCCACGCGCACGCGTTTCGGCTGGCTCGGCTCCAACCGCGGATTGACGACCTGAAGCTGCGGATCAGCGAAACGCGTTATCGTGCCGGCCTGGCGCCCGCTAGACCGCCGCTTCGGATGGCTACCCGGGTTCGACCCGCACCGTTTGCCCTGGATCTTGTTCTGCCAATCGCACCTGCTCCGGCGCAGCTTCGTCCGCAGGTTTGACTGGGCGACTTGAATTGGCTGGGCTTCAGGCTCTGTCGATACCGCCGCAAGCGCCTCACCGCTCGGCGTTGCGAAAGACAGAGCTGCGGTCACAATCAAGGCAGTGCTCATACGAAACCCCTATCAACGAATACCGCACCAAGCTTCAAAACTACGGCGCCCTAACGACGACATTAGGGCAGAAAAGGAAATCCAGTCCTAAAACGGGATTGCGCCGGTCGCGCTCTGCCGTCGCTCATGGCGCCGCGCGCATGCTCCCAACCACTCGGCTGGCACTCAGCGGTCACTCGGCGGTCACTCGACCTCGTGCAATTCGAACTCGACCAAATCTGACCAATGCGCGAACCAGATGGGGAAGAGATCTGGGTCGTCGGTCTCCATCAACTGAAAGCAGATGG
>JBCDFC010000283.1:0-5813 GCA_039178805.1 Pseudomonadota bacterium | reverse complement strand
GCGCAGATGCTGGCCGATCGCATCACCGCGCTCTCGGGTGGGCGGATCGAAGTGAAGCTCTTCGCCGCGGGCGAACTCGTGCCGGGGACAGGCGTCTTCGACGCGGTCTCGGAGGGAACCGCCGAACTCTATCATGCCGTGCCCGCCTATTGGGGCTCGAAATCCAAGGGCATCCTCCTCTTCGGCTCGCAGCCCTTCGGCCTTCGCGCGGACGAGCAGGCGGGATGGCTGGCCCATGGCGGCGGGCAAGCTCTCTATGACGAGATGTATGGCCAGTTCGGACTGAAGCCGTTTCTCTGCGGCAATTCCGGGCCGCAATGGGCGGGATGGTTCCGCAATCCGATTGAAAGCCCAGAGGATCTCAAAGGCCTCAAGTTCCGTACAACTGGCCTTGCCGCGGAGATGGCTTCGAAGCTTGGCATGGCAGCTCAGGCCATGGGTGGGCGCGAGATGTTCCAGGCACTGCAGACCGGGGCGCTGGATGCTGGCGAGTTCATCGGGCCCTGGACCGACTCCGCCCTCGGCTACTACCAGATCGCGAAACTCTATTACTGGCCGGGCGTCGGTGAGCCGTCCTCTGCCGAGGAATGCGGCGTGAAGCTCGAAGTCTACGAGGCGCTGCCCGACGATCTCAAACAGGCCGTGCGCTTCGCCTGCGAGAGCCTCTACAACCCGGTCTGGACCGAGTACACCACGAAGCACGCCGAGGCGCTGAAGACTCTCGTCTCCGAGCATAGCGTCGAGGTGCGCAAGCTCCCCGATAGCGTGATCGCGGCCATGGGCGACGCTGCGGCAGAGGTCATCGGCGAGCTCCGCGAGGATGGCGACGAGCTTACCCGCCGCATCACGGAGAGCTTCATCTCCTACCGCGAGCTCGTCGGCGGTTACATGACCTACGCCGATAACGGGCAGATGAACGCCCGCGCACAGGCGCTCGGCTACTGAGCCCCTCGCGCCTGCCGCCGTCTCCCGCCAGCGTCCCCGGTCCCATCGGCCGGGCGGCCGCGCTTGCGGACTGGCTGAACCGGGTCGTCGGGCAGGCGGTTCGCTGGCTCGCTATCGCAATGGTCCTCGCACAGTTCGCCATCGTCGTCGGGCGCTATGTTTTCGGCGTCTACGACATCGCGGCGCAGGAGAGTGTGCTCTACATGCACGCAGCCCTCTTCATGCTCGCGGCCGGCTGGACGCTGCAAAAGGATGCTCATGTCCGCATCGACATTCTCTATGCCCGCGCTTCACCCCGGACGCGCCGCATTATCGACATTGCGGGGCACACCCTCTTCCTGATCCCGTCGATGCTCGCGCTCTTCTGGTGGTCATGGCCCTCGGTTCGGAACTCCTGGGCGATACTCGAGGGCCCGATCTCGGTCGGCGGGATCGAGGCGGTGTTCCTGATGAAATCGCTCATCCCGGCGTTCTGCATTCTGCTGATCCTACAGTCGCTCGCGATCCTCACCCGGCTGATCGTGGGCCCACGCGGGTGAGCGACTATCTCGACCTTCTGATGTTCAGGGCCCTGATCGCGGCGATCCTTTCAGGGTTCCCGGCTGCCTTCTCCATCGCCGGCATCGCCGTGATCTTCGCCTATCTCGGATGGGCTATGGGCGCGATGGATATCGGCCTTCTCGGCGCGCTCGGACAGCGGGTGTTCGGGCTTCTCTCGAACGATGTGCTGATCGCGATCCCGCTCTTCGTCGCCATGGGCGCCATCCTCGAGCGGAGCCGCATCGCCGAGCACATGCTGGAGACGATGGGGCGCCTCTTTGGCGGCATGCGCGGCGGTCTCGGCATCTCCGTTGTTCTGGTGGGCGCGCTCCTCGCAGCCTCGACCGGGATCGTCGGCGCCACCGTTGTCGCGATGGGAATGATCGCCCTACCGTCGATGCTGCGAGCGGGCTACAACCCGTGCATCTCGGCGGGTGTCGTCTGCACGGCTGGAACGCTCGGCCAGATCATCCCGCCCTCGACCCTCCTCATCATCCTCTCAGACGTGGTGTCGAATGCCTGGCAGCAGGCGCAATACGAACAGGGGAAGTTCGCCATCGAGGCGCTCTCGGTCGGGCAGGTCTTCGCCTCCGCCGTCATACCGGGCCTCGTGCTCGTAACGCTTTATCTCGGCTACATCGGGATCCACGGCCGCCTGCGGCCGGGCGACATGCCGCCAGTCGGCGCGGGTGTCCCCCTGCCGAACCTTGCTGCGATCATGCAGGCGATCCTACCGCCCGCCATCCTGATACTCGCCGTCCTCGGCGCGATCCTGGGCGGCGTCGCCACTCCGACCGAGGCCGCCTCTGTTGGCGCGGTCGGGGCGCTGATGATGGCGGGAATCCGGCTTGGCCGATGGCGGAGAGCAATCCTCACGGGCGCCCTCGCGCTAGCAGTCCTTGGCGTCCTGGCAGGGCTTCTCCCGGTCCGTCTCCAACGCGGCGATCTCGGCGCAGGCGAGGCCGCGCTCGGCTGGCTCTATGTAGGACTGGCATCAGTCGGAGCGGCAGGCATCGCACTTGCGCTGCTCTCGGCGCTCCGGGCGCGGCTCATCGCCGAAGCGGTCGAAGCGACGGCCACAATGACTGCAATAATCTTCGCCACGATCATCGCGGCCGGGTTCTTCAGTCTCGTCTTCGTCGGCCTCGGCGGAGAGGAGCGCGTGGCGGACATCCTAGCCGCGATGCCGGGCGGGCCTTCGGGCGCACTCCTCTTCTCCATGGCCTTCATCTTCGTGCTGGGCTTCTTCCTGGATTTCGTGGAGATCGCCGTCATCGTGCTGCCGCTGATCGTGCCGCAGCTCATCCTGATGGGTCACGACCCAGTCTGGCTCGGTGTCCTGATCGCGATCAATCTCCAAACGAGCTTCCTCACGCCGCCTTTCGGTTTCTCACTGTTCTACCTGCGCGGCGCAGCCCCGCGTGAAGTGACGACAACGCACATTTATGCGGGCGTGGCCCCCTTCATCATCCTACAACTCGTGGGCATCGCGCTGGTGCGGCTGGTCCCCACGCTCGCGACCTGGCTTCCGTCGGCCCTTTTCTGAGCACCGGCTGTTAAGATCATCGCTGCAGCCCGGGCAGCACATCGATCTGCCGCACCTCTGGCGCCGCTACTGCCGCGGCGAGGTAGAGGGCTTCGGATAGCTTAGTGGCGATGTAATCAGCTTGGAAGACTGTCGGCGCGCGGAGCACAAGATGCCCGCTCGCGAAACACTCGCGCTGCAAGACTGCGAACCAAGCCTTGAAGACCGCATGGTTGTCGCTCTCGAGCGCGCGACGGATCCTGGACCATTCGGAGTGCAAGATCGATCCGTCTTACGTCTCACCACAGTTGGCACCACTTGCCATGCGGGGCACGATCTCTCGTGTGGCGCTTGGGAATGGGATTACGCTGCCCTTCCCTTCCGGCGAGTTATCCTCTTTCTTCGGATTGTCGGCGGCATGTCTTGCCATGCGTTCCATGAAGTCCATGCCGACATTGCTCCATGCATCCTCGGTAGTCTCGAGGATCGCTGCTATTCTGAGTGTGTAGGCGGAGACGCGACCGCGCGCCCTTGCCCTTTTGAGTTCGAGGAACCGCATCGCTTTGAGGACGCCAAGTTCACGCTTCACCTGACGCTAGGTAACGCCCCACAGCCGCGCCATCTCCACCCGGCCCACTGTAACCTCGTCCTGCGCCCAGTTGTAATGTGCGGTAGCGAGCGTCATCAGTCGCAGGACTCGGCGCTGGGTGTGCTTGTCGGTGCCGAGTGCGAACGCGCCAAGCGCCGTGAGAAGGTCGTATTTCATTACACCGGCACCGGGACCGGGACCGGTCAGATGCCGCTACAGCATCCTGGTTACACCTGTCATATGCGCGACGGGTAGACCTCCCTGCCACGCCCGGCCTCGATCTGGCCCACGGTTCTATGCCGTGCGGTCCATGCTGCTCTACCGGGCATGCGCGGCCGCTCCCTTACTTGAACTCTAAGCCAAACGTTATTCAGGAGCATGTCGGGAGCAGCGACGTTTTTCTTGGGATTGTCGAGATCGGGCTCGAGGTTCTCGGTCTCGCACCTCCAATCCAGATTGAGAATCTTGGTAAGAGGGTATTGCGGGGTGGCTTAGGACGTCCCCAATAAGGGGTCATGATGTCCCCCTATTGATTGCGTTACCGCACACCATGTCCCCCTAAATGTGGCAACCTTCAGCGCTGGCTCCGCATTCCAATGCCAATCGGACGCCCGTGCGATGCCAAGGGGTTACGCTCAGCCGTTCCTAATCAAGAACAGCATGATCGCCTTTTGCCGAGAACGCAAAAAGAGCTTGAAAGCGGGAAAGAGATGAAAAAGCGTTTAGGCAACGAGCATGGTCGAGCAGCACGTACGACCATGCCGATCTAGTGCGGCTGCAGGAGCAGTCGCTGAAGGTCCAGGGCTGGATCCGCCGGCAGACCTTCTCGCCGGAGGACAAGAAAACCCTGAGGCGCTTTTCGAGCTGGGACGTGTTGGAACTCATCTTCGGCCTCAACCAGTCAACCTTTCGGGGCAAGCTGGCGGCAGATCCAAGCCTTCCCGGCGGGATGTTTAGGAGGATGGACGGCAACGCTGGTTCAGCCTGGAAGAGGTGAACCAGTTCCGGCGCCGCCTCCGCTTCAAGGGGCACAACCTCCAGCCGCCCCGCCCCGCGGGGACGCGCGCTATCCGCGCGGCCGTCGCGAATTCTAAGGCCGGCGCGGGCAAGTCGACCGTGGCGCTTCACTTCGCCCATGCCGCCGCGTTTGCCGGCTACCGCGTGCTCGCGATTGACTTCGATCCCGAGGCCACGCCTTCCCACTCGATGGGTCTGAATGACGTCGACGAGGATCGGACTGATTGGGGCATTATGGTGCGCGACCTTGTCCGCGAGACTGACCGGCTGAACGCCGCCGGTCGTAGCGCGGAGTGTGATTTGGGTGTCTCAGAGCGCCGCCTGCCCTCCTCGATCCGCGAGCTTGGGCTTGAGACGCTGCGCCACGATGACTTCATCCAGCCGACTAGCTGGCCGACCATCGACATCATTCCATCCTCTGCCAACGCGGCCTTTGTTGAGTTCGCCTCGGCGCAGTACCGCCACCTCGTGCCGGATTGGTCGTTTTTCGCCTGCGTCTCACGCTGGCTCGAAGCCCTGCCCTCTGACGCCTACGACCTCGTGTTCTTCGACTGTCCTCCGGCCATCGGCTACCAGAGCATGAATGCCGTCTTTGCGGTTGACGTGCTCTACATTCCTTCGGGTGCTGACTATTGGGAGTAGGATAGCACCACCTCGTTCCTTGGTCAGCTCGCTGAGGCGCTGGAGGATCTCGCTGCAGGTTACCGACCAGCTTTTCCCGTTGGAACGACACCGCTGCTGAAGAGGTTTCTCGATATCCGCTTCCTGCTGACCCGCTTCGAGTCCGGCAACGAGCTTCATCGCGCCATGCTCGACGCATTCCGGCGGGTCTGGGGCGAAGACGTCACCGAGAACCCGATTGAGCTCACCCGCGCGGTTGAACAGTCCGGCCGCTTCCTCTCCTCGGTCTACAAAATCGATTATCGGGAGATGATGCGGGAGACTTGGAAGCGTGCCCGCGGGTCCTTCGACCGGGCCTTTGACGAGTTTGAGGCGACGCTGGTGAGGGCGTGGGAGCTGCTCGATCAGGAGGAGGCTGCAGCATGAGCAAGCGCCGCCGCATGTTCGAGATCGAGGTGCCAGAGGAAGCCGTGCCGACCTCGGCGCCTGATGTCCCCACGGGGACGGCTGACCTGACAGGCCGCCGTCGCGGGCCGATGGCGACGGCCGTGCGGGAGAATGCCGCGGCGGTCGCCG
>JBCDFC010000282.1:0-5826 GCA_039178805.1 Pseudomonadota bacterium | reverse complement strand
TTGGCGGAGATCGAGGTGCCGATCCTCTGCCTTTGCGAGTTCGACGGGGACTGAGCCCGCCCTTCGGCGCCTATCTTGCCCGGGCGCGGCTGAGCGCCGATAGTCCGCGCGCCATCGCCCAGCCTTCGAGAGACGGAGCACCCCCATGTCGACCGAGCCCACCGGCGCCGATCTTGTCGCCGCGCGCCTCGCCCGTGCCGGGGTGCGCCATGCTTTCGGGATCCCCGGGGGTGAGGTCGTCGCAATCATCGATGCCTTGGTCCGTCACGGGATCGATTTCCGCCTCGCCCGGCATGAGAACGCGGCGGGTTTCATGGCCGAGGGAACTTGGCATGCCACAGGCGCGCCAGGCGTGCTGGTTGCGACCGTGGGGCCAGGGGTCGCGAACGCGTTCAACGTGGTCGCCAATGCGGAGCAGGACCGGGTGCCGCTCGTCGTGATCTCAGGCATGGTCGATGCGGCGGAGACGGCGACCTACACCCATCAGATCTTCGACCATGGCGCGGTCTTCCGGCAGGTCTGCAAATCCTCGACTGAGTTGAGCGACGGGGCGGTCGATGTGCAGGTCGACAAGGCGCTACGGCTCGCGATGTCGGGGCGGCCGGGCCCTGTGCATCTCGACCTGCCGATCCGCGTTGCGACCGCGGTGCAGAGAGGCCCGAGACACGCGGATCAGCTCGTGGCCGCACCGGCCGCGCCTGCCGAGGGCCCCGCGCTCGAGGCGGCGCGCGCGCTTTGGGCGGGGAGCACGCGGCCGGTGGCAGTCGCAGGGCTCGATGTGCTGAACGAGCCTGGCGGCGCGGACGCGGTGCGGGCCTTCGTTGAGCGGCATGGCGTACCGCTTTTGACGACCTACAAGGCCAAGGGTGTGTTGCCCGAGGATCATCCCCTGTCGCTCGGCGGGCATGGGCTCTCACCCAAAGCCGACGGGATCGTGCTGCCGGTCTTGGGCGAGGCGGACTGCATTCTCTCGCTCGGCTATGATCCGATCGAGATGCGGACCGGATGGCGGCGGCCCTGGGACCCGGCAAAGGTGATCGAGTTCGCCCATGCGCCGAACGATCATGACATGCATGGGGCAGCGCTCGGCTGGACATGCTCGGTCGCAGCCGGGTTGGCAGCCCTCGAAGGACGTGGACCAGCATCGACCCCGGCTTCGACCCCGGCATCGGCCCCGGCGGATGGGGCTGCGCGGGCAGCACCGGTGCGCGCTGCGCTCGGCGACGCTTTGTCGGCCAAACGGGACTGGGGGCCGGAGGTTGCGATGGCCGAGCTCCTCGCGGCGCTGCCGGCCGAGGCGGTCGCGACGGTCGATAGCGGGGCGCATCGTATTCTTCTGAGCCAGTTTCCCTTCGCCGCGCGACCCCGGGCGCTTCTGCAGTCCACGGGGCTTTGCACGATGGGATGCGCCCTCCCGCTCGCGCTCGGCCACAAGATCGCGGAGCCGGACCGGCCAAGCGTCGCCTTCATGGGCGACGGTTGCGCCGAGATGGTGCTGGGTGAGTTCGCGACGCTCCGCGACACCGCGCTTCCAGTCGTCGTGGTCGTGTTTGTCGATGCCTCCCTCGCGCTCATCGAGATGAAGCAGCGGCGCGAGGGGTTGCAGAACGCCGGCGTCGATTTCGGTCAGACGAACTTCATCGCGGTTGCAGAAGCCTTCGGCGGAAACGCGATCCGAGTGACCGGTCCAGGCGAGGCGGGCGCTGCGCTGGAGGAGGCGCTTACCGCCGATCAATTTACCGTCATCGCCGTCGAGATCCCGCGCCGCAGCTATGACGGCCTCATCTGAGCAGTTGAAGACGAATCACACTTCGCCCCGATGTTGTCCCGTTTATGGACGAATTTGTCGGCTTTGCCCCGATTGTCAGACGGATTGCTGCCGTCTGCTGTCCGATCATGCTGACCGTTAGAACTAACGACCGACTAAGCCACGCTGCCGCGTTAATTCGTGCTCAATGCGTAATTGAGAATGGTTAGTGCAACCGGGCGTAGCGAAGACGGTTTGCGAGACCTATATTGGAGGTACGCGGACCCCGATGTAGTCGGGTTGCTTAGGTTCCTCGCCACCCGCGTAGCGTAGAATGCGTTGGTAGGCGTCCGGTAAAGTGTCGGACATGAAGCGCCGCAAGAGCCATGCTCTGCGGCGCTTCGCGTTTCTGGGCCCGACAAGTAAATCGGGCACAGCGCCTTATTCGGCCGTCTCGCCCGCCGCGACCTGGATCAGCACTTCGTTCCGCCGCAGGAACCCTGGCGTGATGGGATCGTTGTAATAGGCGTATTCGGGCGCGCCGATCGGGGTGAAGCCGTTATCGGCTATCCAGGCCCTCAGCGCCGCCTCCTTCTGCTCCAGCAACGCGTCCGTCGCGACCCCTGAGAACCGGATCGCCGCACGCCGCGCCGCCGGCAGCTCCTGCAGCCTGATCGCCTCGTTCGTGGGGCGGGGCAGGCGCGCCATGGTGTAATCCGCCGGCATGATGAAACGGACATGCCAACGGCTGGCAGATGTTGCAGGTGCGTGATCGCCAGCGGGCACCTGCGTCACCGGCGCGGTCATCGCGATCCGCTCCCCCTCGCGCCCCTTGGCGAAGATATACCCCGCGAGCGGACCGAAGCCCTTTTGGATCGCCCGAAGCCGCGGGCCCTCGCGTTGCACCTCAGCCACGATCAGCGCCGGGTAGTCGCGAATTTCCAAAGGTCCTTCAGCACGTTCAACGCTGTAGTTCGGTACCTCGATATCCTGAGCCAGCCACAGGAACACTACCGCAGCAAGCAGCAGCGCCCCCACGACGGCGGCGGCGGTCCACATGATGCGCGCTCTCCGTCTGAGTGCCACACCGAGGGCGAAACCACGGATCGGGTAGCCGCCGCAATCCTTGAGTTGCATCAACAGTTCGACAATGGCGCCTATCCATCTCGCAGGCGCGAAGTTTAGAAAAGCTAAAGTTCCGCATCAAAACCGCAGGGCCGCGCGGTCAAAGGAGAGAGAACGATGCCGAGACGAGCGCGTCATGTGAAAAGCGTCAATCTGGCGCTTCAAGGAGGCGGGAGCCACGGTGCCTTCACTTGGGGGGTGCTGGATCGGATCTTCGAGGAAGACCGGCTTTGGATCGAGGCGATCAGCGGCACCTCGGCCGGCGCGATGAACGCCGTCGTCGCCGCGCAAGGGATGTATGAGGGCCAGGCCGACGGCGCGCGCCAGGCGCTCCACGACTACTGGCTTGCCGTGAGCGAGGCGGGCATGGCGAGCCCGATCAAGCGCACGCCCATCGACATGCTGCTGGGCAACTGGTCGCTCGACACATCGCCGAGCTACGTGTTCTTCGATCTCTTGAGCCGCGTCGCCTCACCCTATGAGACCAATCCGCTCGACCTGAACCCCTTGCGCGACCTGCTCGACGAGAAGGTCGATTTCGCCAAAGTGCGGGATTGCTCCGACATGGGCATCTATCTCTCGGCGACGAATGTTGAGACCGGGCGCGTTAGGGTCTTCCGCCGCGAAGAGATCACGCGGGACACGGTGCTCGCCTCGGCCTGCCTGCCGTTGATGTTCAAGGCGGTCGAGATCGAAGGTCAGCACTATTGGGATGGCGGGTTCATGGGCAACCCGGTGTTGTTCCCCTTTGTCGATGAGAGCCCGTCGAACGACATCATCATCATTCAGATCAACCCGGTGCTGCGCGAAGGCGTGCCCAAAACGGCGCGGGAGATCGTGAACCGAATGAACGAGATCACCTTCAATGCCTCGCTGTTGCGAGAGCTGCGGGGCATCGACTTCGTGCGCCGATTGAAAGAGCGGGAGATGCTGTCGGACGAGTTCCGCGACATGCATGTTCACATCATCCATTCGAGAAAGCGCATGCGCCCGCTGGGGGCGTCCTCGAAGCTCAACAGCGAATGGGCCTTCCTGCGCCATCTGTTCGAGATCGGGCACAGCACCGCGGATCGGTGGCTCCGACAGCACTTCGACGATATCGGGAAGCAATCGACCGTCGATATCCGGCAGATGTTCCAAGGTTCCGGCCCGTTTAGCGACTGAACCGTCAGGATAAGGCGCAATGGCGTCAGATATTGGGGCATTCGACACGCTCTTTCCCCTACGCCAAAGCGATCAGGCTCAAGATGGTCGATTTGGCTTGCCTGCATCCTGAGATGCGAGAAGGATGCTGGGATATGCGTCAAAGTTGTCCTGGATGATACGATGAGCCGCCTCGCCACTGCCTGCCTGAGCTTGATGCTCCTAAGCGCTCCGGCCAATGCCTCGATCCTGTTCTCGTTCAACGAGACCCCGACGGGCGTTGAAGGCGTGCTGAGCGGATCGTTGGACACCGATGCGCTCTCAGTTTTCAACACCGCGTCTGGCTTGGCCCCGCAGATCGATCCTATCGACGGCTTCATCGCGACCGGAGGGACGGTTGCAGGCAACAGCTTGGAAGCCTTCGCGTTGGCCGCTGGCGCGACGTTCGGCCTGGGCGGTACGACGGTTGCGAGCGGCTCGACCGGGAGCGACTTCGCCTTCAACACGCTCTTTTTCGGCACGCCGGTCGTCTTCTTGCCGTCCTCCTACATCTCCGGTTCGCTGCTCGGCGGCACGATCGATTTCGACGGAGCGACCTATGCGTCACTAGGGGTGCTGCCGGGCGCTTTCGTGCTGGGCGTTTTGGGAAGCGACGAAACGGTGACGTTCGAGTTCAACGAAGCCGTGCCGCTGCCTGCCGGGATCATCACTCTCTTGAGCGGGTTGGGCCTTCTGACCATTATGCGCCGTCGGCGGGCCGTTGCAGGCTGAAGGCCGTAGCGGTCTCGCATCCTCGATCCGATAAGCGCTGAGAGCGGTGGCCAAGCGACCTTTTGTGCAACTGCTCGGCTGTTGTGATTAGACTTGTGCGCCGCCGCCCGCGCTATTGAGCCCGTCGCGAGTGAACACCGACAGGGCGGTCGACGATGCAGTTAACGATGACGGGGGCGCTGAGAGGGGATCTGCCGCGCGATGTGCTGCGGCGGATGAGCCTGATCGGGCTGATCGCCTTCTTCACGCTGATCGATCTCTTCGCGGCGCAGGCTCTCGCACCGCAGCTCACGGCGGCCTACGCGACCGATGCAGCGACCATGGGCCTTGCGCTCAACCTCGCCGCCGTTGGCATGGCGGTGGCGGGGCTTACGGTCGCCTGGTTCTCGGATCGGATCGACCGGCGCATGGGGATCTGGGTCAGCCTCGCGCTCCTCGCGGTGCCGACGGCGCTCTTGGGCATCACCGAGGATATCTGGCTCTTCATGGTACTGCGGATCGTGCAGGGCGCCTGCATGGCGACGGCGTTCACGCTCACCATGACGTATCTTTCCGAAGAATGCTCGATGACCGCGGCGGCCGGTGCGATGGCTGCCTATGTGACGGGCAATGTCGCCTCGAACCTGCTCGGGCGGTTCCTGGCGTCGGAGGCGGCGGCGGCAATCGGCGTGTTCGACACCTTCTTCGTCTTCGCCGCGCTCAACCTTTTGGGCGCCTTGCTGGCCATCGTGGTGATCGGCGTGCGCAGCGAGCAGCCGCCGGAGCGGAGCGGGCCGCCGCTCGAGGCGTGGCGGGCGCATCTCGCCGTGCCGGCCTTGCGCGCGTCCTTCGCCATCGGGTTCCTCATCCTCTTCGTCTTCGTGGGCGTCTTCACCTATGTGAATTTCGAGCTTGTGACCGCCCGCTACGGGCTCGACCCGGCGTCGCTCGGCCTCGTCTACTTCGTGTTCCTGCCGGCGATGGTGACGACGCCGATGGCCGGTGAGCTGGTGGGGCGGTTCGGGTCGCGAAGGCTGTTCTGGGGGGCGGCAGCTTTCTCG
>JBCDFC010000281.1:0-5857 GCA_039178805.1 Pseudomonadota bacterium | reverse complement strand
CTTTGTCACTGGGGCGCAACATACTCAGGGTCTGGTGCGGCGACAGGGGAAAATGCGTCCCATCCCTCGCATGAGCAGCTTTCTTTCGTCTGGCGAAAGCGGAAGGGTGCCGAGGGCTGCACCCCGAAGGTGGGGCAGGGCGTTAAGGAGGCCGTCGGCATGTCCGAAAGGCTGTCGATCGTGGCGAGCGACATGCCGGATGCCCAATCCGCCTGCACGGACCTGCGCGCGCGCTATGGCCATGTCGAGCCCGCAGAGGCCGAGATCATCGTGGCGCTGGGTGGCGATGGGTTCATGTTGCAAACCCTGCACGCGACCATGGGCAGCGGCACGCCTGTCTACGGCATGAACCGCGGCACGGTCGGTTTCCTGATGAATGCCTTTAGCGACGGCGATCTTCGCGAACGGCTGTCTCTGGCGAAGGTGGCGGAGATCAATCCGCTACGCATGCTGGCCGAGGGGGCGGCTGGTGCCACCGAGGAGCGCTGCGAGGCGCTCGCGATCAACGAGGTCGCGCTTCTGCGTGAGACGCGGCAGGCGGCAAAGATCAGGGTCACGATCGATGGCGAGGTGATGTTCGAAGAGATGGTCTGCGACGGGGTGATGGTCGCGACGCCGGCCGGCTCGACCGCTTACAACCACTCCGCCCATGGACCAATCGTTCCGATCCGCGCCCGGCTGCTTGCATTGACGCCGGTTGCGGTCTTTCGCCCGCGAAGGTGGCGTGGGGCGCTACTGCCGTATGAGGCCAATGTGCGCTTCGATGTGCTGGAGCAGCATAAGCGACCGGTCTCGGCCACCGCCGACCATGTCGAGATGCGCGACGTGGCCAGCGTCGATGTCTCACTCGCCACGGACATCGCGCTCCGGCTCCTCTACGACCCTGGTCACAGCCTTGAGGAACGCATCGTGCGCGAGCAGTTCGCGGTCTAGTTGAATCTGAAGACTTTCAGGCGCTTGGCGCGCTTTTTCTTTTGACTGCCCTCATACTGCCAGTATTCATTACTATCGTGGGGACACTGTACAGCTTCGATACAGAGTCTCGTGGTGGGATGGTAGTTCGTCATGGTTCCGAGGTTTTGCGCAGCGTACCGCGCGGGATCCCTTGTGCGGTTTCGACAGGCCGATCGCGGGGCGGTGACCCTGGATTGGGTAACGCTCGTCGCTACGCTGCTTGTGCTGTCGATGGGCGTGTTCTTTTCCGTCGGTGGTGACGTGCGGGCACTCACTTCGGCCATCGGCTTGGAAGCAAGCGAGGAGGTCGCCGCTGCGGGCGGTGTTTTCGGCGCCCGTGACGACCGCCCTGTCATCAAGCGCAATGAGAACGAACCCCTTCGCGTCTTCGACCCCGGCACGTTGCAGGGGGGTGGCGGCGAGCAGGCGGCGATGATGCCGTATCTGGACCGTCCCATGGGTGACGGCGCGTCCGGCGCCTTCGAGCCGGCACTGGCCGAGCCGCGGCGCACCAACGCGGCACCGCAGCCGGAACTTGCTTTCCGCGAAGCTGAATTGACGCCGATGGAACGTGGGCTCCGCGCCGCGGTCACGTTGGAGACCGACGCGCCGAGGGCTGCGTGCCCAGAGACCGAACAGTTTGGCGGCGTCGCAGGACAGGTAGATGAGAACCAATGGGTGAGCGGCATCCTTGAGAAGGAAGTCCGGTGCCGAGAAGCTGTTTTCGGTGAGAGCGCTGAGCCTGACCGACCTGGCAAGCTCTCTGGAGCGACCCTCTTCCCGCCGAAGGTCGCGACGTCGGATGAGGGGCTAAGCGAAACCGTCGCCGTCGATGTGTCTGCGCCGAGAGCCGAAGGATGCGCGGATCGGGCGCCCAGTGACGACACCCACACGACAGATTGGCTGGGCGGTGTCCTCGCCGAGGAAGTCGGTTGTGAGGACGCGGCGGCTGATCGCTGAAGCTTGGCGCCGCTGGGGCGCCAGCCTGCTGTTGCACGCGTTCGCTCCCCTCGATGTGGCGGTGGTGGTTGACGCCTGCTCACCCTCCCCGCCACAGTCCCACCGAGCGCCTCATATTGGCGGCGGCGGAGAGCGAGCATGACGGTCGGCGAACAGCTGCGCTGGTGGGGCCTTGGGCTCGTCGTCTTCCTTGCGCTCTTGTGGTTCCTGGCGGATCCGCTGTTGCCGTTTATCCTGGGCGCGGCGATCGCCTATCTCGCTGATCCTATCGCCGACCGGCTCGAACGGACCGGTATGAGCCGAATGATGGCGACGGTGACTTTAAGCGTCGGCCTAGCCTTCTTCTTCTTTGCCGTAGCACTCCTGCTCGTCCCGGCCGTGATCGACCAGGTGCGCACCCTGATCGCCGCGGCACCCGGCTATGTCGAGCGCGCGCATGGCATCATGGCGACGCTCGCCCCCGAAGGTACGGCGGACACCGGCATCGTCGGGCGCATGGTCAACATGCTGCAAGGGCGCGCCGAGGATTGGTCTGTGCGTGTTCTTGAAAAGGTCTGGGTCGGCGGCCTTGCGGTCTTCGACTTCGTGACCCTTTTGGTGATCACGCCCGTTGTCGGCTTCTACCTCCTTTACGATTGGGACAACCTGATCGCGGCGGTGGACGAACTCGCGCCTCGGCAGCACCAGTCGATGATCCGGAAGCTGGCGCTCGAGCTTGACGATGTGCTCGCGGGTTTCATCCGCGGTCAGCTCACCGTGTGCATGATCTTGGGTGGTTTCTATGCGGTGGCTCTCACAGTTGTCGGGTTGCATTTCGGCCTGCTGGTCGGGCTCTTTGCGGGTCTCATCAGCTTCATTCCCTTCGTCGGTTCGATCCTTGGCGGGGTGATCTCCATCGGCATTGCCGTCAGCCAGTTCTGGGCGGAGCCGCAGTGGATCCTGCTTGTCGCCGTGGTCTTCGGCATCGGCCAGGTGGTGGAGGGCAACTATCTCACGCCGAAACTCGTCGGTGGCCACGTCAAGCTGCACCCGGTTTGGCTGATGCTTGCGCTCTCGGTTTTCGGCGCGCTGATGGGCTTTGTCGGCATGCTGATCGCGGTACCTGCTGCTGCTGCGATCGGGGTAATGGCGCGCTTTCTCGTTGGGCAGTATCGGCTCGGCCGCCTCTATCAGGGCGATCCGTCCTGGCGGGCCATCGTGGCGCGACAGGCGCGCGAGGCTGAGCGTCGCGATGCGGAGAATGAACCAGGCCAGTCGGGCCAGTCGGGCACGGGTGGTTCTGGCTGATGGGCGCGGATACGGCGCAGCTCACCTTCTCGTTCCCGACAAGATCCGCACTTGGGCGGGAGGACTTCATCGTCACCCCGTCGAACGCCATGGCGGCGGACACCGTGCTGACACCTGCCAGTTGGCCTTCCGGCAGGCTCGCGATCATCGGCCCGGCAGGCGCAGGCAAGACCCATCTCGCCCATGTCGCGATGGCGGACACCCCTGCTACACTGACAACAGTCGACGAGTTGACGCCCGAGAGCGCGCCGGCGCTTGCCGTTCCCGGTCTTGCGGTTGTCGAAGATGTCGACCGTTTGGCCGATCTTGCGAAGGGACGGCGGGAACGGGCCGAGGACGGTCTCTTCCATCTCTTCAATCTCGCGGCGAGCGGTCGGACGAGGCTGTTGCTCACGGGCCGAGGCGCACCGGTGCGGTGGCGGATCGCGACGCCCGACCTCGCCTCGCGCCTGCAAAGTGTGACAATTGCCGAGATCGCACCGCCAGACGATGCCCTTCTTGCGGCACTTCTGCTAAAGATTGGTCGTGATCGAGGTCTCGACATCGTACCCAATGCCGCTGCGTGGGTGGTTCACAGGGTCGAGCGCTCGTTCGCAGGAATAGCCGATGCAGCCGGCAAGCTCGACGCTGAGGCCAGCCTGCGCAAGCGGCGTCGGGTCACGCAGGCACTAGCGGCTCAGGCGCTGCGCGGCCCGTCGGACAAGAACGCACCATAGCGAATAGGACGCCTAAGAATGGATGGTGATGCGAGCGGCGCGCGACACACGGTACGCGCCGATTTTCTGACATTCAGCGAGACCCCGGTGCCGGAAGCGCATGCGGTCGCGGTCGAGCCGACCTCATCCAAACGCTTCTTCAACCGAGAGCTTTCCTGGCTTCGTTTCAATTGGCGGGTTTTGGAGGAGGCGGAGAACCGAGAGCAGCCTCTTCTCGAACGGCTCCGCTTCCTCTCGATCTCGGGCAACAATCTCGATGAGTTCTACACCGTGCGCGTCGCTGGCCTCCGCGCGCAAGTGAATGCTGGGGTGGAAACCCGCTCGCTCGACGGGCGCACGCCGGCACAGCAGCTTTCTGCAATCGATGCAGAGGCGCTGGCGTTGCAGCGCGCGCAGCAGCGCGTCTGGCGCACCTTGCGGCGCGAGATGGCGGCGGATGGCATCCATGTGGTCGAAGCGCATGAGCTGACCGAGGCAGAGCATACGCTGCTAGAGCGCCACTTCCTTGAGCAAGTGTTCCCGGTCCTCACACCGCTGGCGATCGATCCGGCGCACCCTTTCCCCTTCATCGCCAATGGCGGCATGGCCCTCGCTCTCAGCCTCGAACGCAGTCGCGATGGGGAACCGCTGGACGCGCTCATCCCCGTGCCGCCGCAGCTCAAGCGCTTCATCCGGCTGGAGGCAGGGCGCGATGGCAGCATCCGCTTTCTGCCGATCGAGACGCTGCTGGAGATTTTCCAGTCGCAGCTTTTCCCGGGCTACGAGGCGACCGGGCATTGCCTGTTCCGCGTCCTCCGCGACAGCGATCTGGAGGTCGAGGAAGAAGCCGAAGATCTGGTGCGTGAGTTCGAGACCGCTCTGAAACGCCGTCGTCGGGGGGAAGTCGTACGCCTCAAGCTCTCCTCGCAAAGCCCGGAGCGGCTGCGGACGCTGATCGTGAACCAGAGCAGGGCGCGCGCCGAGGAGGTGATCGCGGTCGATGGTGTCGTCGGGATCGCGGCGCTCTCAGAGCTTGTGACCGATGACAGGCCCGATCTCAAATGGCCGCCCTATCAGCCTCGTCTTCCCGAGCGGGTCCGCGACCATGACGGCGACATCTTCGCAGCCGTTCGTCAGAAGGACATGCTGCTGCACCACCCGTACGAAAGCTTTGAGATCGTGGTGCAGTTCCTGCAGCAGGCGGCGCGCGATCCGAATGTGATCGCGATCAAACAGACTCTCTACCGCACATCTAAGGACAGCCCCATCGTCGCGGCGCTCTGCGAGGCGGCCGAGGATGGCAAGTCGGTGACGGCGCTTGTCGAGCTGAAGGCGCGGTTCGACGAGGCGGCGAACATCCGACAGGCGCGACAGCTTGAGCGGGCCGGTGCGCAAGTCGTCTTCGGTTTCGTGGATCTCAAGACCCACGCGAAGATCTCGACGGTCGTCCGGCGCGAGGGCAATGACCTCATCACCTACACGCATTTCGGGACCGGGAACTACCACCCGATCACGGCGAAGATTTACACGGACCTCTCGCTCTTCACCTGCTCGCCCGCGCCAGCCCGCGATGCCGCCAAGATCTTCAACTTCATCACCGGCTATGCCGAACCGTCGAGCCTCAATCGAGTCCAGGTCGCGCCGATTACGCTCAAACGGACGCTTTTGGAGCTGATCGGCGCGGAGACGGAGCATGCCCGTGCGGGGCGGCCCGCGCAGATCTGGGCCAAGATGAACTCGCTGATCGAAGACGACATGATTGATGCGCTTTATGAGGCATCAACGGCCGGCGTGAAGGTCGATCTCGTCATTCGCGGCATCTGTGGTCTGCGACCGGGGGTGCCGGGGTTGTCGGAGAACATCAGGGTCAAGAGCGTCGTCGGCCGGTTCCTCGAACACAGCCGCATCTGCTGCTTCGGCAATGGCCAGGGGCTGCCGAGCGCTGGGGCGCGTCTCTTCAT
>JBCDFC010000280.1:0-5902 GCA_039178805.1 Pseudomonadota bacterium | reverse complement strand
CCAGGCGGGGCACGGCGGGGCCCGATCCCGGCCGAAGAGCTTCTCGAAAGCGGGGTTGGCATCTATCTCCGCGGCATCGGCCTGCTCTCCGACCCCTAATTTCCGCCCCTGCGCGCCGCGTGCGTCTTGACGGAATGACGCAGCCTCCCCAGATCGTGAATGTGAATAACATTTACATCGCCACGGAGGACGAGATGGAGAGTGCACTGGGCTTTCTCAGACGGGTCGAGGCCAAGCTCGACGACTTGGGACAGCCTGCATGGATCGCCGCAATGGTGCTGGGCTTCGTGCTGATCTGGCCCATCGGCCTCGCGATCCTCGGATACATGATCTGGAGTGGAAGAATGGGATGCTGGAAAGGGCGGCGCTCGGAGCGTCGCATGGCGAAGAAGTTCGGCCGCTCGAGCGGGAACAGCGCTTTCGATGAGTATCGCGAGGCGACGTTGAAGCGCCTCGAGGAGGAGCAGGAAGCCTTCTCGTCCTTTCTCGAACGCCTCCGCAAAGCGAAAGATCGCGCCGAGTTCGACCGCTTCCGCGCCGAACGCGATGGCAATGCGCGCACAGGCGGCCATGGCGACGAGCCGCAACCCGCCTGATCTACGACGAACGGCCGCGCGGCCCCCTGCGCGGCCCCCACTGCGCCGCCTCCTGCGCCGCCCCTCGCATGGCCGTCTGATCGGTTCCCAGTCAAAACGCGGCTCCCCCCCAAACCTGCGACCGCGGCAGACACCGAAAATCGCCCGCTGGGCATGGACCATGCCGGCCGCTCCGCCTTAGAAGCATGGGCGAGATCGGCAGCGGGGGGCTCATGCGCATACTCATCGTCAATGACGACGGCATCAACGCACCGGGGCTTGCCGTCGCCGAGGCCATCGCGGCCGAGATCGCTGGCCCCGAAGGCGAAGTCTGGGTCGTCGCCCCGGAAAACGAGCGCTCGGGCGCAAGCCACGCGATCTCCTACGCCTCGCCCATGCGCCTGGCCGAGATCGCGCCGCGCCGGTTTGCCATCGACGGCTACCCCGCCGACTGCGCGCTCGTCGGGCTCTGCCATGTCCTGGCCCACACCCCGCCCGACCTCGTGATCTCGGGCGTCAATCGCGGCTTCAACTTGGCCGAGGACGTGGTCTATTCTGGCACTGTGGGCGCTGCGATGGAGGCCGCGATGCAAGGCGCCCGCGCCGTCGCCCTCAGCCAAGCCTACAGCCGCAAGCCCGACGCGCCCGAGGATATGTGGGAAGCCTCACGCAGCCACGGCGCCGAGCTCCTGCGCGCGGTCCTCCGCATGCCCTGGCGGCCGGGCGCCTTCTACAACGTGAACTTCCCGCCGGTCGCCGCTCCGGCCGTGACAGGCATGCGCGTCTGCCCCCATGGCATGCGCGCCTCCGCCACGTTCCAGGTCGCCCCTCATGCCGCGCCGAACGGCCGCCACTACCACTTCCTCAGCCATAACACGCGGAACGAGAGCGCGCCTCCGGGCACCGATGCCGCCCTGGTGACCGAGGGCCATATCACCATCACGCCGCTCTTCCCGCGGCTCACCGCCGACGATTTGCTGGAAGGTGCTGCCGCGGCCCTCGCCCAGGGCCCCGATGCCGCCGCCGGCGGCGCCTGAGGCGGCGATGGAGCCCGGGCCCCGCGCCGAGAACCTGATGCGTCTGATGCTGAGCCTGCGCCAAGCGGGGCTCCGCGATCATCGCGTGCTGACGGCGATCGAGGGCGTCCCGCGCGAGCGCTTCATCGGTGACGCCTTCGAGGATCGCGCCTTCGACGACACAGCCCTGCCCATTGATTGCGGCCAGACGATCTCGCAGCCGACGGTCGTCGCCCTCATGACCGAGGCGCTCAACGTGACCGACCGCTGCAAGGTGCTGGAGATCGGCGCTGGCTCGGGCTATCAGACGGCCGTCCTCGCCCGCCTCGCCCGACGGGTCTACGCGATCGAGCGCCACCGCCCCCTCGTGATGACCGCGCGCGCCCGGCTCGAAGCGCTCGAGATCGCGAATGTGAGCCTTCGCGCGGGCGACGGAACCCGCGGCTGGCCCGAACAAGCGCCCTTCGACCGCATCCTCGTCGCCGCCGCCGCCGACGACGCCCCCGCCCTCCTGTTGGAACAGCTGCGTCCAGGTGGCATAATGGTGCTGCCGGTCGGTCAGTCCGACGACGTGCAACAGCTCATCCGGATCGAGAAAGCCGAAGACGGCGGCCTCGAATACCGGGAGCTCTGTGAGGTCCTGTTCCTGCCCTTGGTCGAGGGCCTGCCGGAGCCGGGCTGAGCGCATGTCGATGGGGCTCGCCGCGCCGGCAAGGGCCATTCCGCGCGTGAGATGCGGGGGGTCCGGGGCAAGGACAGGCGGAGACGGGACCGGCAGTGCGCGAAGCACGCCCGGCCAAGCAGGAGAAACCGAAATGGCCCATCCGAGACAGCGGCGCCGGCGGACGATGCAGCTTGCAGGCACGCTCACGGCGCTCGGCGTCCTCGCAGGCTGCGCCAGCAACCAGGACCCGAACCGCGCCAGCGTCGAATACCGCGGCAGCGCCCCGGGTGCCGCGCAACCGGCGCCCGGCACGCCCGGGATCATCGCCTACGACGGCTACGAGGCGGCCGTCGCCCGCGATGGCGAGACCGTCGCCCAGATCGGCAGCCGCGTCGGCATCACCGGTGCGGAACTCGGCGCCTATAACGGCCTCCAGCCTGAAACCGTCCTGCGCGACGGGGACGAACTCGTCCTCCCCCCACGCCCGGGCGGCTATGGCGGTATCCGCGTCGGCGGAGCCCCCACCTCAACGACCGTCCCATCGACGGCGACACCGCTCGGGACACCCACGCCCGTCACCGGGTCCGAAACCGGGTCCGAAACCGGCAGCCTCGCCCTCGGCCCAGGCAGCAGCGGCGGCGTCGAAACAGGCGGCCTCGCCCCTGCCGGAGAAACCACTACCGCCGCACCTACGACGACCGGGTCGGCCGGTTGGTCGCCCGCGCTCGCCGCCGCAGCGATCGACAGCGCCGGAACGGTGTCCGCGACGCCCACATCCAACCCCGCAAGCGCGGCCGATGGCGAACGTGTCGCCGCTGCCGACCCAGCGGCCGCGGCACCCGTCCCCGCAACCGACGGCACGGCCACGCCGGCGCCGACACCCCCGCCCGCTCGGTCGGGCGGTCTCAGCGTACCCCCATCCGCCGGCAGCCCGCTCCCGCCCGAACCCGAACCGACGGCCAGACCCGCCTCGCCCGAGCTTTCGCGCTATCAAACGCCCGAGCCGGACGTGGCCGCAGCGCCCCGTGCCGAAACGATCGAACAGGCTGCGAAGGAGGCCGATGAAGAAGCCGCAGCCGCCCTCGCCGGCAGCCAAAGCGCGCCCAGCAGCGCCGATCTCGGCATCAGTTTCACCCGCCCGGTCGATGGCCCGATCGCCGTGCCCTACAACCTCTCCTCCAGCGGTACGCGCAACGAAGGCGTCGATTTCGACGCAAGCCCCGGCACCCCCGTCCACGCGGCCGCCCCGGGCGAAGTGGCCCTCGTCTCGCAATCTCTGGGTGGGCTCGGCACCATCGTTCTTATCCGACACCGCGGCGACGTGCTCACGGTCTATGGCCGCGTCACGGACGTCCAAGTCGGCAAAGGCAGCCGCGTCGCTGCGGGCCAGCCCATCGGCGTCGTCGCCCCCGGCGACGGCACGGCCCCCCCGCGCATGCATTTCGAGATCCGGCGCGGCGCCGAAAGCGTCAACCCACAGGATTATCTGTAGAATCGAGCGCCACGGATGGGCGCGGCTGGCGGGCGGGCCGCTGAGGCCCGCAGGGCCGAAGCCGGGGCGCCCATAAGCGCGCCCTCCTACATCACACCCGCCCGGCCAGATCCTGCACGAACTGCCAGGCGACGCGGCCCGACATCGCCCCCCGGGTTTGGCGCCATTCGATCGCCTCGGCGCGCAACCGCGCGTCCTCGATCGCGATGCCGAGCGCATCGCAATAGCCCCGGACCATCGCCAGATACTCGTCCTGGCCGCAGGGGTGGAACCCGAGCCAGAGCCCGAAGCGATCCGACAGCGACACCTTCTCCTCCGTGGCCTCCGAGGGATTGATCGCCGTCTGCCGCTCGTTCTCGATCATATCGCGCGGCATCAGATGCCGCCGGTTCGACGTCGCATAAAAGAGCACATTCTCCGGCCGCCCCGCGACGCCCCCATCCAGCACCGCCTTCAGGCTCTTATAGTGGCTGTCATCGTGATCGAAGGAGAGGTCGTCGCAGAACAGAATGAAACGCTGCCCCCTTTCCTGGCCCCGTTCTTGGCCCCGTTCTTGGCCCCGATCATGCCCCGCCAGCAGCTCCAAAAGCCGCCCGATGGTGGGGATATCCTCGCGATGGATCTCTACGAGGCGGAGCATCCCCGTC
Organism: Pseudomonadota bacterium; assembly: GCA_039178805.1. Lineage (GTDB taxonomy): Bacteria > Pseudomonadota > Alphaproteobacteria > Rhodobacterales > Rhodobacteraceae > Thermohalobaculum. The sequence continues at coordinate 1,508 of JBCDFC010000280.1, read as the reverse complement.
TCGCGGTTCGCCACCGCATGCGCGGCCTTCACAAGGCTCGATTTCCCCATACCCCGCGCGCCCCACAACAGCGCGTTGTTCGCGGGCCGCCCCGCTGCGAACCGCCGGGTGTTCTCCAAAAGCGTGTCCCGCGCCCGGTCGATGCCCACCAGAAGGTCGATCTCGACGCGCGCCACGCGCGGAACCGGCTCCAACCGGTCCGGCGACGCCTGCCAGACCCAGGCCTCGGCCGCGTCGAAATCGGGTACCACGGCCGCCGGCGGCGCCAAGCGTTCCAAGGCCGCCGCGATCCGCTCCAACGCCTCGAGCTGACGCTCATCGGGCGCCGATGCCGAGACATCGCGCAGGCTCAAGGCCCGGCCGGCGTCTCGTCCGCGCCCTCCTCGAACTCGTCCTCCTCGTCCTCATCGTCGCGCGCCGCACGGCGCCGCTCCGCAAGACGCACGAGATGGATCGAGATCTCGTAGAGCACATAGACCGAGATCCCGAGCGCGAGCTGACTGATCACATCCGGCGGCGTGATGATCGCCGCCATCGCAGCGATCCCCACCACCGCGTATTTCCGCCCACGACCGAGCTGATCGGCGCTCACCAGACCTGCCCGCCCCATCAGCGTGATCAACACCGGAAGCTGAAAGCTGATGCCAAAAGCGAGCAGCATCACCTTGATAAAGCCCACATATTCCGAGAATCGGTTCTCATTGGTGATATTCACACCGCCGTCCTCGGTCGCGCTCTCCGCAAAGGCGATGAGGAAGTCGAGCGCCAGCGGGATCACCAGGAAATACGCGAGCGCCGCCCCACAGATAAAAAGAAACGGGCTCGCGATCAGAAACGGCAGAAAGGCCGACTGCTCCGAACGATAAAGCCCCGGCGCCACGAACCGCCAAAGCTGAAACGCGATCACCGGGAAGCCGAAGAAGAGCCCACCCCAGATCGAGAGGTTCATCACCGTGAAGAACGCTTCCTGTGGGCTCAGCGTCTGGATCACCGCATCCGGGTCGATCGACAGCAGCGGATGCGCCAGGAACGCGATCAGCGGCTCGTAGAAATAGAAGCACCCGCCCGCGAAGACCGCGAGCGCGATCAGCGCATAAACCAGCCGCTGACGAAGCTCGATCAGATGCTCGATCAGCGGGGCGGAGCTGGCCTCGATATGGGCTTCGTCGTCGCGCGCGGGCATCTCAGGCCTTGTCTTGCGCGGTCTGCACGGCCTGCGCGGGTTCCACGGGGTCTGGGGCCGCTGTAGCCGCCTGCGCGGGTTCGGGCTTCGGTTCGGCTTGCGCTTTGGGCTGGGCGGGAGCTGGATCAGTCGGAGCCGCGCTCGCTTTCGCCGCCGACGCCTCGGTGCCATCGCCAGACGACTTGTCCCCCGAAGACGTGTCCTCCGAAGACTTGTCCCCCGAAGACTTGCCTCCCGACATCAGGCTGTCCTGCGCGCGCTTCGCCTGCTCGCTGAAATCGACGCGCGACATCTTGTCGAACTCGCGCTTGGCGTCGCGGATCTG
>JBCDFC010000279.1:0-5928 GCA_039178805.1 Pseudomonadota bacterium | reverse complement strand
CCTTGTTCCATGATCCCGGAGTTGGGTGTTTCTCGTTTATGCAGCCTGCGCCACGACTATCTCCGTTCTCTGTTGGGCTGGCGTCTGGTAGCCGATGGTCGAATGCCGGCGCTGCCGGCGGTACGACATCTCAATGTACTTGAAGAGCGCGGGCTTCGCTTAGTCTTGGGATTGGAACCTGGTGCTGTGCGAGCGTTCGGTTTCAACGACCCCAGCGCGCAGACTGCCAATCGCCACAATGCGGTCGACGCGCAGTCCGATGCCGGTGGCACCGAACCCATGCTGGTTGACGACGTTACCGTTGCGGAAAATCATGTCGTACTAGGCCATCCTGATCACCACCTGGTCGTGCTACCAATTAGGCGCCACCGCTCATCGGGGATGAGAGCGTCGCCTCAAGAGCGGCCCTCCAAACATATGCGTATGCAAGACGCTTTGTCGGGGCCTATCCCCAATCCACCGCCCACATATCGCCGATCCTTCGGGCGGGCTCGAGGGGCGCGGCCCTTGCCGCCTGCACGATGGTCAGTTCATTCGCGCGCTGCCAGCAGCCGATTGCTTCCATCACGTGCGATCCATTCCTGCCTAGCCGCTCAGTACTGTGCGACGGCCGCCGCAGTACCCCCGGGCGCGTCGGCGGTGTGCAGGTTCACAACGCGTCCCTCGTCTTTGACGTCGTCCAGAAGATCGCTCCACCACGACATCGTCATGGGTCAAGGACGCCGGTCTAGGCGACCCAGACGAGCATGGGCGCTCTCTCAATTTTCATGGTCTGCGGAAGGCGGCTGGACGGAAACTGGCCGAGGCCGGCTGTACGCCGCACGAGATTATGTCGTGGCTTGGCCATGCCGATCTGAAGCACGTGATGACCTGTTCGAAGGCGTATTCTAGGACTCAGGCAGCAGACTCGGCGGCGGAGCGTATGTCGAACATTTCAGGTGCTGATGCCTCGGTTGCTCGCCTGAAAAAGCCAAGAAAATTAAATGGAGTGGTGCCCAGGGGCGGATTCGAACCACCGACACGCGGATTTTCAGTCCGCTGCTCTACCAACTGAGCTACCTGGGCGGGCGCCTTAGGGCGTGCGGGGAGCGTGTAGTAGATGCGGGCGGCCCTTGTCCAGGGGTGGCGGTCTCTCTCGGCTGAGAAGCGCTGGGTGCGGCGTCATTTGGCGAGGGCGCGCGCTGCGATGGCGGCGAAGATCGTGTCCAGCTCTTCGCCTATGGTCGCCAGCTCTTCGCCGCCGTCGCTTGCGTAAGGCGCGAAGACGGCGCTCGGTCTGCGGTAGCTAAGCCATCCGGTGCCGTCCGGTCCCTCGGTCACATAGAACCGGATCGGAGCCTCGATCATCGCCGCCGTCGACGCCCGAAGCGCGCGGACGGCGAAGTCATTGCGATAAACGCCGAGGACGCGGTTGCCGGGGATCTCGATCCCTCGGGCCTTGGCGGCACCCGTCGGGCCCGCTTCGGTCACCTTGATCATGCCCTCGTCCTTGATCGCCTGCTTGAGAGCGGCGAGGAGCTCTGCGTAGGGCTTGCCGCTCTCGGCGATCTCCCAACCGTCGCGCGGGGCGATCGGACCTGCGGCGGCGGGCAGGGCCAGGGCAATTGCGATGAGAAGGGCGAGGGCGCGGAACATGGGTCTCTCCAGTAGCAGTCTTGGCCGATCAAGTCGGCAGGCGGCGGAGCGGCGGGTCCATCGCGAGGAGCGCACGGGCCCAGGTTCCGGCCATTGAGCCTAGAAAGCCCCAGAAGAGCCACCACACCCCGTGCGCCGAGCCCGAGACGATACCGCCGAGATAGGCGCCGATGTTGCAGCCATGGGCAAGGCGGGCGCCGTAACCCATCAAGAGCCCGCCGAGGATCGCCGTCCAAAGCTCGCGTCTGGTTAGCCGGCCGACCGGTGCGAAGCGACCGGCAAGGCCCGCTGCAGCCAGGGCGCCAAACACGATCCCGAAATTCATCACCGAGGTGCGGTTGGCGAAGACGCTCGCCTCGAGCTGACCGGCGCGCCAGCCCTGCCAATACTCCCAGGACGAGACGCCGAGGCCGATCGCGTCGCCGATCTTGGCCCCCCAAAGCGCGAAGCCTGCGGTGACGCCCCAGGGGCGCTGGAAGAGGAGAAAGCAGCCGATGCTGACGCCGGCCAGAACCAGCGCGCCGAGGGTGAGCGACCAGGGCCCGGCGCGGAGGCTGAGCGTCAGGCGAGGGCTCTCGAGCCCGCCATGGGCCCGTCGCTCGAGCAGCGCTGAGCCCAGCCAGATCGCGGCGAGGAGCGCCCCGAGTACGAGTAGCGCCCCGATCGGGCCGAATGCGTTCACAGCGGAGAAAGCCGGGAGGTTGGGAATGCCCGTGATCTCGTCCACATGGCGCCAGAAGCTGGGGATATGGGCCGTGGCCCAGACGCTGCCGGCGATGAAGAAAGCGAGCGTGACGACCATTCGGGTCGAGCCGCCGCCGACGGTGAAGAGCGTGCCCGAGGCGCAGCCGCCGCCAAGCTGCATGCCGATGCCGAAGACGAAGGCGCCAACGGCGGAGGCGAGCCCCATGGGCAGGATGACCGGGTGCATGTTCCAGCCCGTCGCGCTTTCCCACCCGATCAGGGGATATGTGACGACGCAGGCCCCACCCAGCAGCAACATCTGCGCCCGTAGACCCGCCCCGCGACGCTCTCGCACGAGCCTTCGCCAAGCGGCGGTGAAACCGAACGCAGCGTGATAGAGCCCGAGCCCTGCGAGCCCGCCGAGGAGGGCACCGGCTGCGTAGCGCAATCCCTCATCCGGTGTGCCACTGAAACCGCCGCGCGCAACGAACGCCGCAACGGCGACTACCACGAGACCGATGGCGCCAGCCGCTACGACGCGAGGCTGCGTGGCGGGCCCGGGTCTCGATCGCGTGGTCTCGCTCGATCTCACTTCCATCGCTGCCTGAGCCCATTCAACGGGCAACTGCCCTCCGCGTCGGCATTGAGGGTCTAGCGCCCCGCCATCGGCCCGTCAGTCCCCGCTCATATGGAATAACAAATCGGTGACCCGCCGTCGCGTAGCGTCGGAGCCGCCGCATACTAGCGTGAGATCCGGTGAGACACACGCCGATGTAAGCCAGTGGAGCCATGCATGAACGAGCGGAATGGCGGTTGCGACGCGGAGATGACTGCGGCGCTCTCGCCCGAGGCGGCCGCCGCGTGGGACGCCACGGTCACCGGTTTCCTGGCCCATTGCCGATCGACACCCGATCAGCTCGGCCGTGTCTTTGAGGCAGCACCAGACTTCGCGCTGGCGAGGATCGCCAAGGGCTTCTTCCTCCTGCTCCTCGGCCGATCGGAATTGGCGGGGCCTGCACGGCAAGAACTGGAGGAGGCGCGGGCGATATCGGCGCGGGTTGCACAGCCGATGCCCGAACGCTTGGCAGCATTCGAAGAAGCCCTTGCGCACTATGCTGCTGGACGTCCCGGCCGGGCGGCATCGCGCCTCGCGCTTTGGCTCGAGATGCGGCCTGATGACATCCTGGCGCTGAAGCTCGATCACGCGATCCGTTTCGTCCTGGGCGATCGGCGTGGGATGCTGGAGCGGACCTCTGCGGCTATCCCGCGGTGCGTTGGCGCGGCACTCGAGGGCTTCGCTCTCGGTTGTCATGCTTTTGCGCTCGAGGAGAACGGCGACTACTCCGCTGCCGAACGGGCGGGCAGGGCGGCGATCGAGCTTGAGACTAACGATGCCTGGGCCCTTCATGCCGTTGCGCATGTTTACGACATGACGGCACGGAACGACCAGGGCATCGCCTGGCTCGCCGGACAGGCCGGGCGTTTTGAGCACTGCAACAACTTCGGCGCGCATGTCTGGTGGCATCTGGCCCTTTTCCACCTGGACCGCGGAGAGTATGACGCGGTCTTGAACCTTTATGACGCGCGGATCCGGGCCGAGCATACCGATGACTATCGCGATATCTCGAACGGTGCTGCGATGCTGACGCGACTTGAGATCGAGGGCATCGAGGTGGGCGACCGCTGGGATGAGCTTGCGGCGCTCTCCGAGAATCGGGTCGAGCCAGGCTGCGTCGTCTTCGCCGACCTCCACTACTTGCTCGCGCTCGAGGCGGGCGGCAGGCGTGGCGCCGCCGACAAGATGATCTGCCGTTTGGCTGCCGATGCTCAGGGGTCGGACCACGACATGCACGAAGTGGCGGCGGTTGCCGGTCTGCCGGCGGCGCGTGGGCTCGCTGCGTTCCGGGCAGGGCATTACGGCACGGCATTCGACGCGCTTCGAAGCTGCCGCGCGGATCTCCAGCGTGTGGGCGGCAGCCACGCCCAGCGCGATGTCTTCTCACGCCTGCTGATCGAGGCGGGTATCCGTGCCGGCCGCTGGGCTGAGGCGGAGGCTGAACTCGCCGGGCGGGCGAAGCGCCGTGGCGCCGAGGACGGCTTCACCGCGCGTCGGCGCCATGCCATCGCCCGGGCCCGTGCTGCCGCAGAAGGGATCGCTGCAGAATGAGTGGCGCGGCGCCTTCCAGTGCGAGTGTCGCGACACCGCCCAAGAAGCCGCGGGACCTAAGGCTCGATTTCTTCCGCGGTATCGCGATGTTCATCATTCTGATGGCGCATATCCCGGGTAACCTTTGGACGCTGTGGATCCCGGCGCGCTTCGGCTTCTCGGATGCGACCGAGATCTTTGTCTTCTGTTCGGGCTTCGCATCGGCCCTCGCCTTCGGGACGGTCTTCGCTGGCAAGGGCTTCCTGCTCGGGCTGGGGCGGATCGTCTACCGGATCTGGCAGGTCTACTGGTGCCATATCGGCATCATCCTGGTCTGTGCGGCGATTGCCTTCTCCATCAATCACTTCGAGGTTGGTGAGGAAGGGCGAAACTACCTGGCGCGGCCCTACATCGTGCCGATCTTCAAGCATACGGGCGAGGCGCTTATCGGCCTGCTGACGCTGACCTATGTGCCCGGCCTCTTCGACATTCTGCCGATGTACCTGGTGATCCTCGCGATGGTGCCGGTCGTGATGGCGGCGCATCGGGCGGGCGGACCGCAGGCGGTTTTCGCCTTCGTGATCGGGGTCTGGCTGCTCGCGACGCTCGCGGGCCTCGCCTACAAGGTGGAGGACGACTGGGGCGGGCTCGCTGCGGTTCTGGCACCGCTTGGCGAAGGACTGCGGTTCCTGAACTTCCCGTCTTATCCGTTCGGCAGGGGCACCTGGTTCTTCAACCCGTTCGCCTGGCAGCTCGTCTTCTTCACGGGCTTTGCCTTCGCCATGGGCTGGATCCCGCCGCCACCGGTCAACAAATGGCTCGTGCGGTTGGCGGCGGCAGCGCTGATCCTCAGCCTGCCATTCGCCTGGCACAAGCTCTACGCCTATCTCACGGGCTGGTGGCCGCAGGCGCTGGGCGGTGGGTTCTTCTGGGACGTGCGGGAGACGATCGAACCGCTGAGGTCCAAAACCTGGTTCGGCGTCTTCAGGTATCTGCATTTTCTGAGCCTCGCCTACCTCGCATGGGTTGCGGTGGGGCCCGGCGGTGTTCGCCTCACAACAGGCTTTACCGCCCGGCGCTACGACACTGAGTTCTGGCGTCGTTTCGGCTATGGCGCGCTCGGCGTTGCGATTCTGACGCTGCCCTATGGTTGGGTTGAGGAGATCCATCGCTTGGCGCCTGGGCTCGAGCGGGCGTTGCTGGTCGTGGTGCCGACGGTCCCGGGGCAGTGGATCGGCCTTCTGCAGATCCTGCACCTGGCGGCGATCGTGGCGGGCGTTTGGGCCGCGCTCGGGCCGACGCGGCGAGAGGCCGCATTCGGCCCATGGTTCCTGGCCTGCGTGCCCATCATCCGTAAAGTCGGGACACAAAGCCTTGCGGTCTTCGTCGTCTCGATCCCCCTCGCCGTCACGCTCGGCTGGCTTCTGGACCTCACGGACCGCAGCATGCTGCCCGTCGCGGCT